>CAZSET010000118.1:0-7943 GCA_964605915.1 uncultured candidatus Brocadiaceae bacterium | reverse complement strand
ATCGCCAAGGTCTCCAAGTCGGACGCCACGGTCCTGATCCGAGGCGAGAGCGGCACGGGCAAGGAGCTGGTCGCCCAGGCCGTTCACTACAACAGCTTGCGCGCGGACAGGCCGTTCGTCAAGGTGCATTGCGGCGCCCTGCCCGAGAGCGTGATCGAAAGCGAGCTATTCGGTCACGAGAAGGGCGCCTTCACGGGAGCGATCGCCCGCCGGCAGGGGCGTTTCGAGCTGGCCGAAGGGGGCAGCATCTTCCTGGACGAGATCGGCGACCTGTCGCCCGCCACGCAGGTCAAACTGCTGCGGGTGCTCCAGGAACGCGAGTTCGAGCGCGTGGGAGGCATGCAGACGGTTAAAGCCAACGTCCGCCTCATCTGCGCCACCAATCGCCACCTGGAGGAGCTGGTCGAAAAGGGCGAGTTTCGCCACGACCTCTACTACCGCCTGAACGTCTTCCCGATCCGCCTCCCGCCCCTGCGCGAGCGGAAGACCGACGTGTTGCTGCTGGCCGATCACTTCGTGGAGAAGTACGCCAGGGCCAACAAGAAGACCGTTCGGCGCATATCCACCCCGGCGCTCGACATGCTGGCCAGCTACCACTGGCCGGGAAACGTGCGAGAGCTGGAGAACTGCATCGAGCGGGCCGTGCTGCTGACCCAGGAGGACGTGATCCGGGGCCACCACCTGCCGCCCACGCTTCAGATGGTGGAGCCCGGCCAGCCGGCGCGCGGCGGCACGCTCCCGCGGCTGCTGGCGGACTTCGAGCGCGACCTCATCGTCGACGCCCTCAAGGACTCGCGGGGCAACATGGCCAAGGCTGCCCGCGAGCTGGGCATCAGCGAACGGGTCATGGGCCTGCGGGTCAACAGGTACGAGGTCGAGGCGAGGAGATTTCGGACGCATACGTAGGATTGTATGTTATATCCTACATAAATGTAGTACCTGGGGGAATGCACTTCCCTTTCGTCGCGCGCCTTGGGCTTGCTGTAAGCCCTTGCTTGGCAATGCTTTCCGCGTTTCTCCATTGCGCGGCTCGCGGTCTGGCACGCCGATAGCTCTATAGGCATATTGGGTTCTGGCGCCGCTAATGCTCAAAGGAAGTATAGGGTAGCGAGAACCGCAAGCCACACGGGGAGAAAGAGGATGGCAGCGATGGACAAACAAGCCGTTCTGGAGGCCGTCGAGAAGCACAAGGTCCGGTTCATCCGCCTCTGGTTCACCGACGTGCTCGGTTTTCTGAAGAGCTTCGCCATCACCGTCGACGAGTTGGAGACGGCGCTGAACGAAGGAATGGGATTCGACGGTTCCTCAATCGAGGGCTTCGCCCGCATCGAGGAAAGCGACATGGTCGCCATGCCGGATCCCGGCACCTTCACGATGCTGCCCTGGCGCCCGACTGAGGAAGACGCGGTGGCCCGGATGTTCTGCGACGTGGTGGAACCGAGCGGCAGGCCCTACGACGGTTGCCCGCGGTGGGCCCTCAGGCGTAACCTGAAGAAGGCGGCCGACATGGGCTTCACCTTCTACGTAGGGCCCGAGTTGGAGTACTTCTACTTCGAGGACTCCGCCGGCACGGCGACCCTCGACGCCGGTGGCTACTTCGACCTGACCCCGCTGGACGTGGCCAGCGACCTGAGGCGCGAGACCGTCCAGGCCCTGGAGAAGATGGGCGTCCACGTCGAGTACAGCCACCACGAAGTGGCGCCCAGCCAGCACGAGATCGACCTGCGCTTCATGGACGCCCTGGCCATGGCGGACGCGGCCATGACTTACCGGCTGACGGTCAAGGAGATCGCCATGAAGCACGGCGTCTACGCCACGTTCATGCCCAAGCCCCTCTTCGCACAGAACGGCAGCGGCATGCACACGCACCAGTCCCTGTTCAAAGGCGACAGGAATGCGTTCTTCGACGCGAAGGACGTCTGCCACCTGTCCGAGACGGGCAAGCGCTACATCGCCGGCTTGCTCGTGCACGCGCGCGAGATATGCTCGGTGGTGGCGCAGTGGGTGAACTCCTACAAGCGCCTGGTGCCCGGCTACGAGGCGCCCGTCTACGTGTCGTGGGCGCGCAGAAACCGGTCCACCCTCGTGCGCGTGCCGATGTACAAGCCGGGCAAGGAGACGGCAACGCGCGCCGAGTTCCGCTGCCCCGATCCGGCCTGCAATCCTTACCTGGCGTTCAGCGTTATGCTGGCCGCCGGCCTGAAGGGCATCGAAGAGGGCTATGAGCTGCCCAACCCGATCGAGGAGGACATCTTCGAGATGTCCGAGGAGGAGCGGGCCAAGAGGGGCATCGCCTCCCTGCCGGGCAGCCTGGCCGAAGCCATCGCCGAAACCGAGAATAGCTCCCTCGTGCGCGAAGCCCTCGGCGACCACATCTTCGATAAGTTCATCGCCAACAAGAAGATCGAGTGGGACGGCTACCGGACCCACGTCAGCAAGTACGAGATCGAAAGGTACCTGCCGGTGCTGTGATCCGGCTGTCGGGAAGGCAGTGCAAGCCGTCCCCGCAGGAGGTTCTATGTCTACTGACGAAGGCATGCAGGAGAGAAGCCGCACACACGTTGGCGCCCGCAAGCTGGGCGAGGAGTGCGGCGTGTTCGGCGTCTTCGGATGCCCGGACGCCGCACGCAAGACGTACTACGGTCTCTATGCCCTCCAGCACCGAGGGCAGGAGTCCGCCGGCATAGTGGCCTCCGACGGTCGCACCGTCAACAGCAAGAAGGGGCTCGGCCTGATCAGCGAAGCCGTCGGATACGACGAGCTGCGGGACCTCCCCGGCGATCTGGCCATCGGCCACGTGCGCTACTCGACGACGGGCGGGAAACGCCTCCAGAACATCCAGCCTCTGGTGGTCGAGCACTCGCGCGGCATCGTGGCGATAGCCCACAACGGGAACTTGACGAACGCGCGCACGCTGCGTCGAGTCTACGAATCCCGCGGTTCGATCTTCCAGACTTCGACCGACAGCGAGATATTCGTTCACCTGCTGGCCGATCCGGACCACCTTGGCGCTGAGGAGCCGCTGGTCGATGCCCTGTCGCACGTCGAGGGCGCGTACTCGCTGCTGCTGATGACGGCGGACAGGCTGACGGCGGTGCGCGACCCGCTCGGGTTTCGCCCCCTCTCGCTGGGCGAGCTGGACGGCGGCTACGTGGTGGCCAGCGAGACGTGTGCCTTCGACCTGGTCGGCGCGAAGTTCATCCGCGACGTCGAACCCGGCGAGATCGTCACCGTGGACGCCGGTGGCCTCCGGTCCTGCCGGTTTGCTGAGCGCGCCGAGGGCCGGCTGGCCCATTGCATCTTCGAGCACATCTACTTCGCCCGTCCGGACAGCCTTGTCTTCGGCGACACCGTTCACAACGTGCGACTGCGGCTCGGGGAGAGCCTGGCGGCCACGCACCCCGTGGACGCCGACGTCGTCATCAGCATCCCGCATTCGGGCGACTCCCCGGCCATCGGCTACGCGCGCCGCTCCGGCCTGCCGCTTGACAGGGGATTCGTCAGTAACCACTACGTCGGCCGCACGTTTATCAAACCCGAGGAGGAGGGCCGCTCGCGCGCTGTGGCGGTCAAGCTGAACGTCGTGCGAGACGTTGTGCGCGGCAAGCGCCTGGTCGTCGTGGACGACTCCATCGTGCGCGGGACCACGTGCCGGGAGAGGCTCTCGATGCTGCGGCGGGCCGGCGCGCGCGAGCTGCACCTGCGTATCAGCGCGCCGCCCATCCGATGCCCGTGCTTCTACGGCATCGACTTCCCGCACGCGGACGAGCTCGTCGCCGCAGAGAAGTCTGTCGAAGGCATACGTGAGTTCCTCGGGGTGGACACGCTGGGCTACCAGACCGTCGAAGGTCTGCTGTCCGCCGTCTCCGGACCGCCCGAGTCGTACTGCCTGGCGTGCTTCACCGGCCGGTATCCGGTGGACGTCAGCGAGAACATGGACAAGTTCGCACTGGAGAGCCGTCAGGAAGGCGCCGACCCCGCCAGCCCGCCGCCGACCCATCGGCGGAGGTGATCGTGCAGGATCGGCGCGGATGCATTAGAATGCAAGAGGGACAACAATCGAGGCGCGATGATGCCATGGATGCAGAACGCGTTGCCGCAGCCGTTTCGGGCTGGATTTCCGACAGGGCCAAGGAGGCGGGCGTCGAGGGCGTCGTGGTGGGCCTGAGCGGCGGCCTGGACTCGGCCGTCGTGGGCGCGCTGGCCGTGCGGGCCCTGGGCGCCAATGCGCTCGGCGTCATCATGCCCTGCGAAAGCAGCGGGGACGACGCGGCCGACGCGGCGGAGATCGCCCGGGCGCTCTCGCTCAACACGACGATCGTGGGGCTCGACGAGCCGTACCGGCGGCTGCTGGATGTCCTGCCGGAGGGATCGGAGCTGGCGCGGGCGAATCTGAAACCGCGCCTGCGGATGGCGACCCTCTACTTCGTGGCCAACTCCCTGAACTATCTGGTGGCGGGCACGGGCAACAGGTGTGAGATCGCGGTCGGCTACTTCACCAAGCACGGCGACGGCGGCGTCGACATGCTGCCCATCGGCGGCCTGCTGAAGCATGAAGTCGCCGCGTTGGCCGTGCACCTGGGCGTACCCCAACGGATCGTGAAGAGGAAGCCGAGCGCCGGCCTCTGGGCCGGGCAAACGGACGAGGGCGAGCTCGGCATGTCGTACGAGGTGCTGGACGAGATCGTCGGCGCCATCGACGCGGGACGGGAGCCCGACGCGCCGCCGGACCTCGTCGCCCGGGTCCACAAGCTCATGGCGGCGTCGGCCCACAAGAAGCAGGTGCCGCCCGTCTGTCCCATACCGAGAGACTGACCGGCCTGCCCGCGCGGGACGGCATCGCCTTTTCGAGGAAGAAGCCGTGAAGGGTGCGATTGCACTGGAAGACGGCCGTGTGTTCGAAGGCCAGTCCTTCGGCGCCTCGGGCGCAAGGGCCGGGGAGGTTGTCTTCAACACCAGCATGACGGGCTATCAGGAGATCCTCACCGATCCGTCCTACAAGGGGCAGATCGTCGCCATGACGTATCCCCTTATCGGCAACTATGGCGTCAACCCGGAGGACGTCGAGTCCCGCGCGCCGAAGGTGGAGGGATTCGTGGTCAGGGAGTACTGCCCCTACCCGTCGAACTGGGCGGCTACCGGCAGCCTCGGGGACTACCTGGCTCAGTCGGGCATCGTCGCGCTCAGCGAGGTGGACACGCGCGCCCTGACGAAGCACATCCGCACGGCCGGCGCCATGCGGGCCGTTATCGCGGCCGGCGACTACGTCGCGGACGAGCTTGTCGAGCGGGCCCGATCCTCGCCCGGACTGATCGGCCGTGACCTGGTCAAGGAGGTGACGACCGACCGCGACTACCCCTGGCCGGCCGGCGAAGGCGTCGAACGAACCGGCCCCCACGTGCTCGTGTACGACTTCGGCGTCAAGTCGAACATACTGTGCTGCCTGGCGGAGCTGGGCTGCGCGGTCGAAGTGGTCCCGGCCGGCACGAAGGCCGAGGAGGCGCTCGCCCGGGACCCGGACGGCATCCTGCTGTCCAACGGGCCGGGCGATCCAGCCGGGGTCCCCTACGTGGTGGAGGAGGTGCGCAAGCTGCTCGGGCGCAAGCCGGTCTTCGGCATCTGTCTCGGCCATCAGCTTCTGGGCCTGGCGCTCGGGGGAAAGACCTACAAGCTCAAGTTCGGCCACCGGGGCTCCAATCATCCCGTCAAGGAGCTATCCACGGGCAAGATCGACATTACCTGCCAGAACCACGGCTTCTGCGTGGACATCGACTCCATGGATCAGGACGAGGTCGAGCTCACCCACGTGAACTTGAATGACATGACGCTCGAGGGCATGCGGCACCGGAAGCTGCCCGTCATGGCCGTCCAGTACCATCCCGAGGCTTCGGCCGGGCCGCACGACGCACGGCACCTTTTCGGCCGCTTCATGGAGATGATGGGGGCGGCGCCCGCGGTGGAGGACCGTGATGCGTGAAACGGTCCTGGTGCTGGATTTCGGCTCCCAATACAGCCAGCTCATCGCCCGCCGCATCCGCCAGCTCGGCGTCTACTGCGAGATACTGCCCGGCACCGCCGACGTGGGGGAGCTGCGCGCCCTCAGTCCCAAAGCCATTGTGCTCTCCGGCGGCCCGGCGTCCGTGGCAGATGCCGACGCGCCGGGGCTCGATCCTGCCCTCGTGGACGGCAGCGCGCCCGTGCTGGGGATATGCTACGGCATGCAGGTCCTGGCGAAGACGTGCGGCGGCAAGGTCCGCAAGGCCGGAGCGCGCGAGTACGGCCCTGCCACGCTGACCGTGGACGAACCGGGCGAGCTCTTCGCCGGCTGCGGCGGGACGCTTCAGGTCTGGATGAGCCATGGCGACGTGGTGGCCGAGCTGCCTCCCGGCTTCGTCCAGACGGCCCATACCGAGACCTGCCCCATCGCGGCCATGAGCGACGCCGGGCGCCGGCTCTACGCCGTGCAGTTCCATCCGGAAGTCGTGCACACTCCGAAGGGCCTGGACGTGTTCCGCAGTTTCCTCTTCCGCATCGCCGGCTGCCGTGGCGGGTGGACCATGCGGGCCTTCATTGACGATGCGGTCGAGCGCATGCGGGAGCAGGTCGGCGACGGGCGCGTGCTGTGTGCGCTGTCGGGCGGCGTGGATTCCGCCGTCACCGCCGCCCTGCTGACGCGCGCCGTGGGTGACCGGGCGATCTGCGTTTTCGTGGATAACGGCCTGCTGCGCGCGGGGGAGGCGGACGAGATACGCGCGTTCTTCACGGATGAGTACCCCGTGAACCTGCGGTTCGCCGATGCGGCGGACGAGTTCCTTTCGGCCCTGGACGGCGTGGTCGACCCGGAGGAGAAGCGCAAGATCATCGGGCGCACGTTCATCGACGTGTTCCGCGCGGAGGCGGACCGGATCGGCGGGATCCGTTTCCTGGCGCAGGGCACGCTCTACCCGGACGTCATCGAGAGCCGTTCGGCCTTCGGGGGGCCGTCCGCCACGATCAAGAGCCACCACAACGTGGGCGGTTTGCCGGACGACCTGGACTTCGAGCTCGTGGAGCCGCTCAGGGAGCTGTTCAAGGACGAAGTGCGCCTGCTCGGAGGCGAGCTGGGCCTGCCGCAGAAGATGCTGACGCGACAGCCCTTCCCGGGCCCCGGCCTGGCCGTGCGCATCATCGGCGAAGTGACGCCCGACCGGCTCCGCGTGCTCCGCCAGGCGGACCTGCGCGTCCAGGAGGAGCTGCAGGCCTATGAGGGTTTCGCTGACATCTGGCAGTCCTTCGCGGTGCTGTTGCCGGTCAAGACGGTCGGCGTGATGGGGGACGGCCGCACCTACGCGAACGTGGTCGCCCTGCGCATTGTGACCAGCCTGGACGGCATGACCTCGGACTGGGCCCGGCTGCCGCACCAGGTGCTGGCCCGCATCTCGTCCCGGATCATCAACGAGGTGAGCGGGGTGAACCGGGTCGTTTACGACATCAGCCCCAAGCCGCCCAGCACGATCGAATGGGAGTAGCGATGGCCAAGCACATCTTCGTCACAGGCGGCGTGGTCTCCTCGCTGGGCAAGGGCATAACGGCGGCTTCGCTGGGGATGCTGCTGAAGGCCTGGGGCCTGAAGGTCAAGCTGCAGAAGTTCGACCCCTACCTGAACGTCGACCCCGGCACCATGAACCCTTACCAGCACGGCGAGGTATACGTGACCGACGACGGGGCCGAAACCGACCTGGACCTGGGGCACTACGAGCGGTTCACGGGCGAGCCCACCAGCAGGGACTGCAACTACACGGCCGGCATGGTCTATAACTCGGTGATAACGAAGGAACGGCGCGGCGATTACCTCGGGCAGACGATTCAGGTCGTGCCGCACATCACGGACGAGATCAAGAGCTGCGTCCGGACCCTGGCCGTGCCCGACGTCGACGTGGTCATCTCCGAGATAGGCGGCACCG
>CAZSET010000117.1:0-12177 GCA_964605915.1 uncultured candidatus Brocadiaceae bacterium | reverse complement strand
GTCGGGGATACAGTGCTGGACCCGTTCTGGGGCGTCGGCAATACGACACTCGCCGCCATTGACGCCCGGCGCTCCTCAATCGGCATAGAGATAGAGCCCAGCTACGTTGAGGTCGCCAGAAGACGGATGACGAGCGTGCCCGAGCACGCAGAGGTGCGCTTCCATGAGTCCTAATCCCCCTGCCTTCCTCGAACACTTGCGGGCGCAAGGTTACCATCCCCGCTCCAATAAGCATTCCAATGCGCTGGCAGAGGCCATTATCCGGGACCTGGTAGCCGTCTGCCCGATTATCAGGAGACGTGCACAAGCTGGTGAGCTCGTCTACGACCTCAACTTCACTTTGCAGGCCGGCACTTCCGATTGGAACGTCGACCTCGTGCTGGGTTCGCCTCCCCCCGCCAGCCCGCCACCGGACGATGCCATCCGAAGAACCCAACCTTCGACCGTGCAGATTGCCGTCGAGATGAAGAGCGTTATGACGGAGCACCGCAAGGCAATCAGGAACAGAAAGCGGGACCTGGAGGCACACCACGAACACGTGCATCGCTATTCTGACCGAGCTGTCGCCGGTGGAGTACTGGTTGTGAACCATTCGGCGACGTTCTTGTCCCCCTTGCGTCCGGAGCGGACAACTCACGCACGTCCTGCCGAGCTTGTTGCGCTCTGTGTCAACCAGATGAGGGCCGTTGCCGAGCGCCAGACGCCACACGGGGAAGGGCTGGACGCGAAGGCCGTGCTCGTCGTAGATATGGACAATGAGGTGTACGCGTCCACGGCGTACGTCACGGGTGGCGCTGCACCACACATTGGCGATCCACTTCACTACGATGCTTTCGTGCAGCGTTTGTGTGACCTGTACCAGCAGCGCTTCGGCTGAGACCGTTGGCCTGCGTCTTCAGGCCAGGTGGGGGAAGAGCTTCTCGTCGAAGGTGGCGAACCTGCCGCCCGCGTCGACGCTCATGCGCACCGCCTGGTTGATGGCGACGCCGATGAGGGCCTGGCGCGGCATGGCGCGGCAGCCGGTCGCGTCCCACTGCCGCAGCAGCTCGCGCCGGGCCGCGGCCTGCTCCTCGGGGGACTTGCCTTCGCAGGCCGCCAGGATCTTCAGCTTGTCGCGGATGCCCATCGAGTTCGACTCGTAGCCGTAGCCCGTCCAGTCGGTTCCGCCCGGCGTGTCCCAGTCGTCGTAGGGCTTCATGAAGTTGGGGTTGTAGTGCTCGAAGCCGCCCTCGTCGGTCACGAAGTAGCAGTTGCGGTCCGCGTGCTCGGCCTTGTACTCCCCCTTGGTGCCCTGGAACATCATGCCCTGCTGGGTCATCTTCGCGTTGTCGTTCGGGCATACCCAGGAGGTCTGAATCCAGAACGCCGAACCGTCCTCCCATTCGATCACGGCCTGGATGGCGTCGTAGGCGTTGCTGCCGGTCATCGGCAGGTACTTCTTCTGGCCGAAGGCCACGACGCGCTTCGGCTGCAGGCCCGTCACGTAGTGGTAAACGTCGGCATAGTGCGTGCCGATGTACTCGAAGGGGCTGGACTTCTCCGCCCAGAGCTTGAACTTGTCCAGCGGCATGTACTTGGGCTCTTCGATCCAGGCATGGCCGTAGAGCGGCTCGCCCAGGTCCCCGCGCCGGAACCGGTAGCGCAGCGCGCGCACGGCGCGGTCGCGCCGCTTGTGGTATTCCGTGAAGACGTAGGCGTTCTTCCGCTCGGCCAGCTCGATGATCTGCCACGCCTCGTCCATTTTCAGGCAGAGCGGTTTCATGCACACCACGTCGAGCCCGGCGTTGACGGCGTCGAGGACCATCTGCGTGTGCAGGTGGTCGGGCGTGGTCACGTAGACCAGGCCGTTCTCGCCCATCTCGGCCAGCGCGTCCTTGTAGGCGGTCGGCATGTTCTGGTCGGGCGGCGTCGTTTCGGGGTCCGGCAGCCCGACGAACTCCTCGTCCGGGAACACCTCGCGCAGGCGCGCGATGATGGCCGAGTTGAGCGAGACCACCGTCACCTTGCTGACGTTGCCCAGCCGGCGCTCCTGGAAGACCGTCGGCAGGACGGCCTCCTCGCAGATCATGCCGCCCCCGATAACCAGGACGTCCACCTTGTGTTCAGCCATTCGTGTTCCTCCTGCTCTCTTTCCGTTTCGGGCCTTGCTCCGGCGGGTCGGGCCGGTCACGGCCTTTCCGCGAGTACCTCGCCGATGGCCTCGTCCAGCACGGCCACTCCCTCGCGCAGTTCCGCTTCGTTGACGCAGAGCGGCGGGCAGATCTTCAGCGTCGATCTCCCGACGGGGCTGAACATCAGCAGGCCCTTCTCGAAGCACCGCCGCACGACGTCGAAGGCCAGGTCGTAGTCCGCTTCCTTCTTGCCGTCCTTGATGACGTGCGCCCCCGCAACCAGCCCTTTGCCCTGCACGCTGCCGATGGTCCGCGGGTATTTCGATGCCACCTCCACCATCTCTTCGTGCAGGATGCGGCCCATCGCGGCCGCGTTGCCGGGCAGGTCCTCCTTCTCGACGAGGTCCAGGTTGGCCAGGGCACTGACGCAGCAGATGGGGTTGCCGCTGTGGGTGCTCGTCATCGAGCCGGGCGGGTACTGGTCCATCAGTTCCGTTCGGCCGATGACGGCGCCCAGGGGCAGGCCGCTCGAGATGCCTTTGCCGCAGCAGATCAGGTCCGGCACGATGCCGTAATGCTCGAATCCGAACATCGTGCCCGTCCGGCCGAACGCGGCCTGGACCTCGTCCATGGTCAGCACGATGTCGTTCTCCGCGCACCAATCGGCCAGGGCCTGGATGTACTCCGGCGGGGCGAAGCTCGCGCCGCCGCCCTGATAGGTCTCCGTGATGACGCCGGCGACCATGTCGGGCGTGACGCCCTGTTCGTCGAGCGTCTTCAGGAAGAGGTCGAAGGAGCAGTCTTCGACCCAATAGCCGTCGGGGAAGGGGACCTGCCACATGGCGGGGTCGAGGTTCACGATCCAATCCTTCAGGGCGGGCAGGCCGCCGATCATCTGTGCCCCGAGCGTGCGGCCGTGGAAGGCGCCCTCGAAGCTGACGATGCCGATCTTCCTGTCGCCGCCCACCTTGCGCCCGTACGTGCGCATCAGCTTGACGGCGCACTCCGTGGTCTCGGAGCCCGTGGTCAGCAGGAATGCCTTGTCCAGGCCCTCGGGGGCCAGCTCGACCAGCCTCGCGGCCAGGTCCGCGCGGATGGCGCTGGGGAAACAGTAGTTGTGCAGCAGCCCGTGCTCGGCCTGCCGGATGATGGCGTCCCGTATCTCGCGGCGGCCGTGGCCGGCGCTGGTCACCAGCACGCCTGAGCTCCAGTCCAGCCACATGTTGCCCCAGCGGTCATAGACCTGGCAGCCCTCGGCGCGGTCCCAGACGACGGGCGGCTGGCCCGTCATAGAGACGGGTTCGTACTTGCGCAGTTTTTCCAGGACGGGCAGCGACTCGGGCACGGGGATCGGCGTCTGGATGCGCCGGAACTGCGTATCGACGGGCGGCACTTCCCTGGGCGTCAGGTCGAACGTCTTACCTGCCATGTCGGTCTGGGCCTCATGCTATGGGGAATGTGGGAATCAGGGATCTTTGTGGTCGTCCTCGTCGTCGTTCTCGTGCTCGTTCGGCGCAGGGGCACGAGCGAGGGGCCGACAGTGTTCTCGTTTGGCAAACGGAAGGCCGGCAAAGTATAGGCCGCCGGGCACGCTATGTAAAGCGAAGGTGCCCGACGTCGCTGACGCAGCTCCGCCCCAGGGGGCGGCTCTCTCCCGCGGGCGATCAGGGAAGCGGCACGTCCCGAAAGCTGAAGGGCACCTTGCACGTGTGGCATGGGCGCGCGCCAGCGGCGCCCAGGCGTCACCGCCTTTTACATAGAATACTGGACGCAACTTACCGTAGGAGACGACGTTTTACGCATCAGGAAAGCCCGAGTATAATGAGGCGCGCTAGTGGCCCAGTCCCGAGCGTGACTCAGCAGAGCGGAACCATGGATCTTCCCGAGCTGCACATCTACTTCGGCGACAACCTAGAGGTGATGGCGCACTTCCCCGACGCATCTTTTGACCTCATCTACATTGATCCGCCCTTCAACACCGGCAAGTCCCAGAGCCGCGCTAGCATCAGGACGGTCCGCGACGAGCACGGAGACCGTGTAGGATTCCAGGGGCGACGGTACAAGACCATGCAGGTAGGCGAGATGTCATTCTCTGATGTCTTTGATGACTTCCTGTCGTTCATCGAGCCGCGTCTGCGGAGGGCGAGGGAACTGCTGAAGAATGAGGGCAGCTTCTTCCTGCACATTGACTACCGGGAGGTGCATTACTGCAAGGTTCTCCTGGACACCATCTTCGGGCGGGATTCGTTCATCAATGAGATCATCTGGGCCTACGACTATGGGGCGCGGAGCCGCAAGCGCTGGTCGCCGAAGCATGACAACATCCTGTGGTATGCAAAAGCCCCGAACGACTACACCTTTCGTTTCGACGAGGTGGACCGTATCCCTTACATGGCCCCCGGCTTGGTCACCAAGCAGAAAGCCGCGCGCGGCAAGACGCCCACGGACACATGGTGGCACACCATCGTCCCCACCAACGGGAATGAACGCACTGGCTACCCTACCCAGAAGCCTCTCGGCGTGCTGGAGCGGATCATCAAGGTTCACTCGAATCCAGGCGATCGGGTGCTGGACTTCTTCGCAGGGAGCGGCACGACGGGCGAGGCCGCAATCCGGAACGGCAGGCACTGCGTGCTTGTGGACAACAACCCAGAGGCCATGGAAGTGATGGCATCCCGCCTGGCCTTCGCGAGGCCAAACTTCCACGGCTTCGAAGCCGCCGCACAGCAGACGGGCCAATTGCCGCTAGTGTGACGGGAGGAACACGGATGCGCGAGATCACCGACCCGGAAGTGCGGCTCTTGGCATCGATTGCTGCTAGCTTGGAGGCTGACTACGGCCCTCAGAACGCTGGTTGGGCGGGTTCGCCCTTCGCTTGGATCAAGACGCGACCATCAAGGCAAGTGGGGAAGATTGGCGAGCAACTGGTAGCAGGTTGGTTGGCGGCCAGAGGTTTCAACGTGACCCGTTCTGGTGACGCGGAGGCAGACCGAGTTGTCGAGGATAAGCGAGTTGAGATCAAGTTCAGCACTCTGTGGGAGGCTGGCGGCTACAAGTTCCAGCAACTTCGCGACCAGGACTACGACTTTGTCGTGTGCCTTGGAGTGAGTCCCTTCGACGCGCACTGCTGGGCCATACCCAAGGCGGAGATCCTCAGACGATGGCACGAGACGGCCGGCTTGACGACACAGCATGGTGGTGCGCGGGGATCGGACACCGCCTGGCTCGCGGTGGAGCTCGGGGGCGAGCCAGAATGGCTTGCGGCTTTCGGTGGCACCATGCGTTCAGGTTTGCGGAAGATCAGCGATATTACCGGCTTCGTCCCTGATGGCCTGCGTGGGGAGGAGTAGGCGGTACTGGCAGGCAGTGCGACTGCTTGGAGCTTCCGGTCCTTTCGAAGTCCGCGGCCCAACATGGCAGCTCTTGGTAACTCTCGGGGGGCCTGATGCCGCTGCCGCCTGATGCGGTTCGAGTGCCGGAACGTACGTCGTGTGACTTCTCCCGCTGGCTTTGCATCAACTGAGCACAGGAAAGCCATGCCAGCCGACCGCTTGCGCAACCGGCTCGAAGTGCTCTATGCGGCGGCCGGGGCAACGGTGACGCGCGATAGACACCGAATGGCGGCCCGTTCGCTCATCTGTCAACGTCAGTCCAGGGCTCCGTAGCACCGGGTGAAATGGCGCGCAGGGGGATGCAGTCGTACCAGAGGCGGAACTCCACGCCGTTGTAGCGCAGCCCCGGGCAGCCCTTCTCCCGCAACGCGGTAACGGCGCCCCTGCTCTCCGGATTCCAGGCGGGGCCGTTGTAGCGGCGCATCAGGACGCTCCGGCCCTCCAGGGCGATCATGTACTCCGCCAGCATGTAGTAGGCCCTCCCCAGCTCTTCCGGACTGCTGCCCTGGCGGCGGCCGCGGTAGTGCAGGTTCAGGGCGCGCAGGCAGGTGTAAGTCCGCGCGCCGATAGTCACGTCCCAGACGCCGCCCGGCACAATGGCCCGCGGGAAGCGGGGGCCGGTCGCCTGCGCGTCCGACTGCCACTGGATGCGGCTCCGGAGCTGGAGTTCCACGGGCCAGCCGGTTCGCTCCTCGTCCCAGTCGGGATCGTCCCACGTCATCAGGCGGAACTCCTCCGCGCCGGGCTCGAAGTTCGACTTCGCCACGAAGTAGAGCTTGCCGCCCTCAACGGCCCAGTACCACTCGTGGTCGTAGGTCCAGCGCCGTTCGGGGTCGAAGTCCGGTATCCTGACCCGGTAGCAGTCCATGCCCCCGACCCTTTCCTTCCCGATCACGCGGGGGCAGGCGGTGCCGGTCAGCTCCTTTTGAGGCCAGTCGTACCAGGCCAGCAGCGCCTCGCCGCCCTCGACGAGCGGTTCGAGGAACGCGCCTTCGCGATAGGTGACGGTGCCCTGCCGGGGCTCGGCCGGGCAGATGCGAATCTCCGGCTCGCGCTGCGGGAAGCGCGTCAGCTTCGCGATCATGTGGCTGAAGCCTTCGGGCAGGGCGTGACCTTTGAGCTCGTCGGCGACCATGGCCATCATCCTTTCCTTGAGCTGCTTGCGCGAGTCGTGCAGGCGGCGCTTGACCGTGCCGGCCGGCGTTTCGAGGAAGTCGGCGATGTCGCCGACCGTGTAGCCGTCGATGTAGAACAGCGTGGTGACGGTGCGCTGGTGCTCGGGCAGGGCTCGGATGGCTGCCAGGACGCCTCGTCTCAGCTCGCGCTTCTGGGCGGCCTCGACCGGGCCGGCTGCGTTCGAGGGAACGTCGCCGGGCGCGGCATCCAGGGACACGGCGGCCGGGGCGCGACGCCGCCGAATGCGGTCGCAGTACTTGAACACGATCCGCCGGAACCATCCCGGGAACGCTGCCGGCTCGCGCAGCTTGGCCAGGTCCCGGTATGCCCGGACGAACGCCTCCTGCGCGGCGTCCTGCGCCAGGTGGAAATCGCCCAGGATCGAGTAGGCGTAGCCGTAGGCCATGTCCTGGAAGCGGCGCACGATCTCTGCGTAGGCGTCCATGTCGCACGCCCGCGCCCGTTCGACCAGTGATCGCAGTTCTTCCACGCCGGAGCTGCCCGTGATGGAGGGATTGCCGTCCACAGATGAAGCCCCATCGCCGAGCGAGAAGGTTCGCCTGCCGCCCACACTTGGGGAGCCGGCCGGTCACCCAGGCGCATTGGCAAGGGGAACTGGCCTGTGGTCAGCCTCTTCGGCGGCGGGCTCGGGATGGTGCAGGCGGTAGACGCCGTAGCCGCCGGGCACGTTGGCGGCCTGGAACCCGCTTTGTGTGAGGATTCGGCAGGCGAAGTAAGACCGGTACCCGGAGGCGCAGATGACGGCCAGTGGCTCTCCGGTTGGGACGCTATCCATTTGCTGGCGGAGTTCATTCACGTGCACGTGCACCGCACCGGGCAAGTGGCCTGCCTTGAATTCCCCGGCAGTCCGAACATCCAGAACCGTGGTGTCATCCGTGATCTCGTTTGCGTGGACGATGTCCATGTCGCCGCGCAGGTGGTTGGCTGCGACGAAGCCGGCCATGTTGACGGGATCTTTGCCTGCGCCGTACGGTGGGGCATAGGCCAGCTCGGACTCCTCCAGGTCGTACACCGTCATGCCGGCCTGGATCGCCATGGCCAGCACGTCGATGCGCTTGTCCACTCCGTCCCTGCCGACGATCTGGGCGCCGAGTACGCGGCCGTTTTCGGTGGAGAACAGGAGCTTCAGCGTCATTGATGTGGCCCCCGGGTAGTAGCCGGCGTGGCTGCCGGGGTG
Source organism: uncultured candidatus Brocadiaceae bacterium (assembly GCA_964605915.1). Taxonomy (GTDB): domain Bacteria; phylum Planctomycetota; class Brocadiia; order SM23-32; family SM23-32; genus DAOVRD01. The sequence goes on along the minus strand of CAZSET010000117.1, from coordinate 4,300 downwards.
TACGTATATCTTCTCGTGCGCGATCCCCAGGTCCCTCAACGTCCGCTCGTTTGCACCGGTGTTGGCTACGGCCAGGTCGAAGACCTTGACAATGGCGGTGCACTGCACGCCCCGGAACGGAGTTCGGCGGCCGCAGACGTTGTCGGCAGCAGTGCGCCCCTGCCGGTTGGCCGGGCCCGCCAGGGGCATGAGGACCGGCTGGCCGGTGACGCAGTTCTTCACTTCGATCGCGTCGCCGACGGCGTAGACGTCGGGGTCGCTGGTTCTGAGATACTCGTCCACCTTGATGCCGCCGGTTGGGCCGATCTCCAGTCCCGCCCCTCGGGCGAGTTCCGTCTCGGGCCGGACCCCGACGGCCAGGATGATCAGGTCACAGGGCAGCGCCGTTCCGTCCTTCAAGCGAACGATCACCGCGTCCCCTTCCCGCTCGACGGCGCTTGCCGCGTTGGCCAGAAACACCGGGACCCCCTTCTCGCGCAGGTGCCGGTGGATGGGTTCGGCCATTTCCGGGTCGAGTCCCGGCATCACGTGCGGCAGCATCTCAGCCAGTGCCACGTCGAGGCCGCGGTCCTTCAGACTCTCGACCATCTCCAGGCCGATGAAGCCCCCTCCGATCACCACTGCGCGTCCGCCCGCCGCTGCCTCGACGGCGGCGTCTATACGGTCCATGTCCTCCATGTTGCGCAGCGTGAAGACGGCCGGGTCGTCCAGGCCGGGTATGGGAGGCCGGACCGGCCTGGCGCCCGGGGAGAGGATGAGCTTATCGTAGCCCTCCGTGTACCCGCGCTCCGCCTGCAGGTCGCGGACGGTTACCGTTTTGGCCTCTCTGTCTATGGCGGTCACCTCGTTCAGGACGCGCACGTCCAGGTTGAAGCGCTTCCTGAGGCGCTGGGGCGTCTGGAGGATAAGCTCGGACCTGTCCCGGATCGTTCGGCCGATGAAGTAGGGGAGGCCGCAGTTTGCGAAGGAGACGTGGGGCCCCCGCTCGAACACGATGATGTCCGCCGCTTCGTTGACTCTCCGGGCGCGGGTGGCGGCGGACATCCCGCCGGCCACGCCGCCAATTACGAGCAGTTTCACGTTGATGTGGCCTCCAAAACAGGATCGGGCGGGGATTCACGATGCACGTCAGTGGCCCGGCCGCAGCGGGTGCTATCGGACTGGGCGTCGAGATGGCGCCCCGGCCAGCGTCCGACGCACAAAGCGGCGCATTATACGGTCAGGGGAGGGGCATGTCGAACGGTTGCGCTCCGCAGAAGGGATGCGCCGGACGCCCTAGCGGGCGAAGACAAGGTAGACGGCGACGCCGATGCCTGCGAGCACGGGCAGGGCGGCGGCAATCCACAGGAGCGTCCTGCTGCGCGCCCCCGAATCGGGCCCGCCGTTGGTGCCCAGCAGGCTCTCGTCGTCGAACTGCGACGCGGCCACCGGCGCGCCCGTCAGCAAGGCGTCCAGGTCGCCGAGCAGTTCCGGGTAGGTCTGATAGCGGTCATCCGCATCTCGGGCCATCATTTTGCGCATGACGTCGCAGACCTGCTGCGGCAGGCCGGGCACGTACTTGCGCGGAGACGGCAGTTCGGCCGAGACGTGCTTGACCATCACCTCGTAGGCGCTGCGGCCCGTGTAGGGCGCCTTGCCGCAGATCATGTGGAACAGGGTGGCGCCGAGCGAGTAGACGTCGCTGCGGAGGTCAACGGTCTCGGAGTTGCTGACCTGCTCGGGACTCATGTAGTCGGGCGTACCGAGGCTCGTGTCGCTGGGCAGGGGTTCGAAAACGTCGGCTTCTTTGGCCAGTCCCAGGTCGGCGATCTGCACGCTCCCGTCGCCGTTGAGCAGGATGTTCTCGGGCTTGATGTCCCGATGGATGATGCCCTGGTCGGCTGCTGCCCTCAGCCCCCTGGCCACTTCGATGGCGATCCTTGCGGCTTCCTGCCAGGGCAGTTTGCCCCGTTCGTGGATCCTCGCCTTGCAGCTCTGGCCCGGCACGTAATCCATCGTCAGGTAGTAGTGGCCGTCCTGCTGGCCGTAGTCACGCACGTTGACGATGTTGGGGTGGTTGAGCTGGGTCGCCAAGCGGGCTTCGGAGAGGAACCGGCGCGTATATTTGCCGTTGGCGGCGAGGCCGGCTGGAAGGATTTTCAGGGCGACTTCTTTGTGATGGGTTTCGTCCTCGGCCAGGTAGACGGTGCCCATGGCACCGTGCCCGATTTCGCGCTTGAGTTCGTAGTCACCGAACCTGCGTGTCTTGTCCGTGGGCATTACCTGTCCCTTAGCCGCCACTGACAATACAGCCGCGAACCTGACATGTCAAGCAGCCGGCGTCGGCGCCGCGCACAGGATCGTCGCGCAGTGGCACACGCATAGCTGCACGCAATCTCCATGCCGGGAAAAGGCACAAGCGGGGCGCGAAGACCAGCACCCGGCACAACATCTTCACACGGGAGAGGCAGGCAGACTACCAAGGCGGGAGGGGGCGAGAATGAAGATGAATTCAGGACACGGACAAAGCCGCCTCCATAGGCCTACCGAATCGAACGTCTGCCTTCTCCCGGAAGAGCCACGAAATCCTGACATCCTTCAAACGCCATTGTAACATACGGCGGCCGTCCTGGAAAGAGTCGACGCCTCAGGGAGCCGATCGGTTGCGTTCATTCTTCGACGGGTTCCAGCATCACTCCCGCTGCGAGCAGCTCATCGCGGAGCCGGCCGGCGTCCACTTCGCGCGTGCTGCGCTCCGCGCCGGCGGCCAACGCGGCGGCGGTTCCTGCGGCCTGACCGCACACCATGCAGCAGACCGTGTTGCGCGTGCTGTTGTGCGCGACCAGCTCGACCGTCATCATCCTGCCGGCGACGAGCAGGTTGTCCAATCCCTTCACAGTGAGCGCGCGGTAAGGGATTCCATAGGCGCCCGCATCCTTGACGCGGTGAGTCGGATTGTCGATGAAGCCGTAGAGCCCGATCTCGTCGTCGAACCGGGTGCCGGACGTGACGTCCTGCTGGGTCATCTCGTAGTCGCAACGGATGGCGCGGGCGCGGCGCGGCCCCACCGCCGGGGCCGGACCGGCGGGGTAGCAGTCCCCGCAGCCGGCGAAGGACCTGCGGAAGAAGTCGGCCACGTCGAACATGCGCCCTCGCAGCGTGAGCTCGGCCTCGGTCAGGCCTTCGGGGTCGAGCGGGTCCAGTTCACTGAAATTGATGCAGTTGCAGTAGGTCAGCTCCCGCGGTCGCAGGGAGCATGACAGGAAGTAATGCGGCGCCTCCTCGGCTCCCTTCTCGCGCAGCTTGCGCATGTCGATGCCGATGCGCACCGGCTGGGGGGCAGACGTGCCCGGCTTGACCGCGTGCGCGAGCTGGTACAGGAGCCCTTTGCCGTCCAAGTCTGCCTCGAGCGCGTCCAGGTCCACGTTGCACAGGCGGAAGGTGAACCCGGCGGCGTAGGCGCCGGGGTCTCCGGCCTTGTAGCGGATGTGTTCGGCGCCGGCGTCGGCGGCCAGGTCGCCGTCTCCGGTGCAGTCGATGAATACCTTCGCTTTGACGATGCCCGCACCGGCCTTGCTCCACACCCGCACCGCCTCCACGTGGCCGCTGGCGCCGTCGGCCTTTTGGCAGATGGTGTGCAGAAGCAGTCTGACACCGCTTTGCCGGCAGAGGCGCGCCGCGGCGAGCTTGAACGTCTCCGGCTCAACCGGCGTGAGCATGCTGACGAAGTCGCCGCCGCGTTCCATCTCGACGTGTCCCACGCCGCCGCCCATCTCCCTGACGGCATCGACGAGTTCCTGGGCGATGCCGCCTACCAGCTTCCGCCGTGGCGCGCCGGGCGCTGCGCCGTAGACGTTGTAGAAACTGTGCAGTCCTGTAGCTCCCGTTACGCCGATGCCGCCGAGCCATCCGGCGCGCTCGATCAGGAGCGTCTCTGCGCCGCTCCTTGCGGAGGCGATGGCGGCGGCGATGCCGGCCATGCCGCCTCCGGCGACTGCGACGTCAGCCTGCCAGCATCCGGACATCTTGCGCGTCTCCTTTTATCAGGCGAGGGACTGAGATCGTAAGAGACACAGAGGCCCCTCGCAAGGGGAACGCGTTCTTGGGTCGGGCTTGGTCAGAAAGGACGGAGTGGGCTCAAGCGGAGTCGGACGGCGTGTCCGCCCGCGCCTCTTGTGGACTCTCCTCAGCCGAGCCGGAGCGCAGGTACGGCGGCAGAGCGGGCTCTGTGAGGGGGCCATAGGGCGGAAACGGACTCAGGAGCATCTCGACACAGCCATTGCAGCCTCGGCCCGCTGCCTTCAAGGTACCGCAGACGGCC
>CAZSET010000116.1:0-12197 GCA_964605915.1 uncultured candidatus Brocadiaceae bacterium | reverse complement strand
TCCACATCCGCACCGGCGACTGGGAGGGGGTCGCGGAGCTGATGCTCTCGTCGGTGCACAAAGTCGCAGGGGCGGGCGCCACGTTCGCGATCTGTCCGGACAACACCATTCACCAGGCGTTCGATCTCGTCGCTGCACGCTCCCCCGTCCCGTGGCTCCACATCGCGCGCGTTGTTGCGGAGGAAGCAGTCAACAAGGGATTCGCGCGCCTCGGCATACTGGGCACGCGCTACCTGGCCGAGGGACCCGTCTATCCCGACGCGCTTGAGGCGGCCGGGCTTACGGCCCTCATCCCGGCCGAAGACGATCGCGAGCGCATCAACTCCATCATCTTCGAGGAACTGGTGAACGGGGTGTTTCCCGAGGAGTCGCGGCTGTATCTGAACGGGGTCATGGAACGGCTTAGAGACCGCGGTGCGGATGCCGCCGTGCTGGCCTGTACAGAGATCCCGCTGATCGTCAGGCCGGAAGACGCGCCATTGCCCGTTCTCGATTCGACCAGGCTGCTGGCCCGCGCGGCGCTGCGGCGTTCGCTGGCGATGGCGCCGCCAGGCGCCTCCTAAGGCGCTGTTGCAGAACCCCATCCTGGCTTCGGCCGGCTGCGAGCACCGAAGGGCTGTGTCGGCCTGCATCGGCGATTCTGGCCTTTGAATCGCCTGCTTCGGCCTCCTTGCCCTCGGCGTTCTCGCTCGACCTCGGGCCGACGGAGCGGGTTCTGCAATAGCGCCTAAGCAGCGCCCCCGTCAGGCGCTGTTCGGCGCGACCTCAGGCACGACGAACTCGTAGCCGGCCCCCTCCATGGCGTGGCGCAGCCGTTCAAGCATTTCCGCACCCTTGAACGTGCCGACCACGGCGCCACCCGAGCCGCAGAACTTGCAGGACGCGCCGGCGGCACGGGCCGTCTCGACCATCTTGCGGTCTTCGGCCTGGATGTCGAATACCTGGGCGCGCAGATCGAAGTTCCGGTTCAGCACCTCCGCCAACCCGTCGTGGTCCTCCGCACCGAGCAGCTCGCGGGCCCGATCCGCCAGGGACGCAATCTCGTCCATGGTCTTCACGACCTTCTCCTCCCCCAGGTCGTACCGCTCGCGCACGCGCAGGTGGGCCGTTGAGCTTTCTTGCCCCAGGTCCTTGCGATAGGCGAGGTAAAAGGGCGGCAACGTGGCGGGATCGAGCCGGTCGTAGCGGCCGTGCCCGTTGCTGGCCATGTACTCCTTGCCGAAGTCCATGTAGACGAGACCGCCGTATGCCTGGACGACGCGGTCCTGGAGGCCCGCCGTCAGCCCCAGCTCGCGGCTCTCCACCTGCAGCACGACGCCGGGCAGGATCTGATCCGGTATCTGCACGCCGTAGAAGGCCATCAGCGCTCGCATGACGGCCGTCACGATGGCACTGGAGCCGCCGAGGCCGACCTGACGCGGAACACTGGTGGTGTACTGGATCGTGAAGTTGCTCTCCGGCAGTTCGATGCCGGCCCCCGCGCAGTACTGGGCGAAGCTCTTCGTGGCCGCTTTCAGCAGGCGTAGCCCGCCGTAGTATCCCGTACGCCGGACGTCTTCCAGCAGGTGGTTCAGGCTTGGGAAGACGGCGTGATCCTGTGAGCTGGGCTTGAACTCCAGCGTGGGGCTCTCATAGAGGACGACCTCGGCGCAGAAATCGCGGATCGTGAAAGCGATGGTCTTGCCGTTGTAGCCGTCCGAGGGGTTCCCGACGAATCCGACGCGGGCGTAAGACCGTTTGGTGATGATCATGGCCACCTCCCGGCGACGCCGCAGGACCCCCGGCTGCCGCGTGCGCCGTCAGAGCCCACCATTATGGCCGTCGGGAGGGGGCCGTATCAAGCAGAACGCCCAGCTCCGGATCCCGGCCGACGGAGGCGTGCATGAGCGCGAAGTCATACCTGACCGGATCGGCGGCGCACACTCGTCTGAAACTGTGGGTGATCTCCCGGGCGGCCGCCAGGTTGCAGCACTTGCGCCGCGTGAGCCCCAGGCCTCTGCACACGCGCCACATGTGAGCGTCCAGGGGGACCAGGAGCCGCGCCGGGGAGACGGCGTCCCACCCGCCCGGATCGACCGCATCGCGCCGAACCATCCAGCGCAGGTAGAGGTGCCAGCGCTTGCAGGCGCTGCCCTTCGCCGGATCGGCCACCAGGTGGGCGAGCTCCGCCCTCCCCTGCCGCAGCTCTCGGGCGAGTCCGACCAGGCCGGGCTGCACGTCGGCGACGGCCGGATCGTCCTGCGCGAGGAAGCACGCTTCTATCGAGCCATGCCTTCGGACGACGTCCCGAACCGCTCGCAGCAACGCGTGAAGACGGTCGGCGTTCACGAAGCGATGAACGAAACCGCCGCATGCGTGCCGCAGCTCCCGCGAGGTGGCCCCGAGGATCGTTCGCCAGGGGCTCGGCGCGAGACGGCCGAGTGCGTCCTCGACTGAGCGCTTTATCTGCTTCAGCCTGCCGTAGACCAGGAACGCGGCGACGAGCCCCGCGATCTCGCGGTCGGCGGCTTCGCGGTACCGATAGAGGAAGCTGACCGGGTCCCGCTCTGCGTGCGAGCGATCGGCGTATCGGGCGTAGAGCCTCTCGAGCGTCCCTTTGTCCAGCATCCGCGCGCCCTGCCTACGACATGAGCAAATGCTCCACCAGTATCTTCACCCCGATGCCGCAAAGGATGACGCCCCCGCATAGCCCGGCCCACCGCCCAAGGCGCCGACCAACCCGGTCGCCCATCTGCACCCCCGCCGCGCAGAGGACGCCGGTGATCAGGCCGGTGGCCGCAGCGGGCGTCCAGACGGCCACTCCGAGCATGGCGAGGCTGATGCCCACCGCGAGGGCGTCGATGCTGGTGGCGATGGACAGCACGAGCAGCCTGCCCCCCCGGCTCGGCTCGTGCGGCTCGCCTGTCTCGAAGCCGAATAGCGTGTCGGCCACCATCTTGAGGCCTATTGCCGTCAGGAGCCCGAAGGCGATCCAGTGGTCGACACCTTGAATGAAAGTCCGCAACGAGACGCCGGCCAGCCAGCCGAGGATGGGCATGATGCCCTGGAAGGCGCCGAAATGGAGAGACAGACGAAGCGTGTGGCCGGGCGTGACCTTACGCAGCGCCACCCCTTCGGTGATCGACACCGCCAAGGCGTCCATCGCCAGACCTACGGCGATCAGCAGTATATGAACCAGACTCACCGCTGCGCTCCAGCGGGGCAGACGGGAACGAGGGAACAGGCGGGAATCACCGTTCGAAGAGCCGCCTGAGAAGCTGGCTCTGCCGGATGATCGAGGCAAGCGTGCCCGGGCGGATCTCTTTGTGATCGGGCACGACGACGGTTACCGTGGAATCGGGTGTGCGCCGCTGCATGACGATGTGGCTTTCACGCCTGCGCACCTCGGCGAACCCGTTGTCCGCAAGGATAGCCACCACTTCCTTTCCGGACAGGACTCCCGGATTAGCCAAAGTCGACCTCAAGCGGGCTCAGGTAAGTCTCCGAGTGCAGGCGCTGCTCGACCTCCGCCTGGCTTGCCGTTTCCAGGAACAGCTCGACAGCCTCCCGCAGGTTCGCCTTGGCCTCCTCGACCGTGTCCCCCTGGCTGGCTACGTCGAGCTCCGGACAGAGCGCCACCCACCCGTCGCCCTCCCGCTGAACCAGGGCAGTCAGCATACGTACTGGCATGTCGGTTCTCCTCCGCTCGAACGCGTCCATTATAGCGGATCGGCAAGCGCCACGGAGGTGAACAGGTCCGCGACGCTTGCTGTCTGTCATCAGCGCGCCCCTCGGCTGCCTGCCGCGTCCGGCCCTCACAGCCAATCTACCAGGATGGAGCTTCGGGTGCCAGCGAGGGTGAAGGAGGGTGCTCGGGGTAACTTGCGCTTGTTTGAACGCAAACTGCAATCGTACCTCGACGCTTTCCTGCAGCCGCGGCCTCATCTCGTTGTCATACAAGAACTTGCGCAAGAATGCGCATGAGGCCTACGGCTTCTTCAGCACATAATCTCCGGGCCCGTCTCATTGCGGCTGTCATCCCTGGTCCATTTTCCTTTCCTGAAGCACGCGGTGCCCGAAGACAAGCGCGAGGAAGACGGCATAGGCGGCCAGCAGCTTCAGCCCGCTCTGGAGGGAACATAGCCCAGTGAGGGCCGCTGGCTCGAATCCCGCATCTACAGGAAGCGCTCGGATGCAGGAGAAGATAGCAGCGAGAAAAAGAGCCGATCCTGCCACAAGAACGATGTAGTGTTTACTCATATTACCTTGGCTCTCCATTGCCTGACGGAAAGGAAACCTCGCCCTGCGCGCGTGCACGACCCAAGATGGTCTATGGATACCAAGTAAGCCGTTGGAACCTCGCCCTGCGCGCGTGCACGACCCCCTTTTCCTGGGGCGCCAACGGGCCTCTGACGGCTTGGATGTGCCTCCGGCACACAAGATCTGAACTGTACCGACCGAGGGGCCACCCTTACCAGAAATGACGTTTGGCAAAGGCGTGGCCTGAGGCAGACTTCAGATATCGCTCGAAGGCCTCCGCTTTGTCATCATCCTCGAAACGGACCACCACAATGGGCTTCCAGGGCTGGTGCTTCTTGGTGTGCGGCGAACTGCTGGAATTGTGCTGCCGGAGGCGTTGCTGCAAGTTGGACGTGATGCCGACGTAGCGCCTGTCCGGATCGGCAATGCTCTGGAGCAGGTAGACGTACTTCATGGTGGAAGCCAGCCTGCTGTGGACTTGCCCTACTCCGTCCTGCTTCGCACCCGCGTGCTTCGCAGGACTACGAAGGGCGACCATCTCCTTCGCTCTACTGTCTCAGTTGCACGAGCATCGCGCAACTGCAGAGAGGACCTGTCCTCCGTAGCCCTCCGACGCCGAAGGCTGAGGAGGGCGAAGGAGGATGGTCGGGGCGGTGGGATTTGAACCCACGACTTCGTGCTCCCAAAGCACGCGCGCTAGCCAGGCTGCGCTACGCCCCGACACTGCACCGCCTACGGATTGTATCAGGCCGGGAGCAACAAGGTCAACCATGTCAGGCGGCCGTGCCCTCCCCCGTGCCAGCGTTCATCTGCTGACGCAACCACCGGCGCCCCGCACCAGACTTCAGGTACTTCTCGCGCTGTCTGGCTCCCGCGTGACCAGCGCACTGCTCCCTGTAGACGAGCCGCCACGGCCGCTTCGCCCGAGTGGAGCGGCAATGCCCCCCGTTGTGCTCCCTGACCCGCCGCTGCAACCGGGAGCTTATTCCCACATAGAGGGACCCGTCCACCTCGGACTGAAGCACGTACACAAAGCAGTTCGCCATGGCATGAGCCTTCGTGAGAACATGCACAGAGACAGGAACGGGCGGCGGGCCCGCCAGCAGGCGGGTGAAATTCGAACTTCAGTCGCCTTCCGGCGACCCACGACTTCGTGCTCCCAAAGCACGCGCGCTAGCCAGGCTGCGCCACGCCCCGACACTGCACCCCACCGGATTCTATCAGGCCGGGAGCAACAAGGTCAACCACGCCGGGCGCCCGTCCCCCGAAGCATTAGCCCCCCGAAGACGGCGCCTGCCCGACGGGGATTCCCGGCCCGTGCCCCGCCGGGGCCCCAGCGGACGTGGGCTCCTGCTCCGCACCCGGGGCGGCAGCCCTCTCATCAGCAGGAGCAGGTCCCTCGACTGGCTTCCCGGGACCGCGGATGACTTCGGGATGGCGGCGCAACGTCACGTGCACGTACTGGTGAGACTGGAGGCTGGCAATCGAGATGCGCCCCTTCCAGGGGAGAAAACCGGGCGCGCGGACTTCGATCTCGTGTTCGCCTTCGTGCAGGTACAGCACGGGGTCATGTTCCGTAACGTGGCCCAGAAGCTCGCCGTCGACCCATATCTCCGGATAGACCGGCGCCGGAACGGACTCACCGATCTCCACGCTCACCTCCAGGTTGCCGTGCCGCGTCTTCGAGAAACGGGAGGGCTCGGCGCAACCTACCAGTAGAATCGCGGCAATGGCCAGCAACGTTCTTCGCGGACACAAGCTCATCCTCGTCTCCCTGATGAAGGCCGAACACCGGCGCAGGCACAGCGTGGCACAGCGACCACTCAGTCTAAGTTCACCGGGCGGCCTTGTCAACTTCGCCAGGGCCGCAGTGGCGCTTGCCCCAGGCCGGCCCTTCGCTATAATGACGGGCCTTTGCCCGCTGCGGCGCTCACCGACACCCCAACATCTGGTCCAGGCAGTGGAATCGGCACTGGAACGAATCGACTTCGAAGCCGTCAAAGAACGTTTCGACGCTTACTGGCGCCGCCAGGTGCCGGGCCGTCCCATCGTGGCCATCACCTGCCCGCGGGAGGGCCGCCGACCCATGGACTTCCCCGTCCCGGAGACGCTGGAGCAGCGTTGGACGGAAGTGGAGTACCAGTGCAATCGCGCGAAGTGGCAGATCGAGAATACGACGTACCTCGGCGAAGCCCTGCCCACGTTCATGCCGAACATCGGGCCGGACTCCTTCACGGCCTTCCTGGGAGGCGATCTGGCCTTCCTGGATGACGCCACTTCCTGGGTCAGGCCGTTCGTGGACGACCTGGGCGACTTCGAGCCGGCCTTTGACCGATCGAACGAGTGGTGGCGGCGCATATGCGCGTTGACGGATGGCATCTGCGAGATCGCCGAGGGCAACTTCCTCGTCGCCATCCCGGACCTGCACGGGGGCGGCGACGCGCTGGCTGCCGCACGGCACCCCGACCGGCTGGCGCTCGACCTCTACGACAAGCCGAACGAAGTCCGGCGCATCATGCCCGCGCTGACCGAGATCTACAAGGAGGTCTTTGACGACTACTACGCGCGCATCCTCCGCGTGCACGAGGGCTCGACCACCTGGATTCGGGCCTACTCGCGCGGCAAGTACACGGCACTCCAAAACGACTTCTCCGGCCTGATCTCTCCGCAGATGTTCGTGGAGTTCTTCCTGCCCGAAGTCGAGGAGCTGGCCGGCTACCTGGATAACTCGATCTACCATCTGGATGGGCCGACCGCACTCGGCAACCTGCCGCACCTGTTGGCAGTGGACGCCCTGGACGGCATCCAATGGGTGCCGGGCGCCGGGGCGCTGCCCATGTCGCGCTGGGTGAACGTCTGCCGCCAGGTGCTCGAAGGCGGCAAGTGCCTGCAGATTGGCTGCGCGCCCCAAGAGGTCGAGCATTTCCTGTCCGTCCTTCCTCACGAGGGGCTGTTCATCCAGACACGGTGCGGCTCCGAGGCAGAAGGACGGGACTTGTTGCGGCGGACGGAGCGCCATTTCTCTCGTACATCCTGACGGGGTGATTTGAACGGCCCGCAAGGGTAGTCTATAATCGCTGGTTCGTTCCTTCGTTCAGCCCTTTTGGCAGCCTGCGATGCGCGCTGAGAATAAACCAGAGCCGCGCCCGGACGAGGACATACTCGGCCCGCTCGTGGAGAAGCTGAAGGCGTTCGTGTGGAAGAACGGCCTCCACGTTCTGCTCGTGGCGGGCGTAATCGTGATAGCCGTTCTGACCGTCCGGGTCTGGCAACTTCACGCCACGGCGCGGACGCTCTCGCAATGGGCCACGCTGGGCCGGCTGTCACAAACGCCCTTTCTCATGCTGTACCCGCCGGACCAGGCAATGGAAATGCGGCAAGCCGCCCTGGCCGAGTGCAGTCAGATCCTCGACTCGCAGAAGAAGACCAGCGCGACCCCCTGGATCCGGCTGGAAGTGGCGAACCTGCTCGCCTCCGGTGGGCAGTCGACCCAGGCCGCGAAGGCGTACGAGCGAATCGTCGAGGACTACCCGCAGAAACCCGTGGCAGAGATGGCCCGCCAAGGCCTGGCCGTGGCGCTGGAAGCGACGGGTCAGTACAACCAGGCTGGCGCCGTATACGAGCGTCTGGCCGAGACGGGGCTGGCGCGCTACCTGGTAGACGCCGGCCGGTGCAGGGAGCTTGCCGGCGACGTGCCGGCCGCCAGGGCCGCGTACGAGAAGGCACTCGGGGGCGACATCACCGCGGACCTGCGGCCGCTCGCAGAGGCCCGTCTGGCCAGACTGGAAGCGGGCCAGCCGCTTTCACCACCGCCAGAGCCGGAGCCCTCCGAGCCCGCGTCGAGCGTCCGGCCCCCGGTTGCGTCGCTGCCTGCCGATACCCCGAACGCGACAGCTCCGGAAGAACCGGAATCACAAGCCGAAAGCGCCCCGGCCCATTGACACCCTCGGTAGGCACTTGCTAAACTACCGCCCTCACGGCCAGCCCTGACGAGTCGAGGGCCGGCGTGCGGCGCGATCCCTTTTCTCACGGAGGTAACGATGGCCGACCTCGGAGCGATGGCAGAAGCCCTGATCAGGGGAGACCGCGACACGGTGGCGGATCTCGTCCAGAAAGCGCTGGACGAAGGCGTGGATGCGGAGGCAGTCCTGAACGAGGGGCTGGTGGCCGGAATGGACGTCGTAGGACAGAAGTTCAGGAATAACGAGTTCTACGTGCCCGAGGTCCTCATCGCCGCTCGCGCGATGAACGCCGGCATGGAACTGCTGGAACCTATCCTGGCCGAGACCGGCGCGAAGCCGGCCGGCGTCGTCGTCCTGGGCACGGTTAAGGGCGACCTGCACGACATCGGCAAGAACCTGGTGGCGATGATGCTCAAGGGTGGCGGCTTCAAGGTCGTCGACGCCGGCATCGACGTCGCTCCCGAGAAGTTCGTCGAACTGGCTCAACAGAGCAACGCCCAGCTCATCGGCCTGTCCGCCCTTCTGACCACGACCATGACGCAGATGCCGAGCGTCATCGAGGCCCTGAAAGAGGCGGGCCTGGATGCCAAGGTCATGATCGGCGGCGCCCCCATCACGCAGGAATACGCCGACGAGATCGGCGCCGACGGCTACGCGCCCGACGCGGCCTCAGCCGTGGACCTCGCACGGCAACTGATCGCGTAGCACCGGATCTGAACACGGACGAGAAACCACCCCCGGCCTCCTGCCGGGGGTGCTCTTTTCCGAGCCCATGCCGGTCCGGCCAGCATGGAGGGACGCGCCTCTTTGCATCCCCGCAGTGCATGCGCTATAACAGCCCGAAAGCGATCATGCGGCTATCAGAAGGGTCGAATCGTGACGGGGATCGTGATCCAGATAGGCGATGAAGAGTTCAGCGCGCATCTTACGGAGGATCTGGCCCCCGAAACGGTGCAGCAGATTCTAAGCGTCCTGCCCATCGAGTCCACCGCCATGACCTGGGGCGACGAGGTGTACTTCGAGATACCGGTGGATGCAGACCAGGAGAACGCCCGGAGCCGGGTCAGCAAGGGAGATCTGGGCTACTGGCCGGACGGCAACTGCTTCTGCATCTTCTACGGGAAGACGCCCATGAGCCCCTCCGAGGAGGACATCGTGCCGGCCTCGCCCGTCAACGTGATCGGGCGGATCGACAACCCGGACGGACTGAAAGGCCACTCGGCAGGCGAGCCCGTGATCGTCCGGCAGGCGGAGTGAATGCGCATGGGCGGGCTGAGACGCGCAACCTTGGCTGCGACGGCGGCGCTTCCCCTTGCCGGCGCTGTCCTGGCCCAGACTCTCGCCCCCTCGAGCGCCCCTGAGCCGCCCCGCCGGAACACGGTCCAAGAGCTCATCGAGCAGATCGGTAAGGACGATTTCAGCGGGATGGCCGCTTCCCGCGAGCTGGCCCGGATGGGAGAGCCGGCAATCGCGGCCCTCGTAGCCGCCCTGCAAGATCCCGTGCCCCGCGTGCGCTACTGGTCGATCTCCGCCCTCAGCAGCATGGAGAACGACCACGTCCTGCCCGCCATCCTGGGCCGTCTGGATGACGATGACGCGCTTGTACGCGCCGTAGCCGTCTGGCACCTCGGACGCTGGTACGGGCGCCAGGACGTTCGCGAGGCCGTCCTGAAAAGGCTGGGCGACGAGAGCCCGTTCGTCCGCGGATGGGTGCTGAAGCTCATCCAGTCCAAGAGGGACACGGACGCAGCGGACCAGGTGCGGGCGCTCCTCGAAGCAGCCGAGCCCGAGGTCCGCTACGATGCCCTTCACACGCTTGCCATTATGGAGGGCCCGGACGCCCTGGATGCGCTCCGCCGCGCCGTGCGCGAGGAGGAAAGCGAACTGGTGCGCGAGTGTGCCTTGCGATGCACGACGGTGTTCGATCCGCAGACGCCCCGGGTGGCCGAAGTGCTGCTGATAGGGCTGCGAGATGAGGACGAGGGGGTCCGCCAACTCGGGGCGCGGCTGCTCCGCAAGGGCTTCGGGCAGTTCTTCGCCTTCGATGCCTCCGCCGAGCCACCGGGGCGGGAGGAGGCAGCGCGAAAATGGCAGGAGTGGTACGAGGCAAACAGCGGGAAGCTCCAGTGGAACGCCGAGAACCGACGGTTCCAGGTCCGGCAGACGCCGTCCCATTCTGAAGAGGCCGTCCGATGAGCGAACCCACCGTACGCCCGTATGCCAGGCGCGACCGCGAGAGCGTGCTGCGCATCGCGGAGGATAGCTTCGGCGGCTTCTGCCTTGACTACAACATGGAGATGCACTTCGGACGGATGGCGGACACCACCTGGCAGGAGCGAAAGCGAAGGGGAATCGAGTACGATCTTCGCGTCAATGCGAAGCACGTCCTCGTGGCAGAGCTGGACGGGGAAGCGGTCGGCTTCATCTGCACGCGCCTCTATGGGGAACTGCTGACGGGGCACATAGCCAACCTCGCCGTGGCGGAGCCCTACCAGGGACGAGGCATCGGCAAGGCGCTGATCGGCCACGCCCTGGAGCATTTCCGCCAGCAGGGAATGCGCTACGCACGCATCGAGACACTGGAGCAGAACTACAAGGGCAGGAACCTGTATCCCGCGTTCGGGTTCGAGGAGATCGGGCGCCAGATTTACTATTACCAGGAGCTGTAGGGGGACGTGGGCCCGCCGTTTTGACATTCCCTTCCCCGCCGGCTACCATATAGATGCTTTCTTCCGCCGCTTCGCAGGTAAGGCAATGGGCGACGTGCCCCACAAGGAAAGGCCGCTGGGCATAAGGGGGCTGCTGGGAGTCGGGCTCGACGGCGACCGGCAGCACAAGCGCATCACGCGCGGGAAGAACTTCGTCCTCTTCGGCGGCTCCAAGGATACGCACGAACTGATGATGGAGACGTGCCTGAAGTTCAACGAACACGTAGAGAAGCGCGGCAAAGAACTGGCCGAAATCAGCGCGCGAGAGCTTGGCGAGATTACCCGCAATCTGGGCGAGGAGCTCTGACGGGCGCCAGGCATCGTGCCCCCGCCAAACACGCAGAGGACACAGGATAGCCCGGCAGACCAGATGAATCCTGCAATGGACAGACCTTCGAGAAGCCCGAACGTCTGGCGCCTGATCTGGCCCTGGCAAAAGCCGGTGGCCTGAGGCGACCCGGGGTTGTCTCCTCCTGCGATGCGCGTGACGGCCGGCCCGGGAGCCTTCGGTTGCCGGCTTGATTAACTGCCTTACGCAGTGGTCGGGGCGGCCCGGCGCTTCCTTTTCCCCGCTCCGATGCCGGAGCACCCCGACGCAGAAAGACCCAGGGCGGCGATCGCTCGCCGCATTCCGAACTGAGATGCAAACCACGGAGGAAGTCCGAGATGACCGAAACGAACGCCGGGGCGCCGTCCGCGCCCAAGCCCAGGAAGAGCGTCTTCAGCGGTATCCAGCCGACCGGAGTCGTACACATCGGCAATTACGTAGGCGCAATTCGCAACTGGGCCGGCATGCTGGATGAATACGATTGCACCTTCTGCGTCGTGGACCTTCATGCCATGACGGTGCCCTATGACCCGGGCCAGATGCAGCAGCGCGTTTTCGAGACCTACGCTGCCAACGTCGCCGGCGGGCTCGATCCAGAACGCTGCCGCTTGTTCGTGCAGAGCCACGTGCCCGAGGTCACGGAGCTGTGCTGGATCCTGCTCAACTGCACTGCCATGGGCGAGCTGAGCCGGATGACCCAGTTCAAGGACAAGAGCGAGAGGCTCAAGGGCCAGGTGGACGCCGGGCTGTTCGCCTACCCCGTGCTGATGGCCGCCGACATCCTGCTCTACAAGGCAGGGGTCGTGCCGGTCGGCGAGGATCAGACGCAACACCTGGAGTTCGCGCGGGAGGTGACCCGGGCCTTCAACAGCAGGTTCGGCGACACGTTCCCCGAGCCGCAGGCCCTTTACAGCGACGTGCCGCGCCTGATGGGGCTGGACAGCAAGGACAAGATGAGCA
>CAZSET010000115.1:0-12477 GCA_964605915.1 uncultured candidatus Brocadiaceae bacterium | reverse complement strand
GGGCGGACTGACGTTCGAGCAGATAGGACAGGTCGTGGGATGCAGCAGCAGCACGGCGCACCGGCACTATAACGAGGGCTTGAGTTCGCTGAGGGAGAGACTGAGATCGCCATGCACGGAACACACGACGACGGAGAACTGAAGGGTTTGGAGAGGTCCCTGGCGGGCCTGCGTCCGGCCCCGGCCGGCATCGACCGCGATGAACTGATGTTCAAGGCCGGCCAGGCGGCGGCAACGGGACGGGCGGGCCTTGCGCCCAACGCCGCAGTGCTGGCCGTTCTGGTGGCGGCCTTTGCGGGCGCCGGGACGACGTGGCTGGCGCGCCCGGCTGCTCCCGAGCGCATCGTTCAGGTGACGGTGGAGAAGCCGGTCCTGCGCGTGGTGGAGCTCTCGCCCATGATGCCCGCAGGGGAGCGCCCGGAGCGTTCGGTCGCGCGGGCCGACTACCTGGAGTTGCGTGACCGGGTGCTGGCTGAGGGCATGGACGCACTTCCGCCGCTGGGACCAGCGGGGGGCGCGGCGCCGGGGGGTACCCTCGACGACCTCTGGCGCGACTTCGGCATCCCGCCACGGCACAGCGCCGGAAAGGCATGGGCTCCATCAACCGGAAGGAGTGCGCAATCATGAGAAGGGCAAGCCCAATGGCAATCCTGGCGTTCTTGACAGCCTGCCTGTGCATGACAACCAGCGCACAGGAGCAAGAGCAGGTTGCGGTCCGCAGGCTGGCGGTTCGGCCGGCCGCTGAGCCGGTGCCTGCCATGCGGTACCGCCTGCTGCCGACATTCTACGAGCGGGAGCCCGGCAACGCGGCTACGGTGCTCAAGACCGCGGCCTTGATGCTCGCGCAACACGACGACAGAGAGGCGTTGCAGAGGATCGGCGACTGGGCTAAAACGCCTCTGGACCAGTTGCCGCTAGAGGCGGTGCGGACCGCCCTTTCGCAGTTCGAAAGCGAGTTGCACTACGTCGAGTTGGGCGCGTGGCGCGAGCGGTGCGACTGGGACTGGCCGCTCCAGGAAGGCGCCATGATGCTCTTGCCCGACCTGGCGGCCTACCGGAACATGGCGCGTCTTCTGGCACTGCAGGCGCGGATGCAGATCCTGGAGCGTGACTACGAGGCAGCGATCCACACGCTCCAGACCGGCTTCGCCCTGGCCTCCCACGTGGCGGAAGGACGGATCCTCATCAACGGCCTGGTCGGTAGCGCGATAGCATCGGTAATGGTCGACGCAGTGGAGGATCTGATGCAGGCGCCCGACGCACCAAGCCTCTACTGGGCGCTGGCGGCCCTGCCCCGGCCGCTGGTCGACCTACGCGAGGCGATTGAGTTCGAGATGACGGGGATGGCCTTCTGGCCCAAGGAACTGCGCAAGCCCGAGCGGATGTACTTGAGCCCCCGGCAATGGGCCGAGGTCTTCCGGGGCTTCGGGGGCCTGGTGGACGAAAGCTCCCGTTCCGGCAGTCTCTCCCCAATGGCAATCGCGCTGGTCACGTATACGGACGCGAAGAGGCACCTTCTGGAGAAGGGCCAGCCGCCTGAGGAGGTCGAAGCCATGCCCGTGCTCCAGGTGGTCGCCATCTACCTTCGGGACGGCTGGCGACTCCGGGCCGACGCCCTTCTGAAGTGGTGGTACGTTCCCTACCCGCAGGCGCGTGTCCGGCGGCTCGGCACCGAGCAGGTACTCGCCGAGGCGCCGGATAACCTCGCCGGCCGGCTCGCTGTGCTGCTGATGCCGGCTCTCCAGAAGGCCAGGTTCCAGCAGATGAAGCTTGAACGCCGGAGAGCCGGCCTGCAGGCGGTGGAGGCCATACGCCTCCACGCCGGGGCGACGGGCGGCCTGCCCGAGCGGCTCGAGGAGATTGAGCGGGTGCCCGTCCCCCTCAATCCCATGAGGGACGAGCCCTTCGAGTACGAGCTGCGGGACGGCCGGGCCGTGCTGTCCGCCCCGCTGGGGCCAGACGGCCGACCGGAAGACGCGTTTCGCTACGAGATAGAGATGGTCAGATAGAAACGAGGCAAGCCCGAGATGAAGCCAAGATGCCTGTGGTTGACGATGGCGTTCCTGGTGGCACTTGCCGGGCCGATCGAAGCACAGGACTCCCCTTCGCGCTGGGACGCCGTGGCTCCCTTCGTCGACGAGCAGACAATGGTGGTGGCGCGCGCGGACCTTGATCGCATTGTGCCACAGGACATAGCGGAGTGGCTGATAGGACTGGGCGGTCCCGCCGAGCCGGTATCGGCCGGCACGGCGCTGGCAGCCAAGCCGCTATACGCCTTGAAGGGAGCCGGTGGGCATGAGGTCTACGCGATCGTGAGCCCGGCCTACCTGCCGCAGAAGCCGTTCGTCGTCATTGTGCCGCTCGGCGGCGGCTCCGACGGGGCCGCGATCGCAGCGCTGCTCAGAAAAGCCTTCCAGGCAGCCCAGGTGATACGGGGCGCAGTATGCGCCGGCCCGGAGGCAAACCTGGAGCGTCTCGCCGGGATGACGCCGGCGGCGCCGCCACTGCTCCTGCGCGCCTGCCAGGAGATGCCGGACGGGGCGGTGCAGGTGGCCGCCACGCTCACCGCTGACCAGAGGCGCGTCGTCCAAGAAACGCTGCCCGATCTGCCGGACGAGGTCGGCGGCGGGCCCAGCGCGGTGCTGACGCGCGGGTTCCTCTGGGCGGCTGCCAGCGCCGCCGCGCCTCCCCGCCCTTCTCTGCAAGTCGTCGTGCAGATGCAGGACGGCGAGTCGGCGCACGAGCTCCAGAGGCTCGTCCCGCGGCTGCTCGTGGAGTTGGGCAAGGAGAAGGACCTCAGGCGGATCGTGCCGAACTACGATCAGATCCTCCTGAGCCTGCTGCCGGAGGTCGCCGGGGACAGGCTGACTCTATCCCTCAACGCAGCCCGGATCGACAGGCACATTGCGGAGTGGATCAATGCCATCCTCAAGCGGGAGGAAGAGGCCCGTGGGCCCATCGGCTCGGGACGTCGCGCCCACGCCATCTTTCTCGCGTGTATGACGTATGCCAACAAGCACGACGGGGAGTGGCCCGCCGAGCTGAAGCAGTTGGCCGCGGGCCGTTACCTCGAATCCGACGATCTCTTGCGGAACCCCCAGCACCCGGAACTGGAGATCGGCTTCGCCTACCGGAAGCCGGCGAAGGCTGCCGACCCGCGAACGGTCGTCATCTACGAGAAGCACGACGACTGGCCACCGACCGGAGTAGTGGTGGGGTTCCGCGACGGATCCGTGCAACTGGTCGAGGGGCAGGAACGCTTCAAGCAGATGCTCGAACGGGGCCGCTGACTGGCCCCGCGCGGCGTCCGGCGGGCGCCGTGCCCAGCCGTCCAGTGCCTGCGCGACGGAAACCGCCCCGCGAATGTACGTGGTTCCTCGCGGTTCGTTGTGCTAAGCTCACCTGCCGCGTTCGGCGCGTCGTCCGGACGCTCCGCCCACCCTCGCAAGGAGCTGCATCGCCATGATCGTCGACGATCACATCCACGCGCTGCCGAAGGGAAACCGTGATGACGTGCTGCCCGAACTGCTCCGCCAGTGCCGGATCAACGGCGTCTCGGTCGGGCTGGTCTCCATAGGGTGGAAGATCTCCCCCTTCCCCGACGAGGAGGAGACGCGCCGCTCCAACGAGGCGGCGCTGGACTTCGCCAACCGGTCGGGCGGGCTGCTCAAGCCGCTGGCGTACCTGAACCCCCAGAACGCGAACTGGCGCGAGGAGCTGGACCGTTGCCTCGAGGAAGGCGCCGTCGGAATCAAGCTCTGGACTTCCCTCAAGGAGCCGGACGGCAAGCTGGACAACGCGGCCGAGCTGCTGACTCGCGCCGGCGAGCGGGGCCTGGCCGTCCTGATCCACACGTGGCAACCAACCGGCGGCCCCACCGGGACTGACATCACACTGCCCGAGTTCGCTCAGCTTGCGGAACGCTGCCCGAAGACGAACCTGGTGGCCGCGCACTCCGGCGGGAACTGGAGGCACAGCATCGGCGTGCTGCGCGACCGTCTGCCCAACGCCCACCTGGAGGTCTGCGGCTACTACCCCGAGAGGGGGTTGGTGGAGGCGCTCGCCGGTGACGCCGGTGCCGAGCGCGTCCTGTTCGGCAGCGACCTGGCCGGCCGAACGCAGGCCTCGCAAATGGCCAAAGTCGTCTTCGCCGACATCCCGGAGGAAGACAAGGAGCTGATCCTGGGCGGCAATGCCGCGCGGCTGTTTGGGCTGGAGGAGACGGCGCCCCCGCCCGCCGAGCCGCTTCGCCCGCTAGAGGAGCTGCCGGACTTCGGGGAGGACCACTTCTGCTTCTGCGGGGACTGGCCGTTTTACGAAGGCCCGTGGGTGACGCCGGACGGACTGGACGCGCTGCTGGCCGAGGCGGGCATCGAAACGGCCTACACGGGTGACTTCGGGGGCCTTTACAGGCAGGACCTGGAACGCGCAAACAACCGTTTCCTGGAAGCCGCGCGCAGGACGTCCCACGTGGCGCCCCTCGCCACCTTGAACCCGACGGCGCACAACTGGCCGAGCGTGCTGCGACACCTGAAAGACGGGTTCGCGGGGGTAATCCTGCACCCCTACCTCCATAACTGGCGGCTGGACGAGGAGGCGCACGCCGCGTTCTTCCGCACGCTGAGCGAGGCGCGCATCCCCGTGTGGATCAACTGCGCCATCGCCGACCATCGCACTCGGCACAGCGGCCTGGCCTGCCGCCCGGTCAGCGGGGAGGAGCTCGCGGCCTTCTGCCGGAACGCGCCGCCCAACGATTACGTGCTCCAGGGCGTTGGCGCGCGACAGGTGAGCCGAATACTGGGCGGGCATGCCGGAGACGCCAGCCTCCGCTTCGAGGTGTCGCGACTCACCGATAGCTCCTACGACTACGGTGACGTCGCTGCCGAGCACGGCCTGGCCCATCTGGTGATGGGGAGCGAGTTCCCGTTGCGGGACCTGCGGGAGGTGCGGTGGACTGCGCAGCGCGTCTGAACGGCCTTGACGGCTGCCGCCGTGCTCAGTGGGGCTTGTCGCGCAGCCTGCTGCGAATGACACGAAGCTCGGGCAGGGCTGCGCGGAAGGCGTCGTAGATGTCCGGGTCGAAGTGGCTGCTCCTCCCTCTGTCCATGATGGCCAGGGCGTCATGCTCAGGCACGGCGGGGCGGTAAACGCGGTCGTTCACCAGGGCGTCGTAGACGTCCAGCACGGCCACGATGCGAGCCGATTCGGGTATGTCTTCGCCAGCCAGGCCCTTCGGATAACCCGAGCCGTCCCATTTCTCGTGATGGGCGATAGCGATCTGCTCGGCCGTGTGCAGCAGGGGAATGTGCGTCCCCTTCAGGATGCGGGCGCCGATCGTCGTGTGGGTCTTCATGATCTCCCGCTCGTTGTCGTCCAGCTTGCCCGGCTTCTGGAGGATTGCGTCCGGGATTCCGATCTTGCCGACATCGTGCATGGGAGACGCCAGGCGAAGCGTTTCGGCATAGTCGGCCGGCCGTCCCATTCTGCTGGCCAGCACCTCGGAGTAGAGCCCGATGCGCCGGACGTGGGCACCGGTCTCGTCGTGGCGGAACTCCTGGGCGGCTATGAGGCGCAGCAGTATCTCCTCGCGCGACCGCCGGATGTCCTCCGTCTGCTCCCGCACGCGCTCTTCCAGGCGCTGCTCATACTGCTGGCTGGCCAGCACGAGCCGGCGCCGTTCCAGGGCGCTGACGACGTTAATGGCGACTTCATTCCGTTCGAACGGCTTGACGACGTAGCCGTACGCGCCGATCTCGAGGGCCTGGATGGCGGTCTTGCGGTTGTCCACGGCCGTGGCCATGAGGACGGCCACGTCGGGGAACTTCTGTTTGACGGTGCTCAGCAAGTCGATGCCCGATATGCCGGGCATCATTATGTCCGTGACAAGCAGAGCGAAGTTGCCGTCCTTTAGCTGTTCACACGCCTCTTGTGCATCGGCGGCGGTGGCGCACTGGTAACCCTCGCGCTCCAGCCACCGGCTCAGGATCTCGCGGACGTCGGGCTCGTCGTCCACAATGAGGATTCGGCCTGACGGGGCCTGCGGCACTTGGTCGGCCGTGAGCGGGTCAAGCTTCGTCAAGGACATGGCGCACCTTCTCCCTGAGTTCACGGGCCGTGAAAGGCTTGCGCAGAATCGCGACCCCGGCCATGTTCTGACCCATGCGCTCGACAGGATTGCCTGCATAGCCGGACATGAAGAGGAGCTTCACTCCGGGGCATCTGGAACGGGCCTCGCGCGCCATCGCGGGGCCATTGACTTTGGGCATGACAACATCGGTCAGGATCAGATCGATCCGGCCGCCGTGTTCGCGAATCAGCGACATCGCTTCGGCGCCGTCGGCAGCGCACAGGACTGCGTAACCGGCGTCCTGAAGGACCCTGGCCGCCAGGTCGCGCACGCTGGCCTCGTCCTCGGCCAGCAGAATCGTCTCCTCGCCCATAATGCCCATTTCGAACACGCTCTCTTCCGCCGCGGCGGCTTGCTCTGCGCCAGCCAACGGCAGATAGATCTTGAACGTCGTCCCGATGTTCGGCTCGCTGTAGCACTGGATGCTGCCCCCGTGCTGCTGAACGATGCCGTACACGGTGGACAGCCCAAGGCCGGTCCCCTGCCCCACTTCTTTCGTCGTGAAGAACGGGTCGAAGATCCGCTCCTGCACCTCGGGCGGCATCCCGACTCCCGCGTCCGTAACTGCCAGCATGGCGTGCGGGCCGGCGCGTGCGTCGGCGTGCATGCGCACGTAGGCTTCGTCAAGCACGACCGACGCCGTCTCAATCCTGAGGAGCCCGCCCTCCGGCATGGCGTCCCTGGCGTTGACGGCCAGATTCATCAGAACCTGCTCCAGTTGAGCGGGGTCGGCCCGGACAGTTAAAGGTTCCTCACTCAAGGCCAACTCGAGCTCGACGTTCTCCTCGATGAGGTGTCCCAACATCTTGCTGACGTTCTCGACAGTGGCGTTCAGGTCCAGCACTTCCGGCCGGGCCGCCTGCTGCCGACTGAAGGCCAGCAACTGGCGGGTCAGATCAGACGCTCGCCTGGCGGCCGCCCTGATGCGTTTGAGGTCCTCGTGCAGGCTTGTCTGCTCGGGCACGTCAGCCAGGCCCAGGTCCACATAGCCCAATATGGCGGTCAGAAGGTTGTTGAAATCGTGCGCCACGCCGCCGGCCAGTTGCCCCACGGCTTCCAACTTCGTGGCACGCCGAAGCTGCTCCTCGAGCTGGCGCTGTTCAGTCACGTCGATGCCCGCTGCAATGACCCATTGGACCTGCCCGCTGTCGTCCAGCACCCGGGAGTTGGTCCAACTGATCAGCCGTTTCCTCCCGTCCCTGGTCAGCCAGTTGTTCTCGCATGTGGACAGGTCCGTTTCCTCTGTCAGGTCCCGAAAGACCTGCTGCACGACCTCACGTTCTTCGGGCGGAATGAGGACCTCCCAGATGGAGCGTCCCTTCATCTCGTTGATGCTGAGGCCCGTTGCCTCCTCGCAGGCCCTGTTGAACCGCACGATCCGGCCTTGGGTGTCGAGCACAACGATGAGAGCGCCCGCCGTCTGTATGACGGCGTTCGAGAACTGCCGCTCCCGGGCCAACTCCTGCTCAGCCAGCTTCCGTCCGGTGATGTCCCGGAAGATAGCCTGCACGGTTCCCTTCTCGGTGTCGACGAGCCGGGCGCTCACGTCCACGTCCACAAGCCGACCGTCAGGCCGGCTGATCCGCGACTCGAAACGCATCGAGCCGGACTGGCTGGTATCCTTGAAGTCCGAGTCCGTGGGCACGGGTTCTTCGCTCTGGAGCTGCTGCATCTGCATCGTCTTCAGCTTTTCCTCACTGAGGCCCGCCATCTGGCAGGCGCGCCGGTTGACGTCCAGTATGCGCCCGTCCACCGTGTGGATGAAGACGGCGTCGTTGGACTCCTCGAAGAGCCTGCGAAAGCGCTCTTTGCTCTCCAGGAGGGCTTCGGCCGCGCGCCGGCGCTCGGCGATTTCACTCCCCAGAGCGGCGGTCCTCTGTTCCACGTTCTCCTCGAGCGTCTCGTTCAGCTTGCGGAGTTCTTCCTGTGTCTCGTCCAGTTCACGGTTCTTGCGGACCGCTGCCTCATAGCTGGACAACAGCAGGTTCAGCATCCGGGCGCGCTTGGTACCGATCACGTAGCTGCGGCCATCGAGGGTGAGCTTCAGTTCCTCTCCGCCGGGTTCCGCGCACGGCAGCCCGGCCCCATCCAGAATGCGGCGCACGCGGGACAGAAGGTACCGGTCGTCGTACGGTTTGGTGATGAACGCATCCGCCCCGCTCTCCAGTGCGCGCAGCACGTCAGAGACATCTGACAGGGAGGTGACCAGCACCACCGGGATGTGGTCCAGCGCCGGCCTGCCCTTGATCGCGCTGCACAGCTCATAGCCATCCATGCCAGGCATCACGACGTCGCTGAGCACCATGGCGGGCTCACGCGCAGCGATCACACCAAGCGCCTCCTCGCCGTTGGCCGCAACGGTCACAGAGTAACCGTGTCGCTCAAGGACGGACGTCAGCTCCCGGGCCTGCGCAGGGCTGTCCTCGACGACCAGAAGCTCGGGTCTCGGCTCTGTAGGTCTCATCTGAGCTTCCCTGTGCCCCTATGAGGAGATTCGTGCTCACCGCACGGCTTCGGCCTGGCCGCAACGGCGCCCTTTGCTCTGCTCAAAGAACCGGTCTGCAACTGCGGGTCAGCATCCGGGCCCAACACGTCCGACTTGGAGACGACGTCTGCGGCTCCGGCCCCCGTGGCTCGGAAGACGACGTCCATGTCGGCCGACTCGGCGTAAGCCGTCACTATCAGCACCGGAGGAGCGCCGTGTTCCATGAGCTTTCTGGTGGCCTCCACGCCGTCCATGTCGGGCATGACGGCATCCGTGAGGACCACGCCGGGTTTGAGCCGGTCGCACATCCGCACTGCCTGCCGTCCCGTCTCCGCCTGCCCGATCAGGCGAATGGCGCGGTCACGGGCCAGCAGCCCGGCGATCGCCCGCCTGGCGGTCGGTGAGTTGTCGACTGCAAGCACCTCCACGGGCCGCTGCATCTCTTCCTGTTGTTGGTCTTGGCTTGCCATGTGTTTGGCCTATGGGTCTCAATGCAGCAGCGTGGCCTGCAACAACGGCTTGTCCTTCATCGTCGCGCGCGGGGTCTGCAGCTCACCGGGCCCAGCGGTGACCACGTGCAGCGCCTCGTCCATGCTGGGGGGCCGGGCCGGATGCCCCAGGCGCGCTCGCATGTCCACCACGGCCACCACGTGCCCGTGCAGGTCGATGGCTCCCATGACGTAGGGTGCGGCCTCGGGAACCGGGCTGACGGCCACCATGCGCAGCACTCTCTCTACGTGCTGGAGCGGAAGGCCGTAGATCTGTCCCGCCACCCGGAACGTGACCCATTCCGCGCCAGGCGAACGGCCCGCGGGGGCGCGGTCCACCGGCGGACACGCTGCCGTGACGTCGTCGCCCTGCATGGTGGCTCCACTACCCCCTGGTCATGGCCACGGAAGAGCCGGGCGGCGGCAGACCGGACGTCGACTGGAGTTGTAGCCCAGCACGCAGCGGACGAACCGGCCAGCACGAAACTGGCCGGCGCCGCGGCGCACTGGCGGCGCTTTGGACGCGTCGGGGAAGTAGGTCCGGTGTGGGAGATCGCGCGCGGTTCCCAGGAGCCCGTACATAACAAAGCCGCCCTTTCTACCCCCCTCAGGGCGGCGCTTTCCTCGGTCTGGGTGCGCGCAACACCCCCACCGTACAAATCAGGCATCGGCGATCGCTTAGCGACTAACGCTCACCACTTGTGGTGTAAATGATAACACAGCGCCCGCCCGAATGCAAGCCCTGAATGCCAAATCCGGACGCGTCGCCGACAGGTCGACCGTGCCCTCGCCGGCCCACACCACGCGACAGACCGGCCGAAGGAGACGCAATGCCCCCGTGCAGCAGGTGCCTCAAGCCGGCGCTGGGCCGGGCGGGCGTGGTCATCTTCCTCGACGGCCACAGTGGTCCGGCTTCCTCGTGCCGAGCGCTGAGCGCCGCGCCGCCGGCCGCCTTGGTCGCTCCTATCCTGTCAGGGGCCATCGGGCTGCGGGACAAGCTCGCGCAGGTCAACGCCCTGGTCCCGCAGCTTCTCGGGAGGCACGTTCACGCCCGCGCGCAGCAGTTCGCCCAGGGCCAGGACGTCATCGGCGCGCCCCACCCCGGCCGCAGCCTTCAACTCCTGGCCCGAGTAGTACCCCGCCACGAACTTGCCCTCCGCCAGACTACCTCGCAGGACGACCTGGTCGTAATCGTCCGCGTATCCGACGTACTTCAGCGACTTCCCGCACTGCATCGTCCAGAAGAAGGGCACCTCCTCATACTGCTGCGCGCTGCCCAGCATGGCGCGGGCCGCATGCTGGCCCTGACGCTCGGCGACGATCCAGTGCTCGATGCGGCGTCTCTGGCCGGAGCGCGGATCGGGCACCGCCGCCATGTCCCCGGCGGCGTAGATCCCGTCTGCACGGGTCTTGAGGGTCCCATCCACCGGCACAGCACCGTCCTCGACCAGCCCCGAACCCTCCAGGTATTCGACGGCCGGCCTTACCCCGATTGCCACGATCACCACGTCGGCCGCAAGCGGAGTCCCGTCGGCCAGGACGACTTCCTCCACCTTGCCGTCCCCGCGGAGTTCCTTCGCAGTGGTGCCCAGGTGGAACTTGACGCCGTGCTCCTGATGCAGCTCGAACAGCCACCGGGCAACGTCCTCGCCGAGCAGGCGAAGCATGGGCAGCTCCTCCGGCGCCACGACGTGGACGGCCGGCTCCCTTTCGCGCTCCAACAGGTGCGAGGCCACTTCGAGGCCGATGAAGCCGGCGCCGAGGAGAACGACGTTCTGCGCGTCCTCCAGGGCGGTCAGGATGGCCTGCGCGTCCTCCCGGCTGCGCAAAAGGAAGCAGCCTTCGAGCTCAACCCCCGGGATGTCCAGCCGCCGCGGCACGCCGCCCGTCGCCAGCAGGGCGCAATCGAACCCGATCTGCTCCCCGTCGGCAAGCGCTAGAGTGTGTCCTTCCGGGTCCAAAGAGGCAACCCGGCGCTCGGTGAGCAGCTCGATCTGCCAGTCGTCGTAGAAACCCGACTTGTGCAGCGGGAGCCACTTCGCCGACGCCTCGCCGGACATCAGGTCCTTCGACAGCGTGGGCCGGTCATAGGGCCGATGGGGCTCCCCGGTGACGAGCAGGATTCGGCCCGCGAAGCCTTCCCGCCGCAGCGTCTCCGCGGCGGCGTTGCCCGCCGCACCGGCACCGACGATGACAAAAGTCCGCCCGTCCTCCCCCGCCATTTCAGGGGGCCCTGCCTCTTCTTTTTCGCCGACGTAGACTTCGCCGTCCTCCACTTTGACGGCGTAGCACCCCACGTCGTCCAGCCCGGGCGGCGAAACCATCTGCCCGGTCCTCACGTCGAAGCGCGCGGAGTGCCAGGGGCAGGTGATGACGTCGCCCATCAACAGGCCCTCGGCAAGCGGTCCGCCGTAGTGGCTGCACTTGCCCCCGCAGGCATGGATATTGTCCCCCTGGCGGACGATCAGAACGGTGCTCTTGCCCACCTTGACCGAGATGGGTTTCCCCTCGGCCAGCTCCTCTTCCTTCGCCACGCGTGTCCACTGGTCCTCAGACATCTCGCTCTCCCTCGCAGAAGGGCCGCCCCGCTGCTGCCCGGCTGGCGCGCCCTGCCCTGTAATCCATTCTTGTTGAGGTCGGCTCTGATGTCAAGGCGGGCTACCATCACCGTTCGTACAGGCCCCGCGCGCCCGCGCCGGAACCGGGCTTGAAAAGGCAGCGGCCAGGCCGCAGAATGGAAGTAGACGGCGTCACTGGTACCCCGGAACGCCTATACACGGGGATAAGCCCATGGACAATCGCGTGTCCGGACTGCTTGGTGGGATCTGCTTGCTGCTGGTCGTCCTGACCGTGGGCTGCGACGGCTCACGGCCCAGCCGGCCGGCGGCGCACGCTCGGGAAGAAGCCGAGCCCCACGCAGAAGGCACGAAAGGCGGAGCCATGTCTGAGAAGGTCGTCAAGAGCGACGAGGAATGGTGCGGACTGCTCACGCCGGAGCAGTACCGGATAATGCGCCAGAAAGGCACCGAGTCCGCCTTCACGGGGAAGTACCACAACTTCAAGGGACACGGCGTCTATCGCTGCGCCGCCTGCGGCAACGAGCTGTTCAGCTCGCAGAGCAAGTACGATTCGGGCACAGGCTGGCCCAGTTTTTGGAAGGCGATCAGGGGGGATGCCGTCTCTACGGCGCCCGACCGAAGCCTTTCCGTGACGCGCACGGAAGTGCTGTGCAGCCGGTGCGAGGCACATCTGGGGCACGTGTTCGAGGACGGCCCACAGCCCACGGGCCTGCGCTATTGCATCAACTCGGCAGCGCTTGACTTCGCCGGCGAGGCTGAAAAGGGCTCGCAGTGACGGCCCCGGAGCTCTCGATCCCT
>CAZSET010000114.1:0-12520 GCA_964605915.1 uncultured candidatus Brocadiaceae bacterium | reverse complement strand
CGATATCGGCCCAGTCCTGGAGGTAGCGAAGGACCTTCCATTCCTTGTCGCTGTTGTCGACGACGAAGAGGCTGCCACCGTCTGCGTTGGGCTTGGTGTCGCGCATGGAGGCTGCCACCCCAGAAAGTGCGCCCGATCCCGACTGCGGCTGCGTGCAGACGCGCGTCGAAGCTACCCCAATCTCTCTGCAGGCAGTCCGCACGCTGCCCCAGCTGATACGGCCCCTATTATGACGATGGCTGCACAGGTGTCAAGCGTGTCCACTGGCCCCCAGAGCGCAAGGCTCGGGTAACGATAGCCAAAGCGCTCTGCCGGCGCTGGTAGCATCGGCGTGGGCCTAGGACGGGGGACAGAGGCCGTCACGTACAAGACTGCCGCCCACGTAGACGCTCGAAAGCCCACCCGAAGACGGACCCGTGCCGTTCACGTCCACCCAGACGCTCTGCATCCCGCCCCCCACGGCCTGGAGACTCCACAGGTTCCCGTTGCCCACGTAGATGTCCGGGCTCGCAGTCCCGTCGCCGAGAATGTCGCCGTTGATGGCCATCACGCTGCCAACTTTTCCAGTCGGGGCCTGGATGCTGCCCGAGATGCCGCCGCCCGCGCGTGCCTCCGTGCGCCCTACCGGCCGGCCAGCTTGAGCTCGACCTCGGCGGCCAGTTGGTAGAGGTGCGCCCGCTGCGCTTGCCAGCCGGAGCCGAGGAACCACTGGTGGCCGGTCGCGTTCGGCGATGCCCGCCAGCCTCGGGCGCTGATGCCCGGGCGTTTCTGGGACCGGCCGTGGAGCTGCAGGTTGCTCAGGCTCAGCCACAGCGTCATGTGGCGCGCCGCCAGGTACTCCTCGCACCGCCGAGCCAGGTCCTCGCCCAGCTTCGCCCGCAACGCCTCGTCCGTGGCGGCCTCCTCGACCACCACGTAGGCCTCGGCGTCTTGGACGCCCTCGCGAAGCGCCTCCAGGCGGTTCGTCGAGACCGGCCCGTCCGGCCCCGGCGCCAGCATCGAGTCCGCAACAAACAGGTTCCGCCAGTCGCTCTCGGGATAGCGCTGGTAGGTCCGGCCCGCGCGGCGCCCCCGCTTGTCCTTCACGACCCGCCAATAGTCTGCCCCCAGCCGGCCCAGGCCGCGTTGCGAGCCCGTGATGGCGGCCTCCATCATGCGCATCCAGCGCGTGCACGGATGCCGCTCCCGCGAGAACCGGTCGAAGAGCGCCACCAGGTCTTCGCGCGCCCAGCCGCGGTGGCTCTCGATGCCTCCCTTGTATCCCTTCCCCCGGTCGGCGCCGTCGTCCGAGAACGTAACGGCCCAGACCCGTGCCTGGTAGCCGATCCGGGCGATGCCGTACATCCGCTTCCGCTCGGGCTTATCCATGTTGTGCCAACTTGACACGAATCCTTCGTGCGACTGGATCGCCCACGGGACGTCGCCCGCCACCTCCTGGAAGAAGGCCATCTCCTCCTTCGTCGCCCACGCGTCATACAGGAGCCCCAGCGTCATTGCCTCGTCCAGCCCGCGCTTCGCGAGCCGCGCATGGAGTCCTTCGAAGAGCGGCTTCCAGAGGGCCTCGCTCTCCTCGGTCTCGAAGTGCGTCGGGAGCGTCACGTTCTCGGTCGCGCCCGTGGCCGGATCCACCACGGTCACCATGGGGCCGAGGCCGAAGTTGCCTCCCTTCTTGTCCAGGTTCTCCTTCGTGAGTCTCATGCGCACCGGCGCGCCGCCGGCAGACGCGTCGGCGTCCTTCGGGATCATGTAGACGTCCCACACGAGGAAGATGACGCGCTTCGGTCTGCCCATGCGCCGTTCGGCCGTGTCCAGGTACCTCTCCAGGATCGAGAAGTCGTAGACGTACCCGCCCTCGCCGTTCCTCACCCAGCGGACCATCGACTCCTCGTTCCCGATGTTCGTGTGGGCGATCAGCGGCACGTAGACGATGCGGCAGCCGCTCCGGCCCGTCTGCTCGAACGCCTTCCCGATCAGTTCGAAGTGTTCGTCCGACCACTTCCCGACGCCGTACTCCAGTTCCAGCGTGTCCGGGCACTGGATCATGTCGACCCACGTGCGGAAGTCCTGCGCGTCGGGAAGCTGCCAGTCGGCCACGCGCAGTTCGACCGGCACGTCCACGGCCTCCTCGCCCTCGGCCTCGATCTTCACCGAGCCGGTGTACGTCCCCGCCTTCGCATCGGCCGGCACGCTCACGCTGAGCCAGAGCGGGAGGACCGCCCCGCCGACGGGCTGGATGCCGCCGGGCGGCGTCGGGTAGGAGTAGAACCTGTAGTCCCGCCCGCCGCGGAACCGGCGGTGGCCCGGTATGTCCGAGTTCAGGACGTGCTTATTGATGAGGTCGTTGCGGACGTAGAGGACGGCGCCCCTCGCCTTCATCGGCTCGAAGACGGCGGGCTCGACCCGCACGGGCGCCTTCTCGGACAGGGCGTCCAGGAGCGTCGGGAAGGTCGGGTAAGGCGCAACGTCGGTCAGGTAGGTCTCGTCCGTGAGCACCTGCTCCCCCCAGGGGGCGCCGTAACGCACCTCCACGCGGGACGCCGGGATCGCGCCGCCGGAGCCTGTCAACTCCCCGGGCGTCGCCTTCAGGCCCACGATCGGCCTCGTCGAGCCCACGACGACCTTCCCGTTGAACGTCCCGTTGCGGGCCGCGGTGATGACGACCGGACGCAGCCCCTCAGCCACGTCCCCGAAGTCCAGGTCGTAGTCCGAGGCCAGGATGTCGGCGTTCCACACCTGGAACCCCTGGGGGCGGACGGCGGTCGGAATCAGTCCTTCCGGACTCCCCGCGCCCAGTGCCACGCGCCGGAGCTCGCATGCTGTTGGGGTGAACTCACGCGCTTCCGGCTCAGCTTCTACGACGGGGTAGGCGGCCCTCACGACCTCCAGCCCGATCACGTTCAGCCCCGTCGTCAGGTCCTTCGAGGGGATCGCCAGGTCGGCCAGCGTGCGGTCCTCGCCGGCGGGCCCGTCGGCGAGTTCCGCCCCGGCGGCAATGTGCTCCCGCCCGATCTCCGTCCCGTTCAGGTAGACGACGAGTCCCCCGTGGTAGCCGACCGTCAGCTTCAGGTCGGTCACCGCGACGGGGTCGGTCACCGTGAACTTGCCGCGCACACACAGCCTCTTCGCCATCGCCGTCTTCGGCACCAGCGTCACCGGCCCGCGCGCCCAGAACCGGTCGTCGAACTCCGGCCGCTGCCATCCCTTGGCGGCGGGCGGCGTCTTCGCGTTCAGCCATCGCAGCTTGAAGCTGACGTCCTCGCCGCTCTCCAGGACAGGCGGCGCCAACTCACACGTGAACCGCCACATGCCGTACGTATCCAGCACGCCCACGCCCGCTCCACCTGGCGCCTCGTGCGCGAACACGGCCGCCACGCCCAGCAGGGCCAACCCCGCCACGAGCCACGCCGACACGCGCGTCCTCATGGTATCCACTCCCCTTTCTCCGGTCTTCTCGGCGTTGAATGAGTCGCCGCTCTTCGGATGCGTAACGGCCGAAGACAAGGCCGTGTGGCAGTTCCCAGGACCGACGGAAGGCATCGTACGGCTTCCACCGTCCGCACACAAGGGGGAGGCGGGGCAATCAGCCAGGAGGGCCCGAACCTGCCTCGTCGCGGGCGGGAGCGACGGGTTGCCCGGTTCGGACCGATTCATAGCCGGCAAGGATGGCGCGCTGGATGATGTGGACTTCAAGGTCGTGTCGGAAGCTTCGGAGTTGCCTTGAGCGAGTACAGCATGCCGTCTCGGGAGGGGCACTGGCAGCACGCGATGGTCAGCGGCGCGAGCAAGACTACGGCCTGTCCGTCGTGGCTCCGTTCTGCAGCGTGAGGATGGCTGCCGCAGTCACGACGGCGACCAGCAGCCACTGAATCGTCAGTCGCTGCGTGTCTACTCTCACCCCCGAGCGCAAGAACTCAAGTCCGCCGTACATCACCCCTGCTGGAGGAGCAGCGAGAAACGCCTACCCCAAGGGAATCTCGAACTTCGGACTGACTGCGCACCACGGTGGAAACAGACCCGTCAGGACGATCAGTGCCACGCCAATCCAGAGCGCGATCCGCTGTTTCTTGTTCATCCCCCGCTCTCCCCCCTTCGGTCTTCTCCCCGGAAGCCGGTGCCCGCATTATACTCGGAGACAGCAGCCTGTCCAGGGCTTGGGGGCCGCAAGCGCGAGAGAAAGGGACAGGCATTGGGGACCGTTCGCCCGTGGCGTCCGCCTGAAACGGCCTATGCGTTCGCGAGAGCCGTGCTCCGGTCCAGGCACGGGCCTTACCCCTTGTCGGGCGGTTCCTCTCGCGAGACGAGCTCGGCGACTTCGCCGGCGACGTCGCGACGGTTGTCGTCGTATCGCTTGACCGTCTCGATGCTGGCATGGCGCGAGTACCGGGCCACCTTCGAGATGTTCCCGTTGGTGCGCTCCAGGGCCGCCGTGATTCCCGTATGCCGCAGCCCGTGAGGGCGCACGGTGCCTGCGCCCGCAGCGTCGGCCAGTCGGGCCACGATGATCCGCACGCCCTGACCTGTCAGGCGTCCGCCGGCATAGCGCCCCGCCCTAGACACAAACAGGGCGCCGGGCGCCTTGCCGCGTTCTCTGATCCACGCCTTGAGTGCCTCTGCCGTCGCCGGCGGAATGGTCAGCGTCTCCCGCTCAAGCGGCGCGACAAGCCCTCCTGGACGCCCTGCGCCGCGTCAAGCATTGCATACTGTGCATCCATGACAGCCCGGGGATTTGCACGCTTGAGACGCTCCAGCCAGTGCTTGCGCTCCTGCGAGTCGTAGACCGACTCCCCGGCAGCGGGGATGCCGTGTCGCCGGTATCCTGCTCTGATTCGGCACTTGGCTCGCACCAGGTCGCCCACGGCCTTCTGGTAGGCCAGCACCAACTCGCGGATTTCCTGCCGCCCCTTGCTGGGGACGTGAACCTCCTTGAACTCGCCCATGCGCAACAAACGCGCCAGGCGGTCGGCATCTGCCGCATCACCTTTCTGATCGCTCTTGGCGATCCAGCGGTTCTCGCGGGTTTCACAGACGATCACACGGTCGACGACGCCCTCAATACACTGCTTGACGAACAGCGCCATGGTGCTGGACTCCATGAGCACCCAGACCGGCCCCGGCAGCCTGCGCAGGGGCCGTCGCAGGGAACGCAATGTTGTCGGCACATCCGCTTCCAAGAGTGTCTTCCCAGCGTAGTCAACAGCCTTCATCACACAATGCTCAAAATGCGCGTCCAGTCCTACGAAAGTATTCTCCCTGTCGGACTCGTACTGCATGAGGCGCTCCTTTCCCCTAAGAACGACCGACATTTTCCCAGATGCTAGGAGCGCCCGTCTTTCACAATATCAAGCCTGACGGTTCGGCCGACAGGCGTTGAATGATCAACAGCCCACTGGACACAATGCCGCGCGTGGGTGTACCAGAAGCGTCTCGTCCGATACAGCCCTCCCTGTCGCTTCGTTCGAAGCGAGTCTGCGCGGTCGGTACGCGGCATTCGACTCTTGCTTCACCAGGCCATCTCGCCTCCCAGTCCCGTAGGAAGCAAACGGAAGCCCCGGTCGCGCTGGACACGGCACCGAGGGAATCCGAGGAACCCGGTCGCCATAGGACGGTTTAGGGCGCGACCTGGCAGGCGGCCGGCTACCAGGTTGTGAGGGTGAGCAGCCAGGGCAGGCGTCTTGCCCCTCCCAAACGAGTGCCCTCTCTTCGAGGCCGGACTGCCGCCCTGCTCGAAACATAGAGGTCAGGGCAGGTCCGCCCTCGAACTCAGCTACGGGCAGCGTCTTCGGGTTTACGCGGCCCGGGCCACGTTTCCTCAGTCGGATTGGACGGGGGCATCCGGCGTCTGGGGTGAGGGTAGGCATAGGGCTTGTAGCCGGGCCTCGGCGGCCCCCGGAAGTAGTCCCGGCCCTCCGTTATGTGCCCCTTGCCGCCGTCGTTGACGCCGATGGGCATGGGGCCTCCGTCGAAGTCGTTCGCCCAAACGTACAGGGGCTCCAGCGACTGGCCCGTGGAGCGTCCGATCTGGTCGCGGCAGGGGTAGCCGCTCGCGTCTTCATTCCCGTCCAAGGGGTTCGTGCCGTCGCAGAGACCCCACCGGCCGCCCTTGTTATTGAAGCGGTCGAAGGAGCGATAGCTGGACAGACCGATCCCCGACTTGTAGTTCACCAGCGTGTTTCCAAACACGACGCCCGTGCCACCGCGGAAGTGCATGGCGCGCCCCTGCGACGGCATGTGGCGTCCGTCCATCTGGTTGTTGTATATCTCGAAGCTGAAGGTGGATCGGTAGGGACCGGAATCGAGGCCGTGGTGGCCAATGCTGATTCCGACCAGCCTGTTGTGCCGCAGGACGTAACGGGCGCCATCGTAGGCGTCGATCGCGCCGTCGCCCCACTCGGTGTACTCGAAAAGGCAGTCCTCGATGTAGACCGCTTCGGCCGTGCCCAGCGAGAGCGGGCGGTCCCAGGACGCATCGCCGTCACCCATGACGGCGACGCCCTGCGTGCAGTTGACGAAGATGCAGTTGTCGATCAGCCCCTGCGTTCCGCCCCAGATGCCTCGGCCCTTGGTCCCGGTCGCGTCGAACTTGCAGTGGTCGATGCGCCAGCGTGTGCCCGAGATGCTCAGGGCCGGCTCGGCACTGCTGCGGCGCGGCATGTCCTTGAACGTGAAGCCCGACACGCGCACCGGCAGATCGGCCGTGGAACGCGCGCTCAGGGGCTCCTCGCTGCTGAGCTTGCCCGTCCCATCCACGATGACCGTGCGGTCGACCCCGGCCCCCTGGAGGGTGACGCTCTTGTCAACGATGCGGACGGATGGAGTGCGGACGGCCGGCGTTGTCCAGGTGGCCGTCCCCCGGGGCACGAGCACCGTGTCGCCGTCCGCCGCGGCATCGATGGCCGCCTGCACATCCGTCTGTGAACAGCTTGTAGCCAGGATTGTCTTCTGCACGGGCTGCATCACCTGGGCCGCTCGCGCGCTGGCCAAGGGGCCGTCGGCCACGAATCCGACGACACACAACGCAAGGATCGCGGCCCCGCTCGCCGTCGCCTTCATCTTCCTCTCCTCCTCAGTGCCGGGCGCCAGGTCAGGGAGCAGGGATATTGACGGTCACTGCTCACGTCGCGCCTGCGCTCATGCTTCTGTGGCAGCCCAATATGCAAGGAGTACGGCCAGGAGACCTGCGGCTGGAAGCGCGAGTCCCGCCAGGACAAACAACAGCCCGGTGCCAGAGGCGGCAGTGACGCTCTCGTCAGGCGGCAGCTTTCTCAGCCTGGGCACAAGTCGCCGGACGACCTGATGGGCCTCCTCTATCTCGAAATGAATGACCACTTCACCTCGTCCTTGCCTGGACCTGATGTAGATCCTGCCTTCCGGACTGACCCTCAAGGCCCAGTCCTCGGCGCGGTCGAAAGACAAGCCCATCTCTCGCAGTACCTCGGAGAGGCACGCGCACACCGCAGGAGCAGCGAGGTTGAACGCTACGATGTTCATCGGCACACGGCGCCTGACCCTCAGGAGGGCCCAGATGACCGCCGCGCCCAGCACTACTATCCCGCACAGCAAAGAGGGATTGGGTCCGAAGACTACGCCAGCGCCCAGAACGAGCACCGCCAGGCACAGCTGCAAGCCCAGCAGGGGCATGAGCGTCACGCCGCGCCTGAGAACCAATGGCAAACCGCGCATGATCCGCCGCCCGTAGGTCACGTACATTACGGTCGTCCAGAACACATAACAGACGCCACCGATGACCAGCGTGATACGAGGAATCAGGCCCATTGCGGTGCCTCCGGTCTCTGGTCGGGAATCCTCCTAGGGTTGTCTCTCTTTCCCAACCACCCTCCGTAGACAAGTGCGCCAACGAGAGGCGGCAAGACCACTTCTCGATTATCCGCCACGAGCAGAGAGGAGGCAAGTCTGGCTTCGCACGCCCGGCAGGTTGACCCCCATGGTTGTTTTGGTGCTGGCGGCCTTTATTGGGTGCGAAGACAAGGCCGATGCAGGCCAGGCCTACCGAACCGGGCCGCCCTTTTTTGCCATCACCTCGCCGCACCCAGTGCCGACAGGCGCGCACTTCCGTCCGATCACGTCGGCGCCGTGCGTGTGCACCAACAGGCGCCGCAGCGAAGGTAGAGGCGGTCGTGCCCGGAACAGAGAGTGGACAACAGCCCACTGGTCACAATGCCGCGCGTGGGTGCACCAGGGCTGTCTCGGCTGATACGCTCCTGCCTGGCTCCCGGCCCGAAACGGCTCGGGGCCATCACAACGTGGCATTCGACTTCCTGTTCACCTGGTAGCTGCCAGCGGATCGGCAAGAGAACCTGTTTCCATCAATAGATCGTGGACCGATACCCCCGCCCTGGACTGCAGGAAACGGCCCACCTAGGGAGTGAGGGCGGGGGCTGCGTCGAACCGACGCGGTGCCTGGCGTCATGGCTGCTTGGCGCTCACCTGAGGGCCAATGTACGAGGTGGCCACGACAACGTCGTCGTACCAGTGCACCTTGTTGTCGTTCCTGCGGCTCGAATAGGAGTTCAGGACGACGTTGTTTATCTTCAGCTCGGCCACGCTCCGGTACCGCAGGTTGGCGAAGTCGCCCGCGAGCTTGCCGTCCACCCAGAAGGCGACGCGCCCGTCGCGCTCGCCCGGCGTGTTGGCCTGCAGCATCAGTTCGTAGCAGTACCAGCGGTCCCGCTCTGCGGTGAAGTCGGGCCGAGGAACGAAGTCCTCCCCAAAGAGTGCCTCGCTCTGGGACGGGTGCGCCTCTCCGGAGGGGAAGAACAGGTCTCCCCACCTGCGCCCCTGGTCCATGTGGTAGGTGTAGATGTTCGACCGGCCGGGCGGACGGTCGGGCGAACGCCTCGAGGGCCGCGCCGCGTCAAGCCGTGCAGTGAAGTGGCTGCGCCCGTTCGGGCGCACGCCCGTGGCACTCACGGGAGTCCCCGACGACAGTATGATGCCCGGCGCACCGGCCCACATCAACATGCCGGTGTGATGGCTGCCCGGGAAGTCCCTGTGATACTTCATGTAGTAGCGCACGTGGAGGGTGTCGAATCCCTCCTCGAACTTCTTGTCCATGCCGCGGCTCATCGGCACCTCATGCCGGATCTCCACGGCTTTGGTGCCGCTGTGAACGTTCTCGGGCTCCCGCGTTATCCCGACTCCGTTCCAGGCGGAGTCCCACTTCTTCCCCTTCTGCTCCGCGGACCCCGTCACGATCGCATCGTCCTCAATGCCCTCAAAGCCGTCCGCAAAAACGACCTCCGGGGCCTGCTCAATGCCCACGTCCCCCGGATACCGCGCGGCCAAGCCATCCCCCTCAGGCAATGGTGAGTAACGCCCCGACGTGGTTGGCTGCTCGGCGGCAAGCAACACCGACAGGGCCAGGAAAGCAGTTCCACAGGCCATCTCGAAGACAATGCTCATCAGTCACTCCCTTCGCCTTCTGCCAACGCATAGCTGACATGGGCGCAATGTAGCCGCCCACGGCTTCTCGGTCAAGCAGGCCCCAGCGATTCGGCCGGTGGTTCCTGCGAGCTTCGGGGCGCAGAGCAGCCGCCCACGTTCCACGCCCAGAGCGCACGAGTCGCTGGTCGGGCGAAGGGACGATCCCGGCGTGGACAGTATCAGCCTGACCGCTACCTTCTCTTCGAAACGGCCGGATATTCGTGCCCCAGGTGGTGTCTCTGGCTCGTCGTCAGACCGACGTGCTTCTTGAGGAAGCCGGCTTCCCGCTGTATGATCGCCAAACGACAGCGGATGGCAGAAGCAGAGGGGAAGAAAGCAAGTGAAGTCAACGCGGCATCCACATGCGCATCTTGACCCTCGGCAGCCCCGGAACGGGACTAGGCCGGGCACCAACCCGCCGGTGTTCGCCTGGAAGCCGCAGGACGGGGCAGACCGGTTCTCCCTGCTCGTCGCGCGGGACCGGTCGTTGAACGATGTCGTTCTCGCTGAGGCCGAACTGACCGAACCGACCTACCTCCCGGAACGGACCTTCGCTCCGGGCCTGTACTTCTGGCAGTGGTCGACGCCGAGCGCGGAGGGCGAGGTCTTCGAGTTTGAGATCACCCCGGAGGCAGTCAGCCTGGAGGTCCCGCCCCCCGCTGTCTGGCTGGAGCGGATGCCCAAGACACACCCGCGGATCTACGTCAGTCCCGGGCATCTACCTGCGATACGCGCGTCGCGGCACAAAGAAAGGGCCGGCCTGTGGCGGGGCCTCGAAGCTGACGCGCAGAAGATCCTGGCGGAATCGCATGAGATCGAGGAGCCGCCGTTTCTCCCGGAAGAGAGTTCCGATTACGGCAAGTGGCACGCGGTCTGGTCCCGGAGCATGCGCGATTCCCATCGCTTCATGCGCAACGCAATGACGCTGGCGTTGGCGTATCTGGCCTCAGGCGAGGCGCAGTATGCCCGGGCCGCATGCGAGCGGATTGCCTCTGTGTCCATGTGGGACCCTGAGGGCTCGAGCCATATCGGCCACTTCGACGAGGCCCACATGGCAGTCATCTGGCACGGTCCGCAGGCCTCCGACTGGGTGTGGGACCAGTTCACGGAGGAGGAGCGGGTCCTCGTCATCGATCAGTTCCGGCGGCGCGGCCAGATCACCTTCGAGTATATGCACCAGCGCGGCTCAGGTGGCGTGGCCCGGCTTGATTCGCACGGGAAGGGCTCACGGCCCGAACCGATGAGATCCAATCTCGGCTCATATGGTGTCACACGGTTCGATTCGCACGCTGGCCGGGAAATCGTCTTCCTGGCGATGATCGCCCTGGTGTTCCACGAGGAGATACCGGAGGCGCTGGAATGGCTCGAGTGGCTCCGCCCGGTCCTGTGTGGCATCTGGCCCGTGTGGGCCGGCGACGACGGCGGGTGGGCTGAGGGGCTCTGCTATGGGTTGTCCTACGTCAGCATCATGATGATGTTTGCTTCAGCGCTGAAGCTGGGCACAGGCGTGGACCTGTATCGGCGGCCGTTCTGGCGCGGCCACGGCGAGTGGAGGCGCTGGTGCTGGCCGCCGTATGCCGAATGGCTGGGTTTCGGCGACCGCACCGAACGTTGGGGCGATACCTGGCGTAGCAACGCCGATCTGGTGGAACTCATCGACCGGGAGAGCGGCACGGGCAGTCTGGCGGATTACGTCGCCGATCTCCGCCGCGAGGCCGAGACCTGCTCCACGCCTGCGGCACGGCAGGGACCGCAGATCGCGCCGCTTCGGTACCTGTCAGGCTCCCCGACTGGCGCATCCAATGCAGCGGGGGAAACGGATTCAAACCGGATGCTCCGGATGTTCCCTGCAGCGGGCTGGGCGGCGATCCGGACGGATCTCACCGATCCGGCCAGAGACGTGGCGTTCATCTTCCGCAGTTCACCCTACGGCGCGGTCAGTCACTCGCACGCGAACAACAACGACTTCATCATCCATGTGGGCGGCAAGGTGATGGCCATGCCCAGCGGATACTACGACGGCTATGGGTCTGAGCACCACATGCACTGGGTATGGCACACGAAGAGTCATAACTGCGTGACCCTCTCGGACGCCTCGCAGTTGATG
This sequence comes from uncultured candidatus Brocadiaceae bacterium, assembly GCA_964605915.1. Classification (GTDB taxonomy): domain Bacteria; phylum Planctomycetota; class Brocadiia; order SM23-32; family SM23-32; genus DAOVRD01. Next base: position 972 of record CAZSET010000114.1, on the reverse strand, counting down.
TGCTCCTACAACTCGCGCGGCGCCGTCGAGCGCGCCTTCGAGGACGACCGGCTTGCCTACTTCGTCGGCGATGCGGATGCAAGCTACGTCCTGCAGGCCGAGCGCTGCCGTCGCCATGTGATCTTTCTGAAGGCGCACACGTGCTTCGTGATGGTCGACGAGGTGGTGCTGAAGCCCGACGTAACCGCCGGGCTCCAGTGGAACATCCACGCCTGGGCGCCGTTCGAGCTCGACGAAGGGGCGCGCACGTTTCGCCTCGACCGTGAAGGCCGACGACTCACGGGTCACTTCCTCCACCACCAGAATTCCTTCTTCTCCCTTTCGGAGGGTTGGGATCCACCGCCGGGATCGGCCAGGCCGAGGGAGTCGTGGCAGAACCAGTATCATCTGCGCTTCACAGCGACTAACCTGATCCCCAGGAGGAGCCTCGGCGTGGTCCTTTGCCCATCGAGTGCCGACATCCACGCGTCCGAGGTCATTACGGAGCGCATCGGTGAGGTCGAGATCGCCCACATTGCGGGAGACACGGTAGTCGTTGACCAGGGCCAGGGGATCGAATATGAAGGCGTGAGTACGCGCGCGCTCACCCTCCGCCGGAAGAAAGACACGCAAGCCACCGAAGTAGCGCGTCTTTGGCTTGGGAGACCACGCTCCGGCAAACCAATCCGTTCGATACGGCATAGTCGGTGGTGGCGAGATTGCAGTCCAGACCTGCGACGCGCTCATGACGGCGCCAAATGGAGGCCAGTGCGGAGCGTTTGACGTGCAACAGGAACTTGCGCAAGACCTAGCCGGCCGACTCGAGGTGGCGCATGTGCAAGGCAGAAGGGGCTTCTTGCCTGTGACGACTGTACCGTCAACAAGAAAAGCCGTGTCGCTTCAGGGGCAACTGCAGAATGCTGGAGGAAAGGAAGGGCCAGGATGTCTATCCATCGGCAAGGTATCGCCATCGGAAGTCTGACGGATCTCCCA
>CAZSET010000113.1:0-12578 GCA_964605915.1 uncultured candidatus Brocadiaceae bacterium | reverse complement strand
GACAGGATAGGCAGGATAGCGGCTCTAACGACCAACGAACAACGAGCACCGATTAACGGATAACGATTAACGGATAACGACGAGCAGGAGTAGGAGTAGGAGTAAGAGGGGTAGGTAAGTGAACTGGCAACCCCCAACTGATAACTGGCAACTGCCGTCCAGCACCTAGCACCTGAAACCTAGCACCTAACACCTTGTCCCTGGAGTCCGGCGTGAAGTGGTCCCGACAGCACGAGCAAATGCGCCTGAAGGTGCTCGAACGGATCGAGCACTGCGCCACGCCCTTCCGCGAGACCGGCGCCAGGGCCCGGGCCAGGCGCATGAAGCAGCCGTTCCTGGACTGGTGCAGGACGTACCTGCCGCACTACTTCCACGCGCCGTTCGCGGCGTTCCATCACCGGATGGCGGAAGCCGCCGGGGAGCCCGGCATGCCCACGTTCGTCTGCGCGTTTAGAGGAGCCGGCAAGAGCGTGCTGCTGACGCTGGCCAGGCCGCTGCACAGGGCCCTGAAGGACTGCATGCCCTACTTCCTCTACGGCAGCCAGGTGCAGAAGCTGGCAGCGCAGAACATGGACTACGTGCGGCTCGAACTGGACAACAATCCCCGCATCCGCGGCGACTACGGCGAGCTGGAAGTGACCGGCTCGCAGACGGAGTGGCGAGTGCGCGCCGCGCGGCAGGGGGGCGACACGAAATTCGAGGCGTTCGGCATCGGCATGAGCCCGCGCGGCCGCCGGCACGCCGAGCACCGTCCGGTCGAGTTCATCGGCGACGACCTGGAAGACGCCGAGCTGGCCCGCAATCCCGACCGCGAAAGGAACCTGTGGGACTGGCTGATGGACGAGGTCCTGCCCGCGATGGAGCCGGACCGGTTCGCCTTCACCGTGTTGGGCACCATGTTCGGGCCGCACTGCATCATGGAGCGCGCTCGGCGGCTGAGCGAGAGGAAGGACGCCTCCGGCCGGCCGCTCGCCCGCGTGTTCGTGCAGAAGGCCACCGAAGCCGGTCGCAGCGTCTGGCCCGAACGGCTGAGCGACGAGGCGCTCTCGCGCATCCGCGCCACCATCGGGCTCAGGAACTGGCTGCGCAACTACGCCCTTGAGCCCGAGGACCCCACCAAGCCCTTCCAGGCCAAATGGATGGGGACGTACGGCCCTGGCGAGGCTCCCGTGCGCAAGCTCGACGTGGTGGTGTTCCTCGACCCGGCCGTCAGCGAAAGGGGCTGCCCGCGCGCGCTCGTCGCCGTCGGCGCCGACCGGACCACGGGGGCCCGATACGTGCTGGAAGCATGGATCGAGCGCGGCACCGCGACGGAGATGGTCGGGAAGCTGTTCGAGTTCAACGCGCGGTTCCGCCCCCGCGTGATCGGCGTCGAATCCAACGGCGGGTATGCGCTGATCAAGCCCTTGCTGGGCATGTGGGAGGCCGAGCGGCGAGTGCGGTTGCCGGTGCGCTACGTCAACCACACCCGGCCGAAGGACCTGCGGATCGAGACGCTCTGCACGCAGTTCGAGAGCGGACTGTGGCGCTTCTCGCAGCACCCGAGCCCCGGCGTCAAGACGCTTCAGGAGCAGTTCCTCAGTTACCCGGACGGCTACGTGGACGGCCCCGACGCGGCGGCGGGATGCGACGAGCTGCTGCCGCAGGCATTCGGGGCGCCGCCGTCCGAAGGCAGCTACGTGTCCCTGCGGAAGCGCACGGACTTCAGCCAGGTGTGAGGACGAGGACGACGAGCAGCGAGCAACGAGCAACGAGCAACGATTAACGGTTAACGATTAACGACTAACGGCGAGCAAGAGCATGAGCACGAATGCGAGGGATCAAATGAGTGAGAGACCAGCCCAGCAGATGATGGCCGAGCCGTCGGCCGCAGGTTTCGGTGCCCGCACCGTCGTCGGCCACGTGGACATCGACACGCTGACGCCGCGGGCGATCAAGCGGATGCTGCTGGCCGCCGAGTCCGGCGACCTGGCGGCCCAGGCCGAACTGTTCGAGAGGATGGAGGAGAAGGACGGGGAGCTGGACGCCTACCTGCGCACGCGCAAGACCGGCGCGGCGCGGCTGCGGTTTGAGATCCAGCCCGCCGACGACTCCCCCGCCGCCGAGGAGGCGGCCGAGCTCTGCCGCAGCGTCATCGCCGACATCCCGGACCTCCCCCAGGCGATCTTCGACCTGCTCGACGCCATCCCGAAGGGGTTCAGCGTCCAGGAGATCGACTGGGAGACGGGCGCGAGCCGCTGGTATCCGCGCCGGCTCGTCTGGCGGCCGCAGCGCTGGTTCGCCCTCGCCGAGGACGGCCAGACGCTGCTCTTACGCGATGAAGCCGGGGAGGGAGTCGAACTCAATCCGCTCAACTTCATTATCCACCGGGTCAAGGCGCGCAGCGGCTTCGGCGCGCGCACCGGCCTGCTGCGCTCCTGCGTGCGGGCCTTCATCGTGCGGCATTTTGCGTGGAAGGACTGGATGGCGTTCGCGGAGGTCTACGGCGCGCCGCCGCGCATCGGCTGGCTGCGCGAGCAGGTTCCCTGGGATTCCGAGGAGGCGCGGGAGCTCTGGCAGGCCGTCCGCGCGCTCGGCATGGACGCCGCCGCCGTCGTGCGCGAGGGCAACCGGATCGAGGTGCTGGACACGCGGTCGGCGGGGGAGGGCGACATCTTCGAACGCATCCTGGACCGCGCCGGGCGGGAGATGACCCTCGCCGTCCTGGGCCAGTTGCTGACCACGGGCGGCGAGCAGGGCGGCTCCTACGCCCTGGGACACGTGCACAACCAGGTGCGCTGGGACCTGATCGAGGCCGACGCGCAGGCGCTCGCCGGCGCCCTGACGAACCAGCTCCTCCGCCCCATCGTGCACCTGAACCTCGGCGCCGACCGGCCCGTCCCCCGCTGGCACTTCGACGCGGAGAAGCCCGAGGACCTGGGCGAACTGGCCGCCACGGTGAGGACGCTCAACCAGGCCGGGCTCGCCATCCCGGCGCGCTGGGCCTACCGCAAGTTCGGCATCCCCCGGCCGGCCGAAGGGGAGCCGGTCCTGAGCCAGGTCAAGGAGGCATAGCGAGACATGAGCGCGGAGAACACGACGGGAATCGCCGCACGGGCCATCGAGATGCCGCCCCCCGCCGGGGCGGGCGCCGGCGTGCCGGAGTGGGCGATGATCGCTCGCACGGGTGCATGGCTCGGGCACCCCGCCCGGGCCGAGATCATCACTCCCGAGCACCTGCGCAGCGCGCTGGACTACTTCAACGCGCACTACGCCGCCCACGGCGCCGACCTGGTCGTCGACTACCACCACGCCAGCGCCCTGGCGCCCCGAACGGGCGGACGCGCGCCCGCCGCCGGCTGGATCACGGCGATGGAGCTGCGCGCCGAGGGCTGCGAGCTGTGGGGCCGAGTCCTCTGGACTGCTGAGGCCGCCGCCGCTGTCGCCCGCCGCCAGTACCGGTTCCTGAGCCCCTTGCTGCGCTTCAACGCGCCCAACCGCATCACCGGGGAGCCGGTGCCGATGATGCTGCACAGCGTGGCCCTGACCAACACGCCGTTCCTGACCGAACTGGAGAGTCTGAACGCGGCCGACGGCCGCGCCGGAAGCCCCGCTACGGACGGCGGGGCCCAAGCAGTGGTCCCAGAAGGAGGCGAGAGCATGTCTCTGCTGGACAGTCTTGCCGAGGCGCTCGGAAAGGAGCCCGAGCAGGTGGCCTCCGAGTTCGGGCTCGCGAGCGTCGAGGACGAATTCGTGGCACGTGCCCTGGAGGCCCGGGTGGCGGGGCCGGCGCCGCCGGTCAGCGCGGCCATCGCGAACGAGCTGGGCCTGCCAGCCGACGCGGACGAGACGCAGGTGCGGGCAGCGCTGATCGGGCTCAGGGCGCCCAGCGTGTGCCTCGACGCCCTGCGCACCAAGCTCGCGCTCGAACCGAACGCGCCCGAGGTCGAGATACTCAACGCGGTGGACGGCCTCCGGTAGTCGCAGCGCGACGCGGAGGCGGGCGGACTGGTCGATGCCGCAGTCGCGGCGGGCAAGGTCCCGCCGGCGCACCGCGACTTCTACCTGCGGGAGGCCCGGAACGACCTCGAAGCGACGCAGCGCGTGCTGAACGCCATGCCCGTGCTGATGCAGCCGCCGCCCGCGCCGCGAAGGGCGGCCGGGGGGCGCGGGTTGGACGAGGCCGAGGAGTCGGTCTGCCTCCAGCTCGGGCTCTCGGCGGAGGCGTTCCTGACGGCCGTGGACTGAAGAACCAGGCCGGCGCAGCCGGCATGAACCAACCCACTCAGGAGGTGGATGAATGGCAGCCTTAACTTCCGACAGGAACACGGAGTACAGCCTCGGGGACCTGCTTTCGATCCCCGTGGCAGCGGAGACGCGCATCTTCGCCGGCTCCCTGGTGTGCAGCAACGCCGACGGCTACGCCGTGCCGGCGGCCGACACGGCGGGCCTGGTCTTCGAGGGCGTCGCGACCGCCCAGGCCGATAATCGCAACGGCGCCGACGGCGATCTGAACGTCGTCGTGAAGCGCCGGGGCCGGTACCGCCTCGACTGCGCGTCCGCGCTGGACCAGTCGGCCCTCAGCGCCCAGGTCTACGCCGAGGACGACCGGACCGTGGCCGTCGCCGGCGACGTGGACAACGACGTGGCCGTCGGCGTCATCGACAAGGTAGAGGGCGCCGGCGACTGCTGGGTGTCCATCGACGCGGCCGTGTTGGCCGGCAAGAGCTGGAGCCCGGCGACAACCACGACCACGGCGGCCGCGTAACCCCATTCGAGCGCCCCGGCGGGCGCCGATCCGACCCGTAACGGAGGTCTGAAGCATGCAGATCACGCAGGGGAATCTTGAAGCCGTCTTCACCGGTCTCAAGGCGACTTTCGCCGAGGCCGTCCAGACGACGGAGAACGAGCGCATACTGCGCATGATGGAGGTCGTGCCGAGCACGAGCGGCACGGAGACGTATCCCGTGGCCACGCTGCTGGGCGACCTGGAAGAGGTGCTGGACGAGGTGACGATCACCAGCATCGGCGCCTTCGTGCAGAGCGTCCCGAACAGGACGTTCGCCCGCATCGTGCAGGTGCACCGCAATGACATCGCGGACGACAACATCGGCGTCTACAGGCCGGGCGTTCGGCAGCTCGGTCGGCGGGCCGCCCTCTATCCGCTGCGGCTCGCCGCGGAGGTGTTGCTGGCCGGATTCACCGACGAGTGGATCGACGGCACCACGGTCTTCAGCGCCGAGCACGAGTGGGTCGGCGGCGCCGCCTGGTCCAACCGGGGTGACGCCGCGCTGACGAGCGACAACTTCGAGACGGCCATGGCCGCTCTGGAGGCGCATGCAGGCCCCGACGGGGCGCGCCTCGGCCTCCAGGCAGACCTGCTCGTCTGCGGGCCGGCCAGCCGCGCCGCCGCCGAGGGCATCCTGGAGATCCAGTACGTCGAAGGCGGCGAGTCCAACCGCCTCTACAAGAAGTGCGACCTGCTGGTGCTCGGCCGGCTGGGCGACAGCCAGGCGTGGTTCGTCATGGACACCGACCCCGTCAAGCCGATGGTCCTTCAGGACCGCGAGGGGCCGGAGTTCACGGCGAAGGACGATCCCGGCGACGAGGACGCCTTCTACCGGGAGCGCTACGCCTACAAGGGCAGGCGCCGCTGTGCCGTGGCGCTGCTGGCACCGTGGCTCGTTCACGCGAGTAACGGGGGAGACTAACGGCCAAGGGCCGGGATGAAGGGGGCCGTCCTGAGCGCGTCGAAGGGCGGCCCAATCCCCCGCCTCCGCTTTGACTATCCGGACCAGTGGGAGCCGAAGATGGCCTACTGCACGAGCGACGACGTTCAGACCAGGATCGGCGAGGAAGACCTGGCGGCGCTGGCCGACTACGACGGCGACGGCGAGGCGGACGAAGCCGTCGTCGAGCAAGCGATCCGCAGCGCCGAGGCGCTGATCGACAGCTACCTGGCCGTCCGGTTCAGCGTGCCCGTCGTCAAGCCGGACGAGGAGTGTCCCGACGCGCTCAAGACGCGGGCCGTCAACCTGGCCGTCTACTTCCTGCGGCTCGGCCGGGACAGCGTGACCGACGACGTGCGCGCCCAGTACGAGGACGACGTCGCCTGGCTGCAACAAGTGGTGGGCGGGGCCGTCTCCCTGGGCTTCGAGCCGACGCCCAACGAGAGCGCGGCGGCGCCCCGGGTGCATTACGAGACCCAGCCCAGGATCTTCGGCCGGGACGAGCCGCTCTAGGGCGAAGGCGGTCAAGCGTTACCCGTTAATGGTTAATGGTTAATGGTTAATCGGGAATGGGACATGTGCGCGCAATCCTCAGCGGTTCGCCACGCACCAGAAGCTGTTCTCATCTTCGGGCATTCCTCGATTAACGATTGACGTTTCCCCATTAACGATTCTCCGAGGATGCGATGAGCAACTTCCTGACAGACGGCCGCCTGGGCCTGATCGCCGCGCTGCAGGCCGACGCCGAGATAGACGGGCGGATCAAGACGTGGTTCGACTTCGGGCCGGGACTCAAGCGCCGTCACGACGTCGAACCGGCCTTTTGTCCCGCGCTCAGCGTGGCACCGGCCGAGGGCTCGGAGCTTCACGTGGCGAACGTGGAGAGGGAGGTCCCGCAGGTCCTGCGCGTTGAGGTGGCCACCGCCGGCCAGGACGTGCAGCCCTGCGAGGAGCTCGTCGCCCTCGTGCTGGACCGCGTCCGGGCGTGCAACGAGAGCTGCCTGGGGCTCGCGGCAGACGGCATGACGGGGCTGGGCGTGCGGCGCATCGTCTGGTCGGCCGTTCCGCGCGAGGAAGGGGCCCGCCTCATCTGGACGGCAACGATCGACGTCGAGCTGCTGTGGCGAAGGACCTGAGAAGTGCGAAGCGAACGACCAGTAACGGCAGTCGCCAGTTCCCAGTTGCCAGTGGACAGCAACGACGAACAACGAACGGCGAGCAACGAGCAACGGCAGTTGGCAGTTGCCAGTGGACGGCAACGCTGAACAACGGATTACGAATAACGAATAACGGATAACGAATAACGCCGAGCAGGAGTGGGAGCAGGAGTAGGAGCACGAGCAAGAGCAGGAGCAGGAGCATGAGTAGGAGTAAGAGTAAGAGCAGGAGGCAGAGGTGAGCGGACCGAGCGGAGACTGGCATTACGGCCGACGGCGCCATCTGCGGCTGTGCGTCGAAGAGACGTGGGGCGTCTGCCCGGAAGACCCGGCCTGGCAGGCCGTTCCCATTCTCGGGGACGGCTTCGGGCTGAAGGCAGCCAACCCGCGCTTCCGTCCCGGCACGCTGTACGGCGGTTGGAAGAGATCGGTCCAGCTCAGTCACTTCCAGGCAGTACGTGGCGGGTTCGTCACGCTGCCCTGGCCGCAGCTTGCTGCGCTTCTGCTCGACGTGGCGTTCGACCGTCAGGACGACGAGCTGCCCGGCTGCTGCATGGACTACTACACGCCGGCCGACCCGCGCCGTTACCTGGGCGTGAAGGCAGACGGGCTGGAGATCGTCGCGTCGGCGCTCGGCCGCGACACGGAGTTCCGATTCACGTTGCAGGCCGCCGCCGAAGAGCCCGCCCCCACTCTGGCGGAGGACGACTTCGACTACTCGGGCCTGAGCCCGGTGCCGTTTCTCTTCGACGGTGCCGTCGTGAAGGTCGACGAAGTCGAGGTCACGGGAGTCGAGCAGTTCACCTTGCGCGTGAGGAACAACCTTGCCCCGGGGCCGAACCGCGGCGGTGCCGTCGGCTTTCTGGCGGCGGGGCAGCGGGCCGTTTCCTTGGCGCTGCGCAAGCTGGACGACGGCGATGCGTTCAACGCGGCCGCGCGCAGCGGCGGCGCCTTCAGCTTCGAGGCGGCCTTCGCCCACCCCGAGGGACATACGCTGAACCTCGCGCTGCCCGTGCTTCACGCGCAGGAGAGCGTCGAGGAGGCCGGCCCCGGCCGGCTGGCGCGAGCCGTCCTCCGGATGGAGGCCGGGACCGATGAGGAGGGAGACGACATCCTCCACACGGTCAACCTGGCAGCGACCACGACCGAAGCGGAGAGCCCATGAGCGAAACCAGCGCATCCTTTGGAGCCGGACTAGAACGCGCGCGCCAGGCCTATGAGGAGACGGCCGAGCAACTGCGCGAGGAGCAGCGCGCCCTCCAGTTGCTTCGCAGCATGGTTGCGGCCTTTGCCGACGAGAGCGTTCGGCTGCACCAGCGCAACATGGCGAGCATTGAGTCGATGAAGGAAGACCTGGAGCAAGTCAAGCGGCGGCTCAAACGGCTGGCGACGGCCAGGAGCTAGCCCGCGCTTGCGGACCATGCCGAGCAACAGCGCCGAGGAATCTGGAGCGACCTGATGGGGCAGGGATACTTCGATGACGGCCGGATTCACGTCGAGCTGGGCGCCCATGTGTTCGTGACGCCCTCGGCGCGGCGGCGGAACGTCGTGCTTGCGCCGCACGCGCACGCGGCCACGGTGCTGGACTCGGGCGGCGGCGTGCTTTCCCTCCGGGTCACCGCCCAGCGAGTGCGCGCCAGCCTGGGCGATGCCGAGAGGTACATCTTCGACCTGTTCCACGCACTGGCCTGCAGCGACCCCGGAACGCTGGCGTTCCAGGACAACCTGGGCAACCCGGCGGCCATCGCCGACAGCGTGTGCGTCGCGGCCGTCGGCCAGGTCAGCGCCTTCCGCTTCGCCGACGTGGCCCTGGACTTCATGGCCCCCGAGCAGTCGGCCGAACCGGAGTGGGGCTCGGTTCCAGGCACCCCGCCCCAGTACGGGGGCACTTCGACCCAGCAGGATTACTCCGCCGGGGGAGTGGCCATCGGGACGCACCCGGTCCAAATGCGGATCGAGATGACGCGCCAGTATCCGGTGCGCGTGATCCCGCGGGCGCGTGGGGCCCGTGCGAGCGGGCCGAAGCGCGGGGCACAGATCCGTTTCGTTGTACTGGCGCAGGCCCTGACCGACGGGCAGAACCTGGCCGCCTACCTGGCGGCGCTGGCCCGCCAGATCGGCCCGCGCCCCGTGTCCCTCGAGGCGAACGGCAACACGTACGGTGGCGTCGTGCTCGAATCGCTTCGCCCGGCGCACACCGACCGGCGGCACACCGGATTCGAGGCGGAGTTCGTGATGCAAGTGCCGCCGTGCGCCTACCCCACGTCGACCACGACGGTCGGGGCAACCACTACGACACAACGAGCCACGACCACGACTTCCAAAGCGACGACAACTACGGCACCCGCCACGACGACGACGGACGCGCCCGGCTGCCCCGATACGGACCACTGCGTGGACGAGTGCCCGGAGTACGTCTGCACGGACGACTTTCAGGGCATCACCTGCGGCGGCGCCTGCACCGGCTGCGACGGCACGATGGTCTGGCAGCGCCAGCCCGCCTCCTGCGCCTGGACGCCGGACACTAATCCGACGAACTGCAGCGGCCTGCCGATCACCTGCGTCAGCAACGAGTGGCGGTTCACGATGCAGTGGAACGCATGCGGGGGGCCGGCGAAGAACTGCGACTACGCGAAGCCGGCCACGCCGGGAAGCTGCCCCACCGGCACCTACACGAAGACGGGCGGCGACATCATCTGCGGGGACTGCCCCGCGACGGTGGTGCTTTATGCCTACGGCTGCCACGGCCAGACGACGACGACCGAGGAAGTGACCACGACGAGCACGACGCCCGGCACGACGAGCACGGCACGGCCGAGCACCACGACGACCACGACGGCCGGCCCTTCGACGAGCTCAGAGCAACCGGCGACGACCACGTTGCCCGGCGCCAGCACTACCACGCTGGCCCCCACCAGCACCACCACGGTTCTCATACCGTGCAACGACTGCGATCCGCCCCACCAGTACACCTACTGCGTCGCCTTCTCGGGGCTCGCCGTTGACTTCAAGCCCGCCAACGGCTCGTGGCCGGTGGACTGGACGCCCCTGGGCGAGGACTACTGCCGATGGCTGGGATTCGACATCTGGCCCGATGTGCCCGGCTACGACATCGTGCTGGGCTGGAACGAGATCGAGAGCCGCTGGCTAATGACGCTGCGCAAGAGGCTGGACTGCTGGAAGCAGTGGTTCGGGCCCAGCGACCCGTGCGACCCGTCCGGCACCTATGAGGAGCATGCCTGCGACGACGGCGCCTGCGATAGCCCCAACACGTGTGGTAACTCCATGGGCGGCAAGTGCTGGGTCTGCCCCGCCTGCCCCTGCGGGACGACGACGCCCGGCCCCACCTCATCTACCACGCTCGAAGCCAGCACCAGCACCGTGCTGCCGACGACCACAACCGAAGGGCCGACCTCAACCACGACGGAAGGCCCGGAGTGCCCCGCCAACCAGCACTGTGTGGACAACTGCCCCGTGGACTACTACTGCGCCGACTTCAACGGCTGCTACTGCGGCGCCCCCCCCACCTGCACCGGGACTATGGGGTGGCATCGATACGGCCCCGCCTGCGCGTGGGACGTCCAGCAGACCGCGGGCCCCTGTGTGTCGCCTCAGATCATGTGCTCCAACGCCGCCTGGTTCTTCACGATGAACCACTATGACACGGGCACGAGTTGCCAGTACGAGAAGGCGGCCACGGCCACGAGCTGCCCGGGCGGCACTTACTCCAAGGTCGCCGGAACCTGCCCCGGATGTCCCTCGGAGGTCACCGTCTACACCTGACCGGAGAAGCCATGGACATCAGGTTGTTCATCAACGGCGCGCGCAACAGGGAGCTGGCGGTCAGGAGCATCCGCGCCTCCTACGTGCGGGCGTGGGAGGCAGAGTTGTTCCATGCAGCCCGGCACGACGGCAGGGCCGCGGCCGGCCTGTGGGACGACGTTCGCATCCAGGACGGCTCCGGACGCGTGCTTTTCCGCGGCAACGTCACCGAGGTCCGCCCGGGCGGCGTCAGCGAGGAAGGCGTCACGTACGTGGCATCCGGAAGGCGCTTCCGACTGGAGAATGAGCCCGTCCGCGTCAACGGGCGAGGCTTCTACATCTGGAACCGCCGCGGCCACACCTGCAAGGAGGGGCGGGGCGGGGAAGATTCCCCGGGCAAGGACGGAGGCAAGTGGACCGCCGGCGAGATCATCATCGACATCCTGGAGCACGCCCTCGGCCTGCCCGTGGCCCACGCCGGCACCACCACGGACGGCGGCGCGGTGTCGGACATCCCCGGCCACCATGGCCACACCGGCTGCGTCACCGATCCTTACCTGACCGCCGCGGACGTCGCCGACTACGATCCCGCGACGATCCTGAGCCTGGACAGCGTCATCGGCGAGTTCAGCGTGGACAACACCAGCGCGGCGGACGCCATCAGCCTGCTGCTGGCGCTGAACGGCGGCTTCTGGGGCTGGTACATGGACCCGGCCAGCGGCGAGCTCGTCGTCGTGGACCTGGACGCGCTGCCGGCCCAGGGCCTCCAGGCCGGCGAGCTGGGCCACTGGCAGGACGAAGAGGGCACCGACTACGTCCTGCTGGGCAACGAGCTCGACTGGAGCCTGGACGGCGTCTGTTCGACCATCGTCATCCAGGGCACGGACCGCACCGTCGAGGAGCAGCCCGCCAACATCGAGGGGACCGGCAACCCGGGCAAGGGCGACCTGGGCGAGCTGGAGCTGGTGGCCGAGCCGTGGCGCGACTTCGCCGCCGCCTATCGCGCCGTGGCCCAGCCCAAGCGGCCCGTCACGGCCAAGCTAATCGACGAAGAGTGCGACTACACGCCGCCTGCCGGTTCGCACAGCCTGAGCCACATGCCGCGCATATACGTCGGGACGGACGCCGGGCCGAAGACGTTCTACAACGGATCGGCCGTCTACTGGCTGCTGGCCAGCCGCATGATTGCGTTCACGCGCGCACCGTCGCTCGGGCCCGGCCAGAAGCTGTGGGGATGGTACTGGGCCAAGGTGCCCTTCACGGTCCGGTCCGGACCGGCGGGGGACGCCTACTCCTGCTATGGCTACGAGCGGACGCGAACCGTCTATGACCCCGCGTTCCGTCATCCCACGAGCTGGCCGCAGCCGGGCACGGCGGACGACCAGACCGCCATGGAGCTCCTCGCCGAGCGCCTGCTGCGCCTGTACATGGACGTGCGGCGGCAGGGCGTCCTGCGGTGCGACGGCCTGGACTTCGACAGGTTCGGCCTGCTGCATCGCTATAACGTGCTCAACCTCGGCCCAACTCCGACCAGCACCACCCCCGGCGGAAGCACCACCCCCGCGCCCGGCCCGACAACCACGACGCCGGCCGCGCCCGACCCGATGCAGTGGGAGTCCCTGCGCGTCAACGCCGTCGAAGTGCTCCACAACTTCGACCAGGCGCGCACCGACGTCACCGTCGCCAACACGTTCTGGATGCTGGAAGAGTACTCCGAACTGAAGCGCCGCCTGGAGCTGAACCTGTTCGCCCAGCGGGAACTGGCGCTCAGCGAGGACCTGTACGCGTGCCAGATCAAGGACACCGCAGTGGAGCGCACCACGGAGGGGCCGACCACACCCGCGCCGACGACCACTACCGAGGGCCCGTGCGTGGAGATCGGCAGCACCGCCGAGGCGGAAGCTGCCCTCACTGACGCCTGGAACGCCGGCGACGGCTGCGTGGTCGTGAC
>CAZSET010000112.1:0-12668 GCA_964605915.1 uncultured candidatus Brocadiaceae bacterium | reverse complement strand
CCCGAATATGCGCGGTATCTGGGACTTGACGATGCCCGGCCCGTTGTCGCTCACCTCGACCCGGAACCGGTCGTCACCGTTCGTCTGCTGGATGTTGACCGTGATCTCGGGCAGGATGCCCGCCTCTTCACAGGCATCCAGGGAATTGTCCACCGCTTCCTTGACGGTTGTCAGCAGTGCACGGCGTGGATTATCGAACCCCAGCAGGTGGCGGTTCTTGGTGAAGAACTCGCTGATGCTGATCTCGCGCTGCTGAAGGGCCATGTCTGCAGCGGTCAGTTTGGCGCGTCCTTTTTCGGCTCTCTTTTTTGCCATCTCCGCTTGCTCGCGCTCTGTGCGCCGGACCTGCCCCCCTGTCGTGAACGCCCGCTCGCCGGCCCGTCAGGCCTCGCTATAAGGTCTTGTCAGACAATTACATACGAATCGCTTGCCGGTCCCTTGTCGCCCGTTCTCCTACGTGGGGCCCTTTGCACGTGTGACAGGATAACGCAAACGCCGGGACCATTTCAATCGAGCCACCTTGAATCACCCGCAGCGCGTCTTCTTTCATGTACGTCTGCCTGCTCCGTGGCGGGAAGCCTTGCGGGTCTCAAGCGCCGGTGGCGCCGGAAGATGAGAAGAATCATCGTGCTGAACCAGAAGGGCGGTGTGGGCAAGACCACCACCGTCGCCAACCTGGGCGCCTGCCTGGCCGAGCTCGGCAAGCGCGTCCTCATGGTGGACGTGGACCCCCAGGCCAACCTGTCCATCCACTATGGCGTGGAGCTTCAGCGCGGCGAGCCGTCCCTCTACTCGTTCATCCGGGGCGACCACGAAGCGCGCGAGGTCATCCGGGATACTCCGGTCGAGGGGCTCAGCCTGATCCCCGCCAGCATAGACCTGGCCGGGGTCTCGGTCGAGCTTTCGGAACGGCCGGACAGGCTCCGGGTGCTCAGGGAAGCGCTGGCGCGTCTGCCGGACGGGTTCGATTACGTGCTGATGGACTCGCCGCCGTCGCTGGGCCTTCTGACCGTGAACGCGATGAGCGCCGCGCGGGAGGTCTTCATCCCGCTCCAGACCGAGTTCTTTGCCCTTCAGGGCGTCAGCAAGCTGCTGCGCACCGTGGCCCTGGTCCGCACTCACGTGAACCGGGAGCTCTACATCACGGGCGTGATCGCCTGCATGTTTGACTCGCGCACCTGTCTGGCGCAGGAGATACTGGACGACATCCGTGGCCACTTCGGCCCGCGCGTCTTCCGCACCGTGATCAGGAAGAACATCCGGCTGGCTGAGGCGCCCGGGTTCGGAGTGCCGATAACGCACTACGACTCGCAGTGCCACGGCGCGGACGACTACCGCGCGCTGGCGGGCGAGGTGCTCGCGATGGAGCGGGCATCCGCCGGTCCGTTGGTGAGAGAACGGCCAGCCGCCTTGCCGCAGACCAGGGCCGGTTGAGGCATTTGTGCCGGGCCGGTTGTCCAACATCCCAATTCCGAACTCGACAATGAAGCAAGAACAGGACGAAGCGAAGTCCACGCAAGCGGGCGAGGACGCTCCGCTGCACCGTCCCGAGGACGACATCGAGGAGGTGCCTCGTCTGAAGGCCAAGCCTGTCGGCAGCCGCACGGAGCACGAGAAGGCCAGGCCGCCGACGCGGGGCGGCACGCTGTTCGGCCAGCCGCACCAGGACGAAGCTCCCCAACCCGAGAAGCTGCCCAAGAAGATCATGTTCCCGCGCCGGATCAGGGAGGAGGCCCGATCTCCCTACGCCACCTACCGGCCGGCCCCGCCGGATGAGGAAGCGGAGAAACAGGAGGTGGCCGCCATCTCGGGCCGGCCGCCGTACAGGGAGGTGTCCGCCGGCTTCCTGCTCGGCATCGCCCTCATCGTCGTCGTTCTGGTGGGCGGCATCATGATCGCCCGGCTGGGCAAGAAGGTGGGGGTGCTGGAGCAGCGCATCAACCGGCTGGAGAGCGTACAAGGGGGCTCCGCCATCGCCGACAGCCACCTTCCGTATGTCCATACACATGGGTCTCCCGGTCCACTGAAGCGGTTCCTGTCTTCGGGTCCGCCGGTTTCTTCGCTCTGTCCGGCTTGCGGGGCGCTGCACAGGCCGATATGATGTTGATGGCGTTCTCGGGGCAGTTATGGGACTCGAGGCAGAAAGGGGCGGCCATGCGTGCTTTCTTCTCGTTTGTGGTGGTGTCAGTTCTGGTCTGCGGCATCGCGGCGGCCGAGCAGGCCGAGCAGGCCGAGCCGGTCTCGCAAGAGCAGATACTCCAGGAGCTGCGGCAACTCCGTCAGGAGGTGGCTGAGCTGAAGCGGACGGTCGAAGCGCTCCAGGCACGGCTGGATGGAAGGGATGAGTCGACGGAACCCTCCGTGCCGGAATGGCTTTGGCCCCCGGGGTTCGAAGGCTCGGGAGTCGATCACCAGGCCCTGTCCAGGGTCAAGCTGCCGGAGAATCCCACCGAAGCAGAGGTTAGGGAGTATGTGAGCCGCGTTCTGGCCGCCTCGGAGGGTCAGCGGACATTCTCGTCGGCCGATCCGCAGGTCTTGATGCTGGCACTTGTCGGTCCGGAGCACGTGGACGCGCTCGTGCGGGCAGCGAACTGGACTCCGATGGCTGATGTCCACATCGTGCCGGCGATCAGGCGACTGGCCGGGGCGGAGCACAAGGACCTGATCCTGGACGCGCTGCCTCGTCTGCCGCAACTCGTGCGGGTCGTCCTTGACCGAGGCTGGCTGCACGACGCCAGAGACACCCTGGTGGAAGGGCTCAGACAGCATCCCGATTACCTGCCTACGGAATGGGTGGAGGCCGTCGCTTCGTTCCGAGATCCAGATACCTACGAGGAACTGAAACAATATCTCGTGCATGGCACGAACCGGGCCCACACTTACAGGGCGATCAAAGACCTGCCAGGCATCAAGCTCTCGGATTCAGTGGCCGAGGCGTGGCGCCGCGCTTCGCACAGCGAATGGGAGGCGACGTCCATGGCCCCCATCGCAATGGAATACGGTCACCTGGACGCCCTTGCGTACGCTGTACGCACGCTAACCGATCCGTCGCCATCGGAGCAGCGAAGATATGACAACTGGAGACTGTGGGGGCCCGTGGGGCGCCATACCGATGCGCCGCGGTCTGCCGAGGGGCTCAAGAGCTGGTTCGCGCAGAACGAGGATCGCCTGGTCTTCGACCCGGAGACCAAGATGTTCCGGGTCAAAGAGGGCGAGTAAGCCGCCTCCCCGCGGGCCCGCGAGGCGTCCTGAACGAGGTCGGCACCATGCACGTGCCCGGTC
The DNA here is from genome assembly GCA_964605915.1 of uncultured candidatus Brocadiaceae bacterium. Classification (GTDB taxonomy): domain Bacteria; phylum Planctomycetota; class Brocadiia; order SM23-32; family SM23-32; genus DAOVRD01. The sequence continues at coordinate 9,386 of CAZSET010000112.1, read as the reverse complement.
CCACGGAATCCATGACGCCCGAGGGGTGGCGGGTCCTCGGGTGCATCGTCGTCGTTGCCGTTGCCTTGTTCCTGGCGGGTTGTCTCTACGTGTGCGTCAGGACCGGTTTCCGCAATCCGCAGGCGCTGACCTTGCTCGGCGCGGCCCTCGTCATGGCGGTGGTGGGCGCCGGTTGGTATGCCATCCGCCGCTGGGTAGGTTAGTGGGCCTGTCAGATCGAAGTGCCCGAGGAGCCGGGCACTCATCGTCGCCCTCGCTCTCGTCCTCGGTCTTTGCGCCGTGCCGGGGCGTTGTTTGACGGATGCAACGACGTTGGCGTATGCTGATGAAGCGGCAGCGGATGCAGAAGATGGAAGGTGCTTCGCATGGGTGAACTGGTGCCACAGAACCGACGGACGAGTGCGGCAGGGGGCAGCGGCCAGGTGACGTGCCCCGGCGAGAAGTACTCCATCTCGCGCGCCATCTGCCGTACGCGCCAGCACAATCAGTATCCGAAGTGCCTCCTGTGCCCGCACCGCAGCGAGGACGCCGCCGGGCGGACGGCCATCGACCCAAAGGTCACGACTTCGATCTTTCGCTCGACCGGCGTTCTGGGCCGCGTCCCGGAGGAGATCAACGAGTACGTGGTGCGCAAGATCGGGCTGGCGGCCGCACAGTTCCTCCGGGCGGAGAATCCGGCAGGCTCCCGACTGGTCGTCGCATGTGACCTGCGCGAGAACTCGCGTGGCTTCACCCGCATCTTCTGCGAGGGCGCCAACCGGGGCGGCATAGACACCACCAACATCGGCACCGTGCCACCCGACTTGGTCGCCTTCGCGCTGGGGACCGACGGCTGCACGGGCGGGGCGTTCATCGGCGGGCGGAACTACGCCGACAACGTCAACGGCGTGCGGCTGTGGCGCGGCAATGCCGCCCTGGTCGGTTTCGGCGTCGGCCTGGAGAAGATCGCCCTGATAGCCAGGCGTCTGCGCACCGGCCACAGCCGGCTGCCCGGGGAGATGAAGGGCGTTGACCTGCTGGGCGACTACGTGTCTTACGTGCTGAAGTTCGCCCCGAACCTGGCGCCGCTAAAGGTCGTGGTGGACGCCGGGTGCGGCTCGGCCGGGCGGGTGCTCGATGCGGCCTCGGCCGAGCTTCCTCTCCGGATCATCCCCGGCCACTTCGACGAGGACGGGCACAACGAGTTTCTCGGCAGGAACTTCCCCTCCGCAGCCCTTGTCTCATCGGTCAAGTCGCGGGTCCGCGAGGCGGGCGCCGACCTTGGCGCGGCGTTCGACTTCGACGGGCAGCGGATCGCGTTCTTCGACGAAAGGGGCGAGCTGCTCCGCCACGATGCGGCGGCCGGCCTGATCGGTGCAGAAGTGGCCGCCCGCGCGCCGGGCGCGGCCGTCGCCTATGATCTGCGGGCCAGTGCGGCGCTGAGAGAGCGCATCGCCGAGCACGAGGGACAGCCCCTGCCGGGGCCCGCCACGCCCCTGGCCTTCACCCAGCATTTCCGCCGCAGCGACGCCGCCTACGGCGCGGACCTGACCGGCCTGCACTACTTCAAGGGCTTCTTCCGATCGCCCTCGGCCCTCGTTGCGCTGCTCCTTTTCTGCTCCTATGTTTCGCGGGAGAAGCAGGGCGTCTCGGAGCTTGCGGCGGACATGGATCGCTACAGCCAGAGCGGCGAGATAGCGATCTCGCTCCCTTCGGGCGAGGCCGCGCAGGAAGTGCTGGAGAAGCTAAGGGAGGAGTTCCTCGACGCCGAGCGCGACATGATAGACGGCCTGAGCGTGCGGCAGCCGGACTGGTGGTTCAACCTTCGCCAGCGCGGCAGCACGGCCGACCTGCGCCTGAACGTGGAAGGGCGCACGGCCCGCGACCAGAGAAGGGGCCGGCAGACGGTCGAGCGGCTGGTCTCGAGCATCACCTCATCCATGGAGCAATAGGCGCCGCCGGCACGGCGTCCGTTGATCCCCCGCGCACCCCCGAACATGACGGATCGTGATCCCCCCACAGTCTGCATCGTGACGTTCGGCTGCCAGATGAACAAGCTGGACAGCCAGCTCCTGCGCGGGCAGCTTGTGCGTTACGGCTTCGCGCTGAGCGAGGAGCCCGATCGCGCGGACGTGGTGCTCTACAACACGTGCAGCGTCCGCGCGCACGCCGAGGACAGGGTCTTCTCTCACCTGGGCGCGTACCGCGGCCGGGCCGACCGGGAGGACGGCTTTATCCTTGGCGTCATCGGCTGCATGGCCCAACGTCTGGGGCGCGCGCTGGTCGACCGGTTCGGTTTTGTGCGGCTCGTCTGCGGGACGAGGGCGCTGCTGCGCGTTCCCGAGCACCTGGCGCGGATCATGGCCGGCGGCGGCGCGATCGTGGACGTCGAGGCGGACGGCCCGTTCCGGTTCCACAGGATGCCGCAAATGCGCGCGGCGCCGCATCGCGCTTACGTGAGCGTCATGCGCGGGTGCGACAACTTCTGCAGCTACTGCATCGTGCCCTACGTGAGGGGCCGGGAGGTGAGCCGCCCGACCGGCGAAATCGTCGAGGAGGTCGAGGCGCTTGCGGCCGAGGGCGTCCGGGAGGTGATCCTCCTCGGCCAGAACGTGAACAGCTATGGGAAGGGGCTGGCCGGGCCAGTGACGCTGGCGGACCTGTTGGCCCTGGTCAACGACGTGGAGGGACTGGAGCGCATCCGATTCGTGACGAGTCATCCGAAAGACATGTCGGACGAGGTCCTCGACGCCGTGGGCGGACTGGGCAAGGTCTGCGAGCACCTGCACGTGCCGGCCCAGAGCGGCTCGGACGCCGTGCTGCGGCGGATGAACCGGGGATACACGGCCGCGCAGTACCGCGAGATGGTCGAGCGCGCGCGGCAGAAGATACGGGGCGTCGAGCTGGCCAGCGACTTCATGGTCGGCTTCCCGGGCGAGACGGACGCAGACTTCGAGGACACCTCGCGGCTGCTGAGCGAGGTCGGGTTCCAGCAGAGCTTCATCTTCAAGTACTCGCCCCGGCCCGGAACGCGGGCGGCCCGCTGGCCCGACGACGTGCCGGACCAGGTCAAGAGGGAACGGAACCTGGCCCTGCTGGCGGCGCAGGAGCGGTTCGGCGCCGAGCGCAGGTCGGCGATGGTCGGACGGGAGGTCGAGGTGCTGGCTGACGGACCCAGTAAGGGCGACGCGACGAAACTGAGCGGACGCACGCGCCAGAACGACATCGTCGTCTTTGAGAGTGGCGAAGACCTCGTCGGCCGGTTGTGCACGACCCGAATCGTTGACTCGACCCCTCTCACCCTTTTCGGCGAACCGGCAACTGAACATTCCGTTGACCACGACGGCACAACGAGCACAACGAACAACGTCAAACTCTAACGTCGTGATCGTCGTGTCGTAGTGGTCCATCGTTGCGGTTCTCCGTGTCCCCGCCGCACGGCGGGCAAGCTTCGTGTCTGCGTGGTGAGGGCCGTGTATAATGCTGCGCGCGGGCGCGGCTTGCGGGGAGCGAGGGAGGCGCGGTGTTCGGCATGTCGAACAAGCGGATGATCTGGCTGTGCCGGAACCTGGGCACGCTGTTGGACGCCGGGGTGCCGGTCACGCGGGCGCTTTCGGTGCTGACGTCCCAGGCGCCGGCCGGCCGAATCCGCGACGCCCTGCAACGCGTGGCGGCCGACGTGGACGCAGGGGCCACGCTGGCCGAAGCGTTCGAAGCGCGCGGGCTATTCCCGGGCTTCTTCGTCCTGCTTGTCGGCGTGGGGGAGCAGAGCGGGGCGCTCGAACGCGCGCTGGCCGAGCTGGTGCGCTTCTATGAATTCCAGCAGCGAGTCCGACGCACCCTTATCGCCAACCTGGCGCTGCCCGTCATCCAGTACGTCGTTGCCGTGGCCGTGATATCGCTGGCGACGCACATCATCACGATGTTGGGGGTGTCCGCGGGCAGGCCGGTCTTCTACCTGTGCGCGGGCTATGGCGGCCCCGTCGCGGCCGTCGGCCTGTACTTCCTGCTGCTCAAGCCCCTTGCCGGCAGCCGGCCGTGTCACGAGGTGCTGCTGCGCGTGCCGGTGCTGGGCAACGTGATGCGGTCGGTCGCGCTGGCGCGGTTCAGCCTGGTGATGTACGTGATGCAGGAAGCCGGCGTGCCCGTGACCAATGCGCTCGAGCGGGCGTTCAACGCCACGGGCAACGGGGCCTTTGCGGCGCGCGCGGACGCGGCGGTCGCGACCGTCGACGCCGGGGGGACGCTGACGGACGCCCTGCACGCGGCGGGCCTCTTCCCCAGGGACTACATGGAGGCCGTCGACGTGGCCGAGCAGTCCGGCAAGCTCTCCGAGCGCTTCGACTGGCTGGCGTCGCACTACAGCCAGCGCGCGGAGTCCGCCCTGCACACGCTGGCCGTCGTCTTCTCCAGGCTGGTCTACGTGGCGGTAGCCCTGTTCATCATCTACTTCATATTCAAGTTTTTCTCGCTCTACGCGGGAGCCCTTTCGGGGGCGATGGGGTGAGGGGCGGTCCGGCTCAGGGGAACTCGGTGCAGCCGGTCACAAGCTTCAATACGATGAAGTGATGGACGGCATCACTGAGGACGAAGGCGATTCCGCCCGCCAGCAGCCAACTGCGCCACCAGCGATCGCGCAGCCGCCGGACCCCCGCGCATGCGGCCCACGCGACCACCATTGCCAATCCCACGTAGCCGTGGTGGATTCGGAGGCCGAAGGTGAGCGTGTTGAGGAGGTCCAGGTGGTCCTTTGTTCGCAGGCCGAGCACGAACCGGTTGAAGCACGTGATCGCCTCGACCGGCACGGTCAGCACGAGGCCGCTCATCAGCGGCTTCCGGCGCACCGCGTTCAGCAGTCGGCGCATTCTCGAATCCTGACGCCGCCGATCGGGAGAGGCACCGGCCCCGCGCACAGGCCCTCCGGGATCGATCTCCGCGGACATACGTGCCCCTCAATCGGTCTTTTCGAATAGCAGGGCGGGCGTGAAGCCGACGCGGTCCGCGCTGACGCAGCGGTAAGTCACTCCGTCCAGCTCCCCCTCGAAGGCGCGGGCTGCGTCCTCACCGTGCACGTGCCCGTAAGTGCAATGGCTTACGCCGGCGTCGCGGATCATGTCGCACAGCTCCGTCCGGTGGTCGAGGCCGAGAGGGGGGTAATGGCACATGGCGACCGCCACGTCCCATTCGAGCGCCCGGAGGGCCTCCAGGGACATCTTCAGCCGCAGGATGGCCCGCCTCCAGTGCCTTTCGTCCTCTTCCGGGTCGAACTCCGGATGTCCCGGCCAGAGCCACCCGCGCACTCCGCAGATGCCGACCCCGCCGTAGACGGCCGCGTCGAAACGAATCAGGTGCAGGGACGGACCGATGGCGTCCCGCACGCGACCTGGCCCCGAGAACCAGAAGTCGTGATTGCCCCGTATGAAGTACTTGACGCCCGGCAGGGAGTCTATGAAGTCAAGGTCCGGCCGCGCTTCGTCGAGCGTCATCGCCCAACTCAGGTCGCCGCACACGAGCACCAGGTCGTCCGGCGCCACCGTGGCGGCCCAGTTCTCGGCCAGCCTTTCCGTGTGGTTGGCCCATTCCGGGCCGAACACGTCCATCGGCTTCTCGCCCGACGCGGACAGGTGCAGGTCGCTGATGCCGAATACTTTCAAACGACGGCTCCTTAGCCGGGCGACGCAGCGGCCATCGGCAGGGCTCCGGGCGGGACCGTGTGGGCGGCAATGCCCTAAGTCTGGTCGGCTTCCTCTTCGTCGCCCAGCTTCCGGCTGATGCCGCTCCTGGCCATCGTGACCTTGATGTCCTTGTCGGGGTCGATCCTCACAACGACTTCGTCCCCCTTGATCTGCACCACCCGGCCGCGGATGCCCCCGATGGTCATGACGTCGTCTTTCGGCTTGATGCTGTCCAGCATTTCCTGGCGCTGCCGCTCGCGCTTCTTCTGGGAACGGCTCATCAGCCAGAAGAAGACCACGATGATCAGTATGAAAGGTATGAGGCCGAACAGGGGGTTGCCCGGGGGCGGGGTGCCTTGAGCGGCGTCTTGCCCCGCGGCAGCAGCGTCGCCCGCCTCTTCGCCCGCCTCGTAGGCGAGCAGCAGCATCGTGTCGAGCAGATGTGTCATCGCTCTTTTTCTCCAGTCATGTACCCGGCGGCGAACTCGCCCCTGAATCGAGGATACCGATTGTGGCTGATGGCGTCTCGAGCCTGCGCCATGAGCCGGGCATAGAAGGTCAGGTTGTGGATGCTCAGCAGGATCGGGCCGAGCATCTCCCCGACGCGGAAAAAGTGGTTCAGCGCGGCTCGCGAGTATAACCGACAGCATAGGCAGCCGCAACCTTCCTGGATCGGCCGCTGGTCCCGGCGGAACGCGCTGTTGCGCAGCCGCAGGCGGCCGTGTGGCGTGAAGGCGGTCGCGTTGCGGCCCATCCGGGTGGGGGCCACGCAGTCGAACAGGTCCACGCCATCGGCCACGGCGGCGAGCACGTCCAGCGGGAAGCCCACGCCCATCAGGTAGCGCGGCCGGTCGGCGGGAAGCAGGGGAGCCGTCAAGGCGACCACGTGCCGGCGCAGGCGTTCCTCCTCGCCGACGCTCACCCCGCCGATCGCGTATCCGTCGAAGCCGATCTCGACCGTCCGTCGCGCGCTTTCCCGGCGCAGGTCGTCGAAGACGCTCCCCTGCACGATGCCGAACAACGCCTGGTCTTCCCGCTCGTGGAAGTCCCTACAGGCGGCGCTCCAGCGCAGCGTCCGCTCGACGGCCGCCTCCGCCAGGTGGCGTTCGCACGGGTAAGGCGGGCACTGGTCGAGGACCATCGCAACGTCGGCGCCGAGCAGATTCTGCGCCGCCATGCACTCCCGCGGCCCGAGGAACAGCTCGGCCCCGTCCACAGGGCTGCGGAAACGGACGCCTTCGTCGGTCAGCTCCCGGTGTGCGGCGAGGGAGAAGACCTGGTAGCCGCCGCTGTCGGTCAGGATGGGGCCGTCCCAGGCCATGAAGGCGTGCAGCCCGCCGGCCTCTGCCACTACGTCGGCGCCCGGCCGCAGCGCCAGGTGGTAGGCGTTGGCCAGCAGTATTTGCACGCCGCACTCGCGCAGTTGCGGTGGCGTCAGGCCGCGAACCGTCCCCCGACTGCCCACCGGCATGAAGGCCGGCGTCTGGACCGTGCCGGAGCGCAGCTTCAGCCGGCCGGTGCGCGCCCGGCACCCGTCGTCTCGGCCTGTCACGTGGAATTCCATCTCTCGCTGCTCGCAGACGGCGCCGGCCAGGCGCGTCACGCGATAAACATCGCGTCCCCGTAGCTGTAGAAACGGAACCTGTCTTTCACGGCCATTCGGTAGGCGTTGAGTACGTTCTCCGTGCCCGCGAACGCGCACACCAGCATCAGCAGCGTGCTCCTGGGCAGGTGGAAGTTCGTTATGAGTGCACCGACGGCGCGGAACTCGAACGGCGGATAGATGTAGAGGTCGGTCCAGCCCGAGTGCCCTTCCCAGCGTTCCGCCCGCGCGACGTGTTCCAGGACGCGGCAGGTCGTCGTGCCCGTTGCAACGATGCGTCGCCCGGCGCGCAGGGCGGCCTGGGCCGCCCGGGCCGTCTCGCCGGGCAGCTCGAAGTACTCCGCCTCCAGTTCGTGCTGCTCGGCCTCCTCGACTCGGACGGGTCGGAAGGTCCCGGGCCCGACCATCAGCGTCAGTTTGCGGACCTCAATGCCGCGCCGGGCGATGCGCCCCAGCAGCTCCTCCGTGAAGTGAAGCCCCGCCGTCGGGGCGGCGACTGCGCCCGGCTTGTGGCCGAAGGAGCCTGCCGGCTGCGCGTACACGGTCTGGTAACGTTCCCTGTCCAGGTCGGGCATCTCCGTCGGAAGTGCGCGCCGCCGGCGGGCGCTGGTAACATACGGGGGCAGGGGCATGGTGCCGGCCTCCCACACTTCTTCGAGCGTGGCGCCTTCTTCGCCGAGGGACACGACCCAGCGGCCGCCGCCGAGTTCCTCGAGCAGGACGACCTGAGCATCGACGGCGTCCAACCGCAGCACCTCGCCGGGCCGCAGGTGGCCGCTGCTGCGCGCCATCGCAAGCCATGGCAGCCCGGCGGGCTCTGCCCCGTCGTCCGGGCGGACCAGGAGCAGCTCGACGGCGCCGCCCGTGGCCCTGTGGGCATGGAGCCGGGCCGGCATCACCCGCACGTCGTTCAGTACCAGCAGGTCGTCCTCCCGCAGCAGATCGGGCAGTTCGGAGAAGCGGCGGAACAAGACCCCGCCCGTGCAGCGGTCCAGCTCCAGAAGGCGGGACTCGTCCCGCCTGCGGGCCGGCACCGCGGCGACCAGCTCTTCCGGCAGTGTGTAGTCGAAACGCTCGACCTTCGTCATGAATCGTCCCCGCGGGGTGTTCCGTAGAATATGCCATAAAGCCGCCATGTGGGCAAGACGCTTGCAATCGGCCCATGCGTGAACTACATTCCCTATCGAGCCGACGCGGGGCGGTTGAGCCGTTGTGACAAGCGGGGAGAAGGCAATGAGCGAGGTGGCCGGCCGTGCCGGGACAGCCCCATGGCCCGAGCGGCCTCCCCGCCGCCTTGACTTGCCGGGCGGCTGCGAGCTGGACATGAGCGCGCGCCCGCTCGTCATGGGCATTCTGAACGTCACGCCGGATTCGTTCAGCGATGGAGGGCAGTTCTTCTCCGCGTCCGATGCCGTCGTTCAGGGCCGGCGCATGTGCGCTGAGGGCGCCGACCTGATAGACGTGGGCGGCGAGAGCACGCGGCCCGGCAGCGAGCCGGTCTCCGTCGAGGAGGAGAAGCGGCGCGTCGTCCCCGTCATCCGGGAGCTCGTCGCCGAGATCAGCATTCCCATCAGCATAGACACGCAGAAGGCCGAAGTCGCGGCCGCCGGCCTGGACGCGGGCGCCCGCATCATCAATGACGTGAGTGCTCTGCGCACCGACCCGGAGATGGCTCCGCTGGCCGCCCAGCGTGGCGTGCCCGTAGTGCTGATGCACATGCAGGGCACCCCGAAGACAATGCAGCGAGACCCCACGTACGAGGAGGTGGTGGGCGACGTCTGCGAATGGCTCCGGCAGCGGGTCAGGTTCGCCGTGGAGAGCGGCATAGGGGAGAACCGGCTGGTGGTGGACCCCGGCTTCGGCTTTGGCAAAACGCTCCAGCATAACCTGGAGCTGCTGCGTCGCCTGCACGAGCTGCACGCTCTGGGATTGCCGGTGCTGGCAGGCACGTCGCGCAAGTCGATGCTGGGTCGTATACTGGACGTTGCGGAAGGCGCACGCCTTTACGGCACGCTCGCGACGGTCGCGTGCGCCGTTCTTTCGGGCGCCCACATCGTTCGCGTTCACGAGGTGGGGCCCGCCGTGCAAGTGGTAAAGGTTTGCGAGGCCATCAGGCGCGGGGCGGACTA
>CAZSET010000111.1:0-12785 GCA_964605915.1 uncultured candidatus Brocadiaceae bacterium | reverse complement strand
TCCTGAGTCCCGGAGAGCCGGGACGAAGGATCGCGTCGTTAACCTGTGCAGGGTGGAAACGGCGAGATTCTTCGTTCGCCGGACGGCGAACTCAGAATGACAAGGGTTGGCTTCTTGTGGTGGGGACGGAGAGGGCCTGGGCTCTGCGGTCGCGCAGCTTCGCCAAGTGCCCGTTCCGGCATGAGCTTTGCGTTACCGACACACACGTTGGAGTGTCCAGGTTTGACTTGCCCCCGGCGTCCCCCGTACCATGGAGGCCGTTGTGGCTGTCAATCGCTTCTCCAGAGGAGCGGCAGATGGACCTCACACGGGATGAGACCGAGTTGCTGGAGTCGTATCTCAAGATGGACGTGCAGGGCAGGGGCTGGATCGGCAGCGCGGTCGTGGGCGCCGTGATCTGCGGGGGCGCTCTGTCGATCGCGTTCCTCAAGCTCTGGAACGTCCCGGTGGTCTACCTGCTGCTGGTGCTGGTCGCCGGCATGGTCGTGATCGAGCTTTCCCTGAGTCACCGGGACAAGACGCAGATCGCCCGAATCCTGCAGGAGTACAACGCGGAAGTCCGCCGCCTGAAGTACCCCGAGGAAGAAGAAGAGACCGTCTGAGCCGGCCTTCAGAGCAATCCCATCCTCTTGCGCAGCGCCCATTCCGCCCCCAGCGCCGCCACCAGCAGGGCCAGCAGGTAAGGCGTGTCCCACAGCGGATCGAGTGGGCCGGGCTCGACCACGGTGCGGCTTCGGTCGGGGAGGCCTCGCACGAACTGCCCGAACTCCGACGGCCTGACCCAGCGCCCACCCGTCATCCGCGCCAGCCGCTGCATCACGGGGGAAGCCATGCGCGGATCGTCGAACTCCACGTTCGGCTGCCTCACTTCGAAGGACTCGGTGATCCTGAGGCCGTCCGAGGTGGTGTAGGCAAGTTCGAATCGGCCGAACTGCGCGGGGTAGAAGACACCTTCATATTCCCCCGGCGTTGCCGGGCTCGGCCGCAGGCGAACCGACTCCTCACCCCCGGCGTCCCAACCGGCGCTCAGCTCGACCGCCTCCGCCTGGAGCGGCCTGAACCCGGCGTCCAGCAGGCGCGCGCGGATCCGCACGGCCTGGCCAATCTCGTAGACCGACCTGTCGAGTTCAATGCGGCCGCGCTTTTCGAGTCCGGTCGGCCGGCCGGATGCGCAATGGCGCAGGACCCGGAGCCAGAAGCGGTCATAGTGGCCGATGCCTTGCCGGCGCCAGCGCCACGTCTCCGGACTGCCGCAGTAGAACACGCGCCCCAGGCCATAGCTGTGGACTGCCGCCAGGGGCATGCCCTCTTCCGGACCGATGCCGGTGCGCTGGCCGCCGCACCGCAGCAGCACGGTGGCGCCCGCCTTCGCCGCCCGGATGGGCAGGCACCAGTACAGGCCCGGCAGGGAGCGCCAGAAAGCGGTCCCACCCGGGCCATCGCCGGGGCTGACCAGCGGATGGCCCGTGGCCGCATCGTCCAGGGCCACGGCTCGCGGCTGCGTTGCGTAGCCCGCCCCGCCGATGAGGGTCCGGTTGGCCGCGGCGTCCACGAGCACCGGCAGCAAGTCCCGCAGACGCCCCAGCGCGGGGTCGGCCATGAGCTCCGGGGTGTGCGTCGGCCCGGCCAGGAAAACGACGCCCAGCCCCTGGCTGTCGACCATATCCGCCAACGTGCCGATCCAGTCCGCGCTGAAATCGGCGGGTGCGGGATCGCACGCCAGCACGACGTCGTAGGCAAGCAGCTCCTCTTGCTGGCGGGGCAGGGGGACCACCCCCTCCGCCCCGGTTGCCCCGTGCAGGCGAACGGTGGCCTCGAACGCGGGATCGCGCTCGATCAGCCATCTGAGGAACCGGTACTCGCGCGACGGCCCGCCGGCGAGCACGAGCACGCGGGTCTTCTCGTCGGCCACCGTCACCTCTGCGACCGCGCTGTTGTCGTCGGTGCGCGGCTCGCCATCGAGCGGTTCGGCCCGGGCCGTGTAGATGAACGAGCCCGCCGCCTCGGGCACGTGACTCAGGTCCACCTGCTGCAGAATGCCGTCTGCTGACAGCTCGACGGAGCGCTCCAGGACCTGTCGCTGCTCGTCGGTCTGCCGGTCGGTTGCCGTGAGGGTGACGCTGACGCTTCGCCCTTCGTAGCCCTGCGATCTGATGAAGGCCCGCACGTCGAGCGGCAGGCCCTTCAGGGCACGGGCGCCGGCGGCGAGCTCCGCGATGGCCACGTTGCGCGGCCTCTCGGGGCTGCCCAGACCCACGAAGTGGAGGGGCACGCCGAGGCTCGCCGCGTCGACGACGGCCGCAGACAGGTCGCCGCCCTCCGTGTCGCGTCCGTCCGTCAGGACCATGATTCCGGCCGTCCGGTCCGGGTCGGGTTGCGCAATTGCCCAGTCCAAAGCTCCGACCAGGTCAGTCCGCAGGCCGGTGGGGCTCCACGGCGGCAGAGGGGCGCTCGCCCCCGCCGGCCCGTCAGTGCCCATCTCCTGCGGGCTGCCGGGAGCAAGCTCCAGGACCGGCTGTACCTCCTCCGCGAACGTGGCCAGCTCCACCTGGTTCTGCCGGTCGCCTGCCGTCAGAACGCCCGAGGCCTGCAGCAGGCCGCGCAGCATCTCGTGCCGCGTAAGCTCCGCCAGAGGCTCGGCCGCCTCGAGTGCCAGTGCCGCCGCCCATTCGGCCTTCAACTCGTCCGGAAGCTGCGCGTCGCGGATGGACATGCTGGCCGAACGGTCGGCCAGGATCAGCACCCGGCCGGGCAGCAGTCGTTCGGCGTCATGTGCGACGGAAGGTTCCAGCAGGATGAGGGCCGCCGCCGCGAGGCACAACACGCGCAGCCCGCAGCACGCCCAGCGCAGGCGGCCGTCGTGCACGGGACGTTCCCGCCGGTAAAGCGTCGCAACGAAGACGATAATGGCCGCCGCCACGACGAGCGCCACCAATGCCGCGGTCCCCTCGGGCATCCCCACCCACTCGATGCGGATACGGAGGTGACCGGCGGTCGCCGCGGCATCTGCGGCTGCCAGGGATGGAGGAGGCGCCCAGGTCATGTCTCCCTCCTAGCGTGCGGCCCGTCGGCGTCGAGCGACCTCCCCGGACGCCCGAACGCCCAGGCAAGCAGGCTGTCCAGCAACAGGACAGCGATCGCCGCCGCAGCGAGGGCCCGCCAGTATCCGCGGCCGCGGGCCGCCTCGCCGAAAGCCGACTCCATCAACTCGTCGCTGAACTGGAGGACCGTCAGCATGCCGCCCGCTGCCGCGTCTTTGACGAGGTCCGGCTCGGTTCGTGCGAGCAAGCGTTCCCGGTCGGGAATGTTGACGGCGAACAGGACCTGCCGACGCGTGTCGTCGTGCGCCGTCAGCTCAAGCTGCCATACGCCTGCCCGGGTCAGGGGCCTGCTGACCAACCAGAGGCCCTCCCTGCCCTCGATCGGACGGGGGCGGACGATGGATTCATGGGCGATGCCCGGCAGGGCGCTTCCCTGCGCATAGCGCAACCTGGCCTCCGGGCGGAAGGCTGAGGGGTCCAGCCGGTATTCGATGCGAGAGCCGCCGACCAGGTTAAGCTGCGGGCGCCCGGCAATCGCGGCTCGCTCGACCAGCCGGTGCATCAGGGCTACGTAGGTCACCCGTCCGGCTTCGGAGCGTGGCCAGTCCGTCCAGGCGTCGTCGGCGCTGGTTGTGAAGAGCAGGACCGATCCCCGTCCGGCCGATCCCTCCAGGATAGCAGGCGAGGAGCCGGCGTCGTCGAAACGGGCGAGCACCTTCGTCTCGCCGAGAGGCCGAAGCACGTAGAAGCCGGTGGCGCGCACCATCCCGAACAGCGGCTGCCAGTCGGTGAACGGCGCCAGCACCGGATGGGAGAGGTCGAGTTCCACAAGGTGTGCGGCCTCCGCCGGCCCCAACTCGACCCGCCCCTTGATCCGGCAGGGCAGCAGCCCGTCCGATTCCGCGAAGATGGTGGCGTTCCATGCCTCGGCGTCCACCTTGTCGCCAAGGAAGACGACGAAGTGACCTCCCGATGCGACGTAGCGCTCGACGGCTTCCCGCCACGCGGCGGGCGAGGGAACGTTGCAGGCGAACACGGCCGGGTAGCTCTCCAGGTCCTCCGGTGGAACCAGGCCGGCGCGACGAAGCTCCGGCCGGATGCCCGAGGGCGGGGAACGGTCGGGCTGGAGCGCCCGCCTGAGATAGTAAGCCGCACCGTCCGGCCTGTCCGTTCCGGCGTCGCCCGTCAGGATGAGAACGGGCACCTGCCGCACCGCGTCCAGCGCCGCGAACCGCCGGTCGTCGGGCGGGAAAGAATCCGTTTGGGACAGCGTCACCTCGACCGTATGGCTGCCAGGCGCCTCCAGGAATGCTTCGATCGGCACCTCCCGATGCTCTCCGGGGGGCAGTTCCGGAGTGGGCACGGGCGGCAGCGCCCCGTCGTCAAGCCGGACTCTAATCCCCGACGCGGGTCGGACAGTGCGGCCGTTATTCTGCACCACGGCCCGGAGCACGGCGGCCTCCTGCGCATACGTCAACCGGTCTGTGCCGACGAGGTCCGTCACCCCCGCGTTCTCACCAGGGGCAGCTCCGAAGTCAACGACCAGCACGGGGCCGCTTTCCTGAAGCGTCTCCAGCGCCCGCCGCGCATCGGGCCGCAGTTCGCGCACTCCCCAGTCCGCCGCGCGCAGGTCCGTCAGCACGATGAAGACCGGTCGCCCGGCCCTGCCTGCGGCGGCCCTGCCGAGCGTGGCCAGGGCCCCGCCGGGCTCAAAGACGGACGCGCCCGGCCGCAGCCCATCCAGCACGTCCTCCAACAGGTCCATGTCCTCGGGCTGCAGAGCGGGCGCCACGAGGGCGGGCTCCTCCTCGCTGGCCACGCGCACGGCGAGCGCCGCGTCGCGACCCGCAAGTTGCCGGGCCGCTGAGAGGGTGAAGCGCTTTGCTTTGTCGAAGGCGCTGCTCCCCGCCTCCTGCTGTGTCATGCTTGCCGAGTCGTCCAGCAGCACAATGACGTCGGCCCCCGGCGCCAGCAAGCCGGCCACAGGTTGCTGCGAATGCGGTTGCGCGAACAGGACCACCAGCAGGACCACCGCGCCCACGCGCATCAACAGCAACAAGAGGTCCTGCCACCGGATACGCCGGCGACTGCGCCTTTCGGCGCGGAGCAGGTGCTGCATTGCTGCCCAGGGGACTCGGCGATAGCGCCGCCTGTTGAGGATGTGGATCAGGACCGGGACGGCCGCGGCCGGTAGTGCCCATAGGAACTCCGGGCGGACGAAGTCAACCATCGGCGCCGCCTCCGCACGCGCGTTCCATGGCCGCGTCGAGCATGGGGGCGACCTGGTCCCATCCGAACCGGCGCATCTCGGCGCTCAGGTCCATAGACCTCGGCTCGCCCGGACGCTCGATCCAGCGCACAAGCCGGGCTTTCAGGTCGTCCCTGCCAGCGTAGAGGCACGTGCCGTGAACGCCCTCCGGCAGCAACTCCGGATAGCTGAGATCGTCGGGCAGAAGCGGCGCGCAACCGGCATAGACGGCTTCCACCACCGAGATGCCGAAGAACTCCTGCACTGCGGTCGACACCACCACGTCGCTCTCCAGCAGCAGGCGGCAGTAATCGGCGCGCGATTCCACGTAGCCGAAGTTCATGATGCGGCCTGCCAGGCGTCGCCGCGCCTCTTCGAAGATCGCCGGCGCCGTGCGGAACGTCTGGCCGGTGACGACGAGCCGGAACTCGAGGCCGTCCTCCTGAAGTTCCGTCATCAGGTCGAAGAACGTCTCGGCCCCCTTGTCGTACTCCCAGCGATGGTTCCACAGGATGCGGAGCGGGCCGTCCGGCGCTTCGGCCGCGCCGCGCCGGGCGTCGATGGAGGCAAGGTCCACGCCCACCGGGACGACCTCCGCGCGCTGCCGGATGCGTTGCGCCGCCCAGTCCGGCACATGGTCCGGCATGCGCCTGAGCAGGTCCTGCACCCCGGCCAGGAAACTCTCCATGTGATACCGTGAGTTGAAAAGCACCAGGTCGGCGGCGAGGCACGTGGTGACGTTTGTGAAGCCGAACTGATAGTCCCGTTCGTCCTCGCAGGGCAGGGGGTAGGTGAGCTGGTTCTCGTGGAAGTAGGCGACGCATGGCACGCCGCTCAGCAGCTCGGCCCGCGTGCCGACGAGGGCCGCCAGGTCGAGGTAGTCGCTGACCAATAGCGCGTCGAACTCGCCCTGCCGCTCGTCCAGCCATCGGCCCATGGTCAGAGCGGCGCCCCGCATCCGCCACTTCCACTTCCGGGCCGGCATGGTAAGCAGTTCGAGCCCCTGGCGGCTGTGCTGTCTGTAGCCGTCCAGGAATGCCTGGTGCGAGCCGCCGTAGTAGGGCTCCAGGGCGAGGATACGCAGCATGGGGGCCTTCCGCTTCGAAGCGAGATTCGGCTGATGGCAAGGTGCCTCGGCGCATTCTAAGCGTCGCCGTCAGCCCGCGCAAGGCGGCAGCGCGTTGCCCTCGACAGCACCGGCACGATCATGACCAAGGACGAGCAAGGCGGCGTGACGTGGAGTTCCGCCGGCGGCTCCCTGGCAGGTACTGCACGTCCCGGTCTGGCCGAAGCGGTCTGCGGGCCGTTGACGCTTCGGCTGCTCGGCGGTAGTCTTGGAGCCTTCCCGCGGAACGTGTCCATTCTCCTTCCGTGCGAGCAGGTGAGGGCCTCATGGCAGCGATCCGAGTCAGCCCGAACGGGCGTTACTTCGTCGACGACCGGGGGGAGCCGTTCTTCTGGCTGGGCGACACCCAGTGGGAGCTGTTCCGCGCCTTCGCGGCGGAGGACGCCGGGGCCGTCCTGAAGCGCAGGAAGGAGCAGGGCTTCACGGCGATACAGGTCATGATCACCGGCGTCGGTGAGGGGAAGCTCCTGAACGTCGCACGCGAGCGGCCGTGGCTCGGAGACGATCCGTCCACCCCCAACGAGGCTTACTTCCGCAACGTCGACCGCGTGGTCGAAGCGGCTTGTGAGCTGGGCCTCATCCTTGTGCCCGGCGTCTTCCACCAGGTGCAGAGGGCCTCTATAACCGTTGACAACGCCAGGGCGTATGCCAGATGGGTGGCCCAACGCTACGCCGACGTGCCCAACATCGTGTGGACCACGTACCCTGAAGCGAAGGAGGAGTACGTCCCCGTGGTCCGTGAAGTGGTCGCCGGTCTGCAGGAAGGGGACGGCGGCGCCCACCTCATCACGCTGCACCCGGATCCCGCGCCGGCTTCCTCCAGCTTCATCCACGATGAAGAATGGCTGGACTTCAATATGATCCAGCCGTGGCAGCGGCCCGACCTGGTCTACAGCATGGTGAGTGCGGACTACGCGCGCAGGCCGGTCAAGCCCGTCGTCATGGCGGAAGCGTCGTACGAAGGCGCCCGCTACGGGAGGGTGAACACGCCTCTGCTGATCCGTCAGCAGGCCTACTGGAGCTATCTGGCCGGGGGCCACCACACCTACGGCAACGGGGGCAACTGCGACTCGCCTGCCACCTGGCGCTCCTGGATCGACTCGCCGGGGGCCGCTCACGTGGGCGTCTGCCGGCAGGTCCTGACGGGGCTGCGCGAGTGGTGGCATCTCATCCCGGATCAGTCGATCTTCGCCTCCGGGGAAAGCGAAGGCGCGACGGTCAACGCGGCCGCCCGCTGCCCGAAGGGCGAGTGGGTGCTCGTCTACCTGAGCAGCAGCGCAACGGTGTCGGTCCGGCTGGGCCGGGTCGCTGCCGGAGCGCCGATCACCGCGTCGTGGATCGCCCCGACGACTGGCGAAAGAAGGGGAATCGGCGGCGTCCCGAGCACCGGGGTCGCGTCCTTCTCGACTCCCGCTGGGTGGGAGGACGCCCTGCTGTTATTCGAACGCCGGGCTGGCGGATGAGCCGGCAGCGGTCGGCAGCCCCTTTGCCGCATCGTCCAGGACGAGCACCCAGTCGTCCTGCTCGCCGCAGGAGAGCGGCGTGAACTCCTGCACGCCCGTGTTCGCATACTCGCCGAGGGGTTCCCAGCCTCCGTTGCGCGGATCGTACCAATGAGCCGTCACCCGGGCGCCGGAGATCTTGTCCATCTGGACGCTGAACGGGTTCCCGAAGGGGGAGTAGGCAAGGGCGAAGCTGCCGTCTTCGGCGCGGGCGGACTGAACGTGGTCCTCCAGGGGTCCCTGGATTGAGGCGACGATGCCCTGATCCGGCACCATGCGGTGCCAGGGCCGCGCCTCCAGGAGCCGCCGCATGTAGCCCATGCCATAGGCGCCCTCGCAGTCCATGGCCTCCCGCCAGTTCATGCCCGGCGCCAGGTGGCCTTTGGGGTAGGCGTAGTCGGCGGAGGAGAGCCGGGGGTTCCCTGCCTCGTAGAACTGCCGGACCTCCCATTCCCCGTACCCGTTGCCGGCAGCGCCGGCCAGCATGTTCCAGTAGCCCGCTTCGCGAACCTGGTGGGCGTCTATGGGCTTCTTCCCCGCCGTCCAGCGGAAGATGGGCGGGTGGTTCTCATAGCGCGTTTCCATGTCCAGCGTGGGCTTCGGCGGCGCGAGATTGTAGTCGTGCGTGATGAACTCGTAATTGAGCGTGCCCCACGCGTGGCTGGACTGGATCGCGTTGAAGTCCAGCCAGTCGGCGTCGTGAAACCAGAATGAAGAAGAGTATCCGACCACCCCCGGCGCCGGCCCGGGCCCGTGGTAGGAGACGAGGTGGGCGCCTCCGCTGCCCTCCTTCAGCCCCTGGGCGATGCCGGACCAGACCTTCTCATAGCCGACGGGCGCCCGGTCTCCGCCGAGGAACCAGACGACGGCGTTCTCCCTGTAGCGACTTCCCAGGAAGCTGCCGAACGTGACAGCGTTGGACTCTGTCAGCACCTGCTCGTCGAGGCTGCCCTTGCGGACATGCTCGCCGGAGTTCGCCACGACGCCCATCACCAGGCCGAGCTCGTTCGCGCGGTTGATGATCCAGTCCACGTTTTCGAAGAACGCCCCGTTCGGCCGGGTAGGGTCGCCGTCCACGAGCGTCAGCTCGCCTTGGAGGTTCGGCGCTTTGAGGCCCCGCAGCACGTAGGCCTGGATGACCGTGAAGCCCTTGGCCGCGCGGTTGGTGAAGTAGGCGTCCACTTCCTCATGGTTCAGGCGCTTGAACAACTGCCAGGCCGTATCGGCGAGGTAAAGGAACGACTTGCCGCTGCCGGTCACGAAGTGCCTGCCGTTGGGGCTGACTTCGAGCCGCATGTCCTTGACGGAATCGGCCGGTGGGAAGAGGGGACTCGTGGGCTTCACGAAGGGCTTTGCCATGGCGATTGCTCCGTATGCGGCCTTTGACCTTTGCGGCCAGTGGGCTCAGGGCGCCCAACTCGGATCGGGCGTAAGGCGGTCCAGTTCGCGGGCCAGGTTCTCGCAGGCGCGCACGTAATGCGCGTCGCCGAAGGCCCGCACGTGCAGCAGCATGGTGTTGAGCCAGTACACCCGGCAGCGGACGTCGAACCCGTCGCGCAGGGCGTGGTGGCGGGCGTACTCGCGGAAGAAGGGCGCCCCCGCCGTGTTGAACACCAGCAGGTAGGCCAGCTCGTACTCCACGTCGCAGAAGTCGGCGCCGCCGTCCACGAAGCCGCTGATTCGCGCGCCGCCCGGCCCGTGCGGATCGACGATGATGTTGGTGGCCCACAGGTCGCCGTGGACGAGCGTGGGCTCGCCGAACTCGGGCAGCCATTGGTCCAGGTGCTCCAGCACTTCCGCGATGACGCTGCGGGCCTCGGGGCTGAGGCGGTCCGCCACGGAGTCGAACTCCCGCCGGATGCGCGGGCCGAACCGGTCCAGCCAGTGCGGTGGGCCCTGTTCCTCCGGTTCCACCGCGCTTCCGTAGGTGGCGCGACGGTGCTCGTGCAGGTCCGCCAGCATGCGTGCCATCTCGCGCTCGACGGTTGCGTGCTCGCCGGCCCTGAGTCGGGCGTCTCCCAGGTTTGTGCCGGGCAGGCGTTTCATCAGCAGGCAACTGCCGGGGAAGATCCGCCCGGACGTGTCGCAGCCGTAGGGCTCCGGCACCGGAAAGCGCGTGTTGGCGCGATACCAGCGCAGCACGCGGCATTCCCGCTCGAAACCCTTGTGGCCCGTTTGGCCGGAGAGCTTCGCGACGATGCGGCCCGGCCCGCCGTCGGTCGTCAGTTCCAGCACGCTGTTGACCATTCCGCCGTGCAGCCGGTCCATGTCGGTGACCGTAAGGTGACCGCCGACAAGGGCGCGGACAAGCTCCGTGGCGGACTCGCGCGATATGGTGGTCGTGTCGAAAACCATGTGCTGGCCCAGGTGGACGCGGTTCGGGGCGGCCGAAGGCCGGAGTCTACACCTGGCGCGCCGGGCTCGCAAGTTGAGCATTCGGGAACTGCCGGTGGAACGCACAATCTCTCTCCTGGCGCCCCGCATTTCGGCCCCCGATTTGACTGCTGGCAGGCTTCTCCCTATAATGCGTACTTCGTGTGGGCAAGCTCTCTGAGTTCCCAATCCCAATCTGGAGGAGCGGCGAGGGCAACGGGATATGACGGCGCGGAACAGGCGCTCGCGGGATGCAGAGGCCGGCGCGGGGTCCCGACCCCAGGATGACGGCAGCAGCGAAGTGCGCGGCATCGGGTGGGGTCTCAGCGCTGAAGAGGAGGAGGATTTCCTCCTGCGCAGAGTGCTTTTCTCAGTTCTCGCCGTCGTGGTGGTGTGCATCGGCATCTGGTTTCTTCTGACCACAGTGCGCAGCGCGCCCGAACAGCCGCCGGCACTTTCTGCGCCGGTTGCTGTGCCTCCGGGGAAGGGGTACTATACGATCAGGCTGATGGATTTCCCGGCCTCGAAGCAGGAAGAGGCCATGCGCCTGACCCAGGCGCAGGCGATCCGGGACGTAGCGGCGCAACAGAAGTTCAGTTGCCTGCCGCTCGGCGACGGCCGAATGGCCCTCTGCGTCGGGAGTTTTCCCAGCGAGAGCTCGCCGGAGATGCAGGAGCTGTTGGAGGAGCTTCGGAGTTTCGCCGCGCAGGGCAAGAAGCTGTTCGAAGGCGCCACGGTCTATCTCGTGCCCTAACCGTCCTCGCCTGCCTGCACCGGACTATTTCACATGCAAGGAAGAAACCATGTCGATGCATAAGAGCCTGAAGCGGAAGGACCACCTGTCCAGGCGGCGCAACGTCCTCACCCGATCCGAGCGCATCGAGCGGCTCGGGGAGGAGGAGAAGTGGGATTCGGAGCACGACTCGGTCTTCGGCCTTCCGAAGGTCACGCCGGAGGTGGTTGAGGCCCCCGTTGCGCGGCGACCTGTCGAGGAGGAGACGGCAGAAGGCGAGGCCGCCGACACGGAAGGCAAGGAGGCCGGTGCCGAAGAGGCCGAAGGTTAGACTCTTTTGACCGAGTGCAGCCCGCCCGTGGGAGAGAGCCGTGGACGCTTCCGCACTTATCGCAGAGCGGATGGGTTGGATAGACTCCTCCGGCATCCGCAAAGTCTTCGATCTGGCTAAGACGCTCCAGAACCCCATCAACCTGAGCATCGGCCAGCCCGACTTCGACGTGCCGGCGCCCGTCAAGGCAAGCGCCATCCATGCCATTGAGTCGGGCCGCAACAAATACACGGTCACGCAGGGCATCCAGGAACTGCGGGACGCGGTTCTCGCGTTCGAGAAGGAGGCCACGGGCATCCGGCACGATGGCGTCCTGATAACCAGCGGCGTCAGCGGGGCGATGCTGCTGGCCTTCATGGCATTGATCGACCCCGGGGATAAGGTGGCCATCCCCGATCCCTACTTCGTAATGTACAAGCACCTCTGCCGGCTGCTGGGCGGCGTTCCGCTTTACGTGGACACCTACCCCGACTTCGCTCTCACGGCCGACCGGCTCGACGCGGCCGGGGCCGCCGACGCCAAGCTCCTGATGGTCAACAGCCCGTGCAACCCGACGGGCCGCGTCTTCCCAGAGGACGACCTTCGCGGCGTCGCGGACTGGGCGAAGCGCAACGAAGTCTTCATCGTCAGCGACGAGATATACAGGGCCTTCTGCTACGACGGGGAATGCCCCAGCATCGCCCGGATGACGGATGACGTGCTGCTTCTGAACGGGTTCAGCAAGACGGCCGGCATGACGGGGTGGCGCCTGGGCTACGCCGTCGGGCCCGACCCCGTAATCGAGGAGATGAAGAAGCTGCAGCAGTTCAGCTTCGTGTGTGCGCCCTCCATCGCTCAGCACGCCGGGGTCGTCGCGCTGGGCATGTCGACCGAGCACTACGTGCGCGCATACAGGGCCAAGCGGGACCTGGTCTATGAGGGGCTGAGGGAGAAGTTCGAGCTGAGGCAGCCCGAGGGGGCGTTCTACGCCTTCGTCAAGCCGCCCGGGGGCGACGGCGACGGATTCTGCCAGAAGGCCATCGAGCGCGGGGTGCTGGTTATCCCGGGCAGCGTGTTCAGCGAGAGGGCGACGCACTTCCGGCTGTCTTTCGCCGCTGAGGACGAGGTGATCGAGGAGGGGGTGCGGACGCTGTGCTCGCTTGCCTGAACGGGCGCCGGAGCCCTACCTGACGCCGTACTTATCGAGCTTGCGGTACAGGGTGGCGCGGCTCACGCCCAGCTTGCGGGCGGCCTTGCTGATATCCCCGTCGCACTTCTTCACGGCCGCCAGAATGGCGCGCTTCTCCAGTTCGGCGATGGGCACCACTTCATCGGCCGCCTCCGGCCGGGGGGCCGGAGCTTGCAGCGCCTGTTGGATGCATTCCAGCGCCTCTTCACCCGCCAGTGGGGGGGTCTTGCGCTTGGCGGCTTCCTGGCGGATGCGTTCCGGGA
>CAZSET010000110.1:0-12992 GCA_964605915.1 uncultured candidatus Brocadiaceae bacterium | reverse complement strand
GGACCATCGCCCACCACCGGTTCAATGACTTTGTGCTGGATACCGCAGAGAAGAAGAAGATCCCCCACCAGGTCAGCCTGATCGAGGGGGGCGCAACCGATGCCCGCGCCATCCACCTGCATGCCCGGGGCGTCCCCAGCGTTGTGCTCGGCGTGCCGACGCGTTACATCCACAGCCACGCAGGGGTGATCCACACGGACGACTACGACGCCATGCTGAAGCTGCTCCTGGAGGTCGTTCGGGCCCTCGGCCCGGCGGCCGCGGAGAAACTGATGAGCGAGTAGACGTCATGGTGCGTGCAGACGGCCCGGATTCGTTGAAAGAGTGGGTCGTGCGGGCGTGCGGCCCCGGTCCGTTGGCGGAAGGCGACGTTGCGGAGGCGCGCCGCCGGGTCAACGAGGACCCCGTTACGGCTGAGTTCCGCAGGCTCGGCGTCGACCTGGAGTTACGGGCGGGCGGAAGGCTGGAACTGTTCCGCCGCGTGGCCGACCTCTGCCCGCGTCTGACGCTGGACGTGGCAGGCCACGAAGTCGAGGCAAAGGTCAGCCTGACCGAACTGTGGCGGTTCTATCTGCCCATCTGCCAGGCACTTACGGACGTCATGCCCTCTCGCGACCGATTGCTCGTCGGCGTGGCAGGGCCCGGGGCCTCTGGGAAGTCGGTCTTTGCCGCGCTCCTGCGCGAAGCGATCAACAGGGGGCTTTCCGAGGAAGGCGCGAGGGCGGCGTTGTGCCCGATGGACGGGTTCCACTACCCGAATGCATACCTCGACTCTCACTTCGTCGTGGACGACGCCGGCAAGCGCGCGCCCCTGCGCGCCTTCAAAGGCGCTCCGCAGACCTTCGACGCGGAGGCCTTCCTGGACTGCCTTCGGCGCTTGAAGGGCGATCGGTTCGTCACGGTCCCTCGATATGACCGGCAGCTACACGACCCCGTTCCGGACGGCTTCCGCATCGGCCCGGAGGAGCAGGCGGTGCTGGTCGAGGGCAACTTCCTGCTGCTCGACCGGGGGGCGTTCGCGGCGGCGGCCGACACGCTGGGTCTGTCGCTCTTCTTGATCCAGCCCTTCGAGGTCATCCGTGAGGCGATGATCGGCCGGCACGTGCTGGGCGGGCGCTCGCAGGACGATGCCGCCGCGCACTTCGAGCGCGTTGACAGGAAGAACTACGAGATCTGCATGAGGACGGCGCAGCGTGCCGACCTGATCGTCCGCCGGGACGCGGGCCAGCACGTGGTCGGGTTGGAGGCGGGTCCGAAGCACGGCGGGGCTGCGCTCCAATGAGGGGGGCCACGGCCCCGGGGCGGCGGGTTTCGGCGCGTGTTTGATTCGGGCCGGAGCCTGTGCTATAAGGCCAGATCGGTTAGCGGCGCCAATACCCGGATCAGCGGAGGAGCAGAGCGTGGCACTGAAAGTGGGATTCATCGGCTCGGGTGGCATTGCCAGGTCTCACATGGATGCCCTGGAGAAGGTGTCCGAGGTGCAGGTCGTCGCCTGCATGGACGTCGACGCAGATCGCGCCGCACAGGCTGCCGCACGTTTCGCGGGATGCGGTGCCTATACGGAGCTGAGCGAGATGCTGGATTCGCATGATCTGGGCGCGGCGTACGTCTGCGTGCCACCGCACGCGCATGGCGAGATAGAGCTTGCCCTGATTGAGCGCGACATTCCTTTCTTGGTGGAAAAGCCGATCGGGAGGGACCGCGAGACGCCGCAGCGCGTCCTCGGGGCGCTTGAGGGCAAGGGGCTGGTCACCTCCGTCGGCTACATGATGCGCTACCGGGACAGCGTTCGGCGGGTGAGAGAGCTGCTGGCCGAAGACGAGCCCGTCGTGGCGAGGGGCGCGTGGATCGGCGGCATGCCGGGCGTTGCGTGGTGGCGGCGCAAGGACCAGGGCGGGGGCCAGGTCAATGAGCAATCCACCCACGTCTATGACCTGACCCGATACATCTTCGGCGAAGTCGAATCGGTTTTCTGTGCGGCCCGTAGAGGCCTTATGACGGACGTGGAGGACTACTCGGTCGAGGATGCCAGCATCTGCACGCTGGTCTTCGAGAGCGGGCTGCTCTGCGAGATCACCAGCAGTTGCGCGGTCGGCATGGGGGAGGTGGGCCTGGAGGTATTCACCCGCAGCGCCCGGGCGAAGCTGGCGGGCTGGGACCTGTCCCTTACGCTGGCCAAGGGCGGCGAAACGCACCAGTACCGGTCGGCCGAGGACATCTTTCTGTGTGAGGATCGCGTCTTCGTCGATGCCGTTCTCAGCGGGGACGCCTCCCAGATCAGGAGCCCGTATGCCGACGCCGTTCGGACCCAGATGGTGACGTGCGCGGCCGACGAGTCCATGGAGAGCGGGCAGGCGGTGAAGCCCTGATCCGGGCTCCGGCAGTCGATCAAGCGTGCACGGGCAGCTTCGGGAGAGCCATGAGAAGCCGAGACGAGCAGGGGCAGAACTCCCGCGCGAGCCGGTTCAGGCAGTACGTCATCGGCCTGGGGCTCGGCCTGGTCAGTGCCGTGTACGGCGTCATAGCGCTGCTGACGCGGAACAGCTTCCTTCCGGGTTTGAAGGGGGGCAGCCACACGGTTAGGGGTTCGCACGGGGTTGCCGTGGCCATCGTGTACCTGGCCGCGGGGCTCTTCCTGATCTTCCGCTTCTTCGTGGATCCCCGGTGCCACGCCAGACACGCCCGGGCGGAGGTCTATCTGGCGGAGAACCTGCTGCTGATCTTGCTGATTGCGGCGGCGGTCTACGTACTGCTTAGCGTCGGCACGGCGGGGTAGGGAAGGGCGGCGCCGTCTATCCCTCCTCCAGGATCCTTCTGAGGTAATCCTGGACGGACTCTCCGGGAGGGGCGCTCTCTATGACCATCTCCGTGCCGGGCCGTCGCGCCCCCACGGCGCCAACCATGTAGCGGAACCCGGCCCGATAGAACCTGATGCGCATCTGACGGTCCACGATGAAGAAGGACGGGATCGCCGTCTCGTGCTCCGCGTCCACCTCTTCGGACATCTCCTCCACCGCGGACAGGTCGTCGTAGTAGACGGGCAGCAGGACCCCATGCTGAGTCAGGAAGGAACTGACCGCGGCGGCCGACTGCGTCTTCTCTACGACGGCCAGGCCCCGCACCTGCCACCGGCGATACCTCCGGACCAGATCGCTGACGTGTCGGGCCGCCACGCGCCCGCAGGACGTGTCTACGCTCCAGAATACCACGATCGTGACGTACCCCTGTCTGCCGGGCGCCACGGCCTGTCGGTTGCCCTGGGCGTTCTCGATCTTGATGACGGGACAGGTGGGTGCGCTCCCTGCGGCAAAGAACTCCGTCTGGGTCGCTTGGTCCACCGGGACGGCCTCGGAGATGCTCTCCCATAGGTCCGCCCCGGCCTCCGGCGCCAGAATCTGCGATCCGGCCTGCGCCGGTGCCGGTCCCCCGGCGGGCTCTGAAGCAGGCGCGCAGCCGGCAATGGCCGCCGCGAACAGCAGTGCCGCCAATGGGACGAAAGGCCTCATTCCGGCTCCTCCCGACGAACCGCTCAGGTGGTGTCATTATACAGCACTTGGCTTACGGCCGCCCAGACGGCATCCGCAATCCTCGTGGGGGGCCGCACGCTCCCGCCCTCAGCGCACGGGATGACGGCCCACTGCTCGGGGGCCCGGCGGGCCAGCTCGCGATACGTCCGCGCCGTGGCCTTCAGGTGGCCCATGTCTCGCTCGTGGATGTCCTGCTCTCTGGACGGCCCGGACGGCCTGCTCCTCCGAGTCAGGAGCTCCGCGGCATGCACGGGATCCATGTCCAGGAGGACGTGCAGATCGGGGCGCGGCAACGCGAACACGCCGTATTCGAGCCGTTCTACCCATTCGAAGAAGGCTCCCTGCTGCTCGCCAGGGGGCACCTTGGAGCCCTGGTGAGCCAGGTTCGCCGGCACGTAGCGGTTGCAGAGCACGAGACGTCCTGCGGCGAGCCATTCCCGGAGCCGAGGGGCGGCCTCCCAGCGGTCGCACGCGTAGGGCAGGGAGGCCAGGTAGGGGCTGACCTCGGCAGCGCTGGCGGCGAATTCCCCGCGGAGGTAGCGCTCGATCAACTCCGCGAAGAAGCCCTCCCCGTAGCGCGGGAACGAAACCTGCTCGACGGAGAACCCCTCCGCCCGGGCGCGGTCGCTCAGCAATGCCGTCTGCGTCGTCTTTCCGCTGCCATCGATGCCGCAGATGGCGATCAGGCGTCCCCGCTGCCTCTCGGGCGTCCTCACGGTCGTTTGCTCTCCTACAGGCGGAAGATGCGGATGGCGTTCTCCCGGAGCAGCAGGCGAGCGATCTCCAGCGCCTGCGTTTCGCTGCCGAGGCCCGCCTCGACGAAATCGCGCGCCAGAACGCGCGCCAGCACCCGGCGGTACATGTTGAACTTCGCCAGCCCGAACTCCAGCTTATACATGTCGCTGTAGTAGCCGATGAGCTTCGTCTTGGGGACGCTCTGGAGCCGCGCCGCCAGGTCGCGGGCAATGTAAGCCGGCACGTTGGCATACCACCAGTGGCCGCTCAGGACCACGTTCTGCACTATCCAGCCGTAGCTGGTCAGTTCCTGCACCTGGCTATCGCTCAGCACGGACAGGCAGAACGTCACCTCCGGGAAAGCGTTCAACACGGGCAACAGGCCGCGGAGGGTGTCTCCGGACTGGGGAAGGTCGGTGCCTTGCGGCACGCCGTGGGCGTAGGCGTCGCGCAGCGCGCCGCACATCACTTGCACGGGCAGGCCGCATTCCCGGCAGAGGCCGACCAGCTCGAAGAAGGCGCCGCTTTGGAGCACTTCCTGGTCGGCCCGCGCCAGGGGGACATCGCGGGCCGCTTTCCCGAGCGCCCGCGCCAGATCTCCATCCTCAAGGACGAACGTCTGGAAACCCGGCGGCAGGGAGATGGCGGCGCTCTTCGCGCCGGCCTGCCTGAAGCCATCGACGACCGCGCCCAGCGCGCGGCTCAGGCTCTGCGCGTCCGCCACTTCAATGCCGCTGACGCGGGCCAGGGCCTTCCGCACGCGCCCCTGGCCCATGTTGAAAACGAGCGCGTCCGCCCTCAGGCAGGGGACGAACAGCTTCCTGTCGATGGCACGCAGGTCCTCGTCGAAGTTATTGGTCAGGAAGACTTTCTCGATGCGGGACAGTCGCATGATCTCCCCGGCGCGCCCGGGCCGGTCGGCGCTCGAGGCGACGGCATCCGCCAGAGGCTGCCAGTTCTGCCGCGTCAGGCGCCCCTCCTCAAAGCCGAACAGCTCCCGCGCCAGCTCGATCAGCCAGCTATACTGGACGGTGTTACTGATGGCCACCATGCCATCCAGGAGACGCGGGATCATCTGCTCGTCCGGCAGGTTCGGGGCTATGGCGTCCTTGCCCATCCCGGCGCTGTGGGCCAGCTCGGTATAGTAATGGTAGCCCAGGATGTCCCGCAGCGAGCG
Source organism: uncultured candidatus Brocadiaceae bacterium (assembly GCA_964605915.1). Taxonomy (GTDB): domain Bacteria; phylum Planctomycetota; class Brocadiia; order SM23-32; family SM23-32; genus DAOVRD01. The sequence continues at coordinate 7,553 of CAZSET010000110.1, read as the reverse complement.
GGCGAACGGTTCTGAGGCGGGAACGTGCGAATGGACGTCGATGGCGTCCACGCGCATGATCTCATCGCGAAGGCGTTGCTCCAGCTCCTTTGAGGCAGGCATGCGATGCTCCGATGGCTGCGGGTTCGCTAGTTGTTCAGCGACTGAAGTGGGGCCGGTATCCTGCCGCCGTGGCGCACGAACTCGGCCGCGCCGCCCACGCCCCGCACCGGCATGATGGTGCTCTGGCCGAACAGGCCGCCGAAGACGGCGGTCTCGCCCGCCGCCTTGCCGGGCACGGGGATGATGCGAACCGAGGTCGTCTTGCGGTTGATCACGCCGATGCTCATTTCGTCGGCGATCAGGGCGGCAATTGTCTCGGGGTCGGTGTCCCCTGGTATGGGAATCATGTCCAGGCCGACCGAGCAGATGCTGGTAATGGCCTCGAGCTTCTCGAGCGTCAGGTCGCCCCTGCGCACGGCTTCGGCCAGGGCCCGATCCTCGCTGACGGGCACGAAGGCGCCGCTCAGGCCGCCCACAGAGGACGAGGCGAACAGGCCGCCCTTCTTGACTGCGTCGTTGAGCAGGGCCACGGCGGCCGTCGACCCGGGCGCGCCGATGCGGCTCACGCCCATGGCCTCCAGCACTTCGCCCACGCTGTCTCCCACCCGCGGAGTCGGGGCCAGGGACAGGTCTACGATGCCGAATTCCACGCCCAGACGCGCCGCTACCTCGCGCCCGATCAGCTCGCCCACGCGCGTCACCCGGAACGAGGTCCTCTTGATCTGGTCGGCCATCTCGCCCAGGTCCGCATCCGGCTCCTGCTCGCGGAGACGCTCGACGGCGCGCTTGACCACGCCCGGCCCGCTCACGCCGATGTTGACCACGCAGTCCGGCTCTCCGTATCCCAGGTAGGCTCCTGACATGAACGGGTTGTCCTCGGGGATGTTCGCGAAGACCATGAGCTTCGCGGCGCCGAATCCGTCGTGGTCAGCCGTCCTGCGCGCCAGCTCCAGCACCTGGCGGGCCACCAGGTTGATCGCGTCCACGTTGATGCCGGCCGCCGTGCTGGCCACGTTCACCGATGCGCAGACCCTCTCCGTCTCGCTCAACGAGCGCGGTATGGCCCGGATGAGGGCCTCTTCGGTCGGCGTCATCCCTTTCTGCACCAGGGCCGTGAACCCTCCTACCAGGTCCACGCCGACCTCCTGAACGGACCGGTCCAGCGCTCGTGCGACCTGAAATAGCGCCTCCTCCGACCCGCCGGCAACCAGGCCGCTGGCCGGCGTCACGGCCAGGCGCTTGTTCACGATCGGTATGCCGTATCGCCCGCTGATCTCGTCGCAGACGCGCACGAGACTGCCCGCCTTGCGGGTGATTTTCAGGGCTATCTTGCGGCAGAGGCGGCCGATGTCCGGGTCGCAGCAGTCCAGCAGGCTGATGCCCAGCGTTACCGTTCGCACGTCCAGGTTTTCCTCCTGGACCATCCGTAGCGTGGTCAGTATGTCTTCGGTTCTCACCGGCTTGGCCTTCCGTTCTTCGGCGCTTTCGGCACTCTCTGGCGGAAGTCCACGTGGCTCGTCGCCAGGAAAACGTCCTCGTGCTGCAGGCTCACCCGCATCTGCTCCTCGGGCCAGAGGGCCTCCATGTCCGTCCTGAGGTGCTCCACCGCAAGTCGGCGCGGCACCTGAAGTTGCGCTATGAGGAGGAACTGGCCGTCGTGCACGTAGGCGTAAAGGTCCTCGATGTTGACGTTCCGGCTCGACAGGTAAGAGCTGACCCGTCGGATGATGCCCTTGCGATCCGCGCCCTGGATTGTGAGGACGAACCTGTCCGCGTCCTGCATCGCCGGCTCCGGCTGGAGCACACGATGCTCCTTCACGCTGACCTCCAGCTCCCCCGGCGCGGCGCTCTCCTTGACGGCGCCCATCAGAGTTGCCGGCTCGACGGATTCGTCGAAACGGACGGCCAGGATGATCGTAAAATAGCCCTGAAGCACGGTTTGGCTGATTGCGTCGATGTTGCCATCCATCTCCGTGATGGCCTCCGTCAGGCCGGCCACGATCCCTGGTCTGTCCCGCGACATCACGCTGAGCACGAAGTCCTTCGGCATCCGCTATTGTCCTTTCCGCAGTCTGTCCTGCTCGGGACGGGCAGCCCTCTGCATCAACTCCACGCCGGCCTCCAGGGGCGGTTTTCCCTCGAACAGCACGTCGTGGACCGCCCGCGAAATGGGCATCTCGACGCCGTATCTGTCCGCCAGGGCGCAGACTGACCGCGTGGTCCTGATCCCCTCGGCTACCTGGTCCATGCTGGCCAGTATCTCGTCCAGCGTCTCGCCCCGGCCGATCCGCATCCCAACGGATCGGTTGCGGCCGTAAGGGCTCACGCAGGTGGTGATCAGATCGCCCAGGCCGCTCAGCCCGGCGAAGGTCTCTGCGCGGGCGCCCATCGCCACGCCGAGCCGTGTGATCTCGGCCAGCCCTCGCGTCAACAGGGCGCTCTTGGCGTTGTCCCCGAAGTCCAGCCCGTCGCACATGCCCGCCGCTATGGCGATCACGTTCTTCAGTGCCGATCCCAGCTCGACCCCCAGCACGTCCGTATTCGTGTACACCCGGAACGTAGGACCCATGAAGATACGCTGCACCCGGACGGCCAGTTCCGGCGCCCGGCTGGTGGCCACGATCGTCGTGGGCAGCCCGCGCGCCACCTCCTCGGCGTGGCTCGGCCCGTAGAGGCCCGCCAGGTCCAGGTCCTCGCCGCACACGTCGCTGATGATCTGGCTCCCGAGGAGTTGCGTCCCTTCCTCGATCCCTTTGGCAACGTTCACGATAAGCTGGCCCCGGCTCAGGTGTCCTGAGGTGTGTTCGCACACGCTACGCAAGTACACCGTGGGCGTGGCCATCACGACGACGTCGCTGCCGACCACGCACTCCGCCATGTCCGACGTCAGGCCGACGCGGGCCGGTATCTCGATGCCGGGCAGATAGCGCGGGTTGATGCGGCTCTCGCGCATCGACCGCACGTACCCGGGCTCCACACCCCAGATTGTGGCATGGTGGCCGTTACCGTCGAGCAGAAGGGCCAGCGCCGTGCCCCAGCCGCCGCAGCCGATCACGGTGACGCGCAGTCCGGCCTCCAATTCATCCTGTGCCACGCTCGCCACGAAGCTCCGCTCTCCCCGGAAACGTTGGGCCTACCTGGCCGCACTGCCGCGGCGGACAGACCTAGATTATATGGCCTCGGGGGCGGAAAGCAACGGGCAACGGCGGTGGCCAGTGATCAGTGGCCAGTGGCCGGGGAGAACGCCTGAGCGCCTGCTGCCGGGGCCGCACAGCCTTCCAGCCGGTTTCGGATTGCCGCCATGGATGTTTACCCGCCGCACGGCGGGACGGCCCTACAGCCGTGCTTTGCGGCACCCGCCGTCCCAGGGAGTGCGGCGGCTTCCGGCCTTCGTAGCCCCGCAGTCGCGGGGCGGAGTAGGCTGCCGCCGCTTTGTCGTTGCAGTTGGCTTTGGGACGCAGGCGCCGTGCGATTGGGCGTGCCGGAGGAGGGCTTCAGCCCGGTGCGGCGGGGGCCTTGGGCCAATCCCCACGGGGCCGTTTTTTGCCCTTGACAAGGTGGGTTGGGTCTGGTAATATACCGCGCGGTCTGAAAGCCCAAGGACTGTGTACCTTAATCGCATAAGCCGTGAAAGGAGGTGAGAGGCGGGGTCAAGAAGGGGAGAAGACACAGAAGGCCCAGACGACTGGCAGTGGAGAACTTAGTGGGAGGATGTGAAGATGAAGAAGGCGTTTACGTTGATTGAGTTGCTAGTGGTCATAGCCATCATCGCTATTCTAGCCGCGATGCTGATGCCCGCCCTGCAACGGGCCCGGACGGAAGCCCAGCAGACCGACTGCCGCTATAAGGTCCGTCAGATGGCCATCGGCTTCGACCTGTTCAGGACGGATCACGACGGCCTCTTTGTGGCGTGGGTCGGGCGCAAGTCGATGAATTACGGGGGTGACGACGGGTTCATCGACGAGCTGAGGAACGACGCGTACTGGAACCCTCCGGCGTCCGACCAGTCTGCAGACGCGCAGCACAGGCGGGCCAAGGCGAAGTACGCGGCGCCGACCGGCGGCGACCCGTACTACCAGCTCGTGACCAAAGGCTACGTCGAGGACGTCGGCCTGATGGATTGCCCTTCGGCCGACAACGTGACCCGCGGCGACTGGTACGGGCCGGAAGTCAGGACGGTGGACAATCCGTGGGATGGGCGCTACGAGATGGTTCGTTTCCCGGACTACGGCTACGACGTCGGCCGCGTCTCGAAGAACTCGGCGGCCGGCCGGGCCTACTACGGCGATTTGTGGCAGCGCAGTTTCCCGTGGAGCCCCGACTGGGGCTGGTGGGACTACAACCATCCCGACGGCGCTAACGTGGCCTTCATCGACGGTGGGGTCGAGTGGTGCGACAGGACCGCGCCCGACTATGAGTGGAACTTTAACACCCACTGGTGTAATTGGTACAGAAAGGGCTGCATAACCAACCCGCGGATGGATGAGGACTCCTACCGCCTGAAGCTCTACCAGTCGGTAAACCCGGCCGTGACCGAGCTGGACCTGCTCTACCCCAGGGACAACGACGACATCTACGCCTGCGAAGGTACCAGCGTGTGGGGGTCCTGCTGGACTGGATTGGGCGGTGGGAACGGGCCGTGGTGCTATGCCGGCAATCCCAAGGAGACGACCGGCAACGGCCAAACCCGGAATCTCTGGGGCAACAGCGCCATGCCGCCGGAGCCCGGAGGGGACCAGGCCAACCGTAACTACGTCTACTACGGCGACCCGAGCGGCAACCGGTCCCGGTACTACCCGGAAGTCGGTCCGTTCGCGGACGAAGGTCGGTGGGAGACGCACGACTGCCGTATCCTTCCCATCAACTGGCGATTGCCGTCTTGTTACACGTCGCCCGACAACCCCGGATAATGCTGGTGGCCCTCGCGCCGGTTTGACAGGCGTAAGGCGCTAAACGGGCCGAACAGGGCCCTGACGGGCGCTGATTCGGGGCAGAAGGTAAGGGCGGTGTTGCGCCGCGCGCAGCACCGCCTTCTCTTTTCGGGTTTCTTGCCGCCTCGTGCATCCGGAAGCCGGCCATTGGCCGCAGCCCGTCTGGGGGAGGAGGTCCGTCGTCGTCGCGACCTGCTGCAGGTTTGCCGGGGCCGCGGTGCGGTGCCGGTCGTCATGGCCGTCCAAGCCCCGTCAAGGGCGACATACGAGCAGCCGTGGCCGGTCGGGCCAGGGATAGGGGGCCACCATCCCCCTGAGCCCGTCCCGCAGGCGCGGGGCGGGCGACATTACCTTGCGGCGGCCGGTCGCTGTCGCGCCGGCGGCTTCCAGCCTTCGTAGCCCCGCAGTCGCGGGGCGGAGTAGGCTGCCGCCGCTCTGTCTTTCCACGTGGTTTCGGGGACGCCCCTTTGCGGGGAGGCCCTTCAGCGGGCGGCAGCGGAGTTCCAGAACCCGTCCGGGCCCTGCCGAGAACCCCCGGCAGGCGGGGCCCCCATGGCTGCTGCAAGGGCCACGTGCCGATCCGGAGACCTGCCGTTTTTGCCCTTGACAACGTGAATGCCGTCTGGTAATATACCGCGCGCATGGAAACGCCAAAGGACTGTGTACCTTAAACCGCGTAAGCCGTGAAAGGAGGTGAGAGGCGGGGTCCAGAAGGGGAGAGAACATCGAAGATGCAGATGATCGGAAGTGTGGAACTTAGTGGGAGGATGTGAAGATGAAGAAGGCGTTTACGCTCGTTGAGTTGCTGGTTGTCATAGCCATCATCGCTATTCTGGCCGCGATGCTGATGCCTGCTCTCGTTTCCGCTCGCGAGCAAGCTCGCCGGGCCAACTGCCGGGCGAACGTGTTCAACATCTATGCGGCGCTGGACATGTTCCGGACGCACCACAAGAGCACCTGGCCGCAGACGTACGAACCGGAGAGGGAGGCAAACCAGTACTGTAACGCCTGGGGCCGCGTCGTGGCCGAGGGCTATCTGGATGACCCTAACGTCTTCAGTTGCCCGAGCACCCCTATGCGGATCGTCTTGCAGGAAAGAGGGATGTGGGACCGGGGCGAGACGCCCGACGTCGTGATGTCCGACTACGCCTACGACATTGGGCGGATCGACAAGAAGTCGAAAGCCGGTCGGGCAGTCGCCGGAGACCTGGTGCGGCACGTCTGGAGCCTGACCGAGGTCAACGAAGGCGGCGCGTACGATGACGTGGGCACGGAACTGGTTGACGCGACCCACGCGGCCCAGGAGCCCAACCACGGCATCGGCAACGGCTGCAACATCCTGTTCGTGGACGGCACGGTGGACTGGGTGAACGTGACTGAGACTGCGCCGATGAATCCGGACCCGGCCGATCCCCACAATATCCTGTGGACCATCGACCAGTTCGGTCTGGGCGGCACGTCGGCCAGCGGGCTCGTCCTGATCCGCTACGGCTACATGCAGAATCCCAGGCTGGACATCGGGCGGAATGAAGCCCTTTTCGATGATGACGACGTGCTCAGCAACGCCGGGTCGTACGACGACAGGGACGACATGTACAGCGTCGATCCCGATACGCCCAACGATCCCGGCTGTACCAGCATGTTCTACACGTTCTGTGACACGCACGTGAACATGGCTGGCACGCGAAACACGTGCTGGGACCTCCAGTCCAAGAGCCAGGACGACGCATACCTGACGCCTCAGGACGACTGGCTCCATGCGAGTGGATGGCCGCAGTAAGCCGTCACCGGCTGCCCGTTAAGGTAAACCAGCGGGGTGAGGCCCACCGGGCTTCGCCCCGCTTCTTTGTACGCCCGCGGCGCCCCCGGCCCCCCCCAAGGCGACGGTGGGGACATGCGTTCTGCAGCCGGTGTCGTATGCGGACTGAGACGTAGGGGCATCCGCCGTACGGCGGACCGTGCCCCTACAGGGCAGCGGCCGCTATCGAGCGATGGCTGCGGGAAGGCAGGGCAACTTCCTTGACAGCCCACTGGGCCCGGGGAGAGGGAGAAGCACCTCCCCCCTTAGGCCGCCGCTGATGGCGGTTTCGCCCCCTTGTATCGCCCGTCCCGCATGCGCGGGACGGTCTCTGAACGGGTGAGAGGCCGCTGTCTCGGGGGCTGACGCCCCCGGCCGGGCAACTTGTCGGTACGAAGCCGGCAAGGATGCCGGCGCTACGAGCGCGGTGAATGTGTCCGCGCCGGTAGCGCCGCCTTCCAGGCGGCTTGTTTACCTTGGACGTCAAGATTGCCGGTCCACCCGTCGCTCGTCCTCGTCGTCGTTCGGAACCGCGGCCGGGCCGCAGACAAGGGAGACGAGAACGAATGAGCCGCCGGATCCCGTATTCCAATCGTGAACGCCCACTAGGCTGCCGCCGCCCTACCTTGGGCCCCCCAGGGCGGCCCAGAGGCGCCTGCGATTCGGGGTTTGGAGGTGCTCAGAAGGCACTCCCGGGCGACGCGGCGGGGGCCTTGGGCCAATCCGGACGGGGCCGTTTTTTGCCCTTGACAAGGTGGGTTGGGTCTGGTAATATACCGCGC
>CAZSET010000109.1:0-13081 GCA_964605915.1 uncultured candidatus Brocadiaceae bacterium | reverse complement strand
TTGATGCGTTCCCATCGGCGCACAACGTCGGCGGCTGTCTCGGCTTTCTTATCGCCGAAGACGTGCGGATGCCGGCGCACCAGCTTTTCGTTGATGCCGCGCAGCACGTCCTCAATCGCGAATCGCCCCGCCTCCTCCGCGATTTCGGCGTGGAAGACGATCTGGAGCATCAAGTCGCCCAGTTCGTCCCGCAGAGCATCGTACTGGCGCTCGTCCAGCGCGTGGAGCACCTCGTAGGCCTCCTCCAGCAGGTAAGGCCGGAGCGTGTCGTGGTCCTGGCTGCGGTCCCAGGGGCACTCCTTGCGCAACCTGTGCATGATGCCTACCAGCCGGTCGAACTCGTCGCCTGTCGCCATTCGAATCGTGCTCTAAGTGTGGGATTGGAGGAGCCGTCCTGCAACGGCGAACGCGGTCCTCAACCGGGCTGGAAGCTCCGGGCAGCTCAGCCGCTCAGCAGAGCCACGCCGTAACCGTCCAGACGCATCTTGCCGCTATGCTCCTGATCCGTCAGAAGGTCGCGGTACGTCGCGCCCTCACCCAGATCGAGTTCCACAGGTTCCTCGGCGTGGTTGAGGACGAAGGAGAGGGACGGCTCGTTCTCGACGCTCTGCAGAGGGATCGTCTCGATCGTGTCGGAGCTCCACGGATGGGGTTCCAGTTCGGAGTCGCGCAGGGCCATCGCCAGCAGCCGCGCGTGCAGTTCGGGCTCGCCCGTCGCCCCCAGGAAGTACGCCCTGCCCGCGCCATGATCCATCCTGGTCGCCACGGGCGTGCCGGCGTAGTACTGGTCGCCGTAAACGGCGAGGGCCTCCGGGCCGCGCAGCTCCATCACGCTACAGAAGCCGCCCGCGGCATACTCCTGTCCGTCCATCTTGACGTGATTTGCCGCCGGGGCCCTAAGCACGTCATGCTCAACGATTTCCACGCCCAGGAGCTCGGCAAAGGGCCCCGGCGGCGCGCTCATCAGCCACGTGTTCTGTTCCGTCCGGTAGCCTGCCGGCGCCGTGACCAGCACCGTGCCCCCCTGGCTCACGAAGGACTTCCACGCCTTGGCGTCGTCCGTACGCCCAAGAACGGGCATGGGGACGACGAGCAGCTTGTAAGGCGCCAGGTTCTGGCCCGGCTGAACGATCGCAACGGGAAAACCCATACGGCGCAGAACGCCGTACAAAGAGCTGAACTGGCCCAGGTAATCGAGGTCCGCGGACATGGCGTCGCCACGCAGCGCCCAGTAAGCATGGTAGTCAAGAACCATCGCGACGGACGCCGCCGGCAGCCTGCCCGCCCACATCTGGGCTCGCTGCTTCAGTTCCGCTATCGTTGCCTTGAGTTCGTTGTGCCTCCGCCCGGTGGTGCCGTCCGGCTCGAGGATGCCGTACCAATGCATCTCCTGAGCGAAAGCGCACGTGCGCCAGCGGAAATAGCTGATCAGTTCAGCCCCTCGCGCCGCGGCCTGGAAGGACCACAGGCGCAACTGCCCCGGCCGGGGCTGGCTCCGCCGGCCGGGAATCATGGTCGGACCGGCCTGTTGCTCCAGTATCCAGAACGGCGCGTCCTTGAGGGAGCGCGTCAGATCGAGCTGAAGGCAAACACGATCGAGTGCGTCCCCGCCGACGGGATAGTTGTCCAGCGATGCCACGTCCTGGGGCAGCGCCAGGGAGAACTGATCGATCTGATCCGTCGAGAGGCCGATGCAGTTGGTCGTTATGGGCACCTGCCCACGTGAGGACTCCTGTATCAACTCGCGCTGCTCGTTGACGAAATCCCGAACCGTCGCCGAGGTGAATCGCTGGTAATCCAGCATCAGCGAAGGATGAACGCCCGCCGGCGTCCTGCGCGGCGCGGGGATCTGGTGCCAGTCGTTGAACTCCTGGCTCCAGAAGGCGGTGCCCCACAGCTTGTTCAGGCGCTCGATGGTGCCGTAGCGCCGCATCAGCCACTCGCGGAAGGCCTGCTCGCAGTCGTCGCAGTAGCAGCGTCCGCTTGCATGGCAGCCCAGCTCGTTGTCGATCTGCCAGGCGAAGACTTCGGGCCTCTGAGCGAACGCCTTGGCTACCTCGCGCACAATGCGCCGCACGTACCTGCGGTAGGGACGGTTGTTGAGGCATGCGTCACGCCGGCTGCCGGCGGACCAACTCCGTCCGTCCTGATCCTGGGGGACCATGCCGGGGTGACGGTTGAACAGCCAGGGCGGCGGCGCGGCAGTTGGGGTGCAGAGGATGACCTTGAGACCTTCGCGGGCGAGCACCTCGATGGCCCGCTCCAGCCACGCCGCGTCGAACTGGCCCCGCCTGGGCTCGAGCCTGGACCAGGCGAATTCCCCCAGCCGGACGACGTCAATGCCCATCTCCCGCATCATCCGTGCGTCCACCGGCCATCGGTCCTCGGGCCAATGCTCGGGGTAGTAGGCCACGCCGATGCGCATCTGTGTCTCCCTCGGCCGGCGGGATCCGCGCCCTCTGCGGCAGTGCCCTGGACTAATCCGTCAATGCGGGAAGAAGGAAACGCGCCACCCAGAGGCGCGCTGCATCGATTATCCGGGACGCGAAAGGCGAAATCAAGCTTCTTCTGTCCGGGCGACGCGCCGGCAGTGCTCGGCGCGGACAGACCGGCCGGCCCCGCGCGCGGCGAGTTCAGCGTATAGCCTTGTGGGCCAACCGCTTAGGCCCTTGTTGTTGCGCGCACCGGTCGCCTGGCATATACTTGACTGGGTCGGGGCACTCGTCGGTCTGCCAGACATGACCGCCTCGATGCGCAGTAGCCACATACGGCGCTTCGTCTCTCCTCTGTGGGAGCAGCACATGGAGAGTGAGAGGATGTCCTCGGATGGGCAGGTCGCTTCAGACGCCATTCGCCGATTGATCGAGGAGATCGAGAAAGTTTACATCGGCAAACGGGACCGCGTCGAGCTTGCTCTGGTCGCTTTGCTGGCAGGAGGGCACCTGATCATCGAGGACGTGCCGGGCGTCGGCAAGACCATCCTGGCGCATACGATCGCGTGCGCTCTGGACTGCGAGTTCAGGCGCATCCAATTCACGCCGGATCTGCTGCCGACCGACCTGCTCGGCGTCAACATTTACGACGAGAGCAAGTCGCGCTTCGTCTTCAAGAGAGGTCCCCTCTTCGCCAACGTCATCCTGGCCGACGAGATTAACCGGACCACGCCCAAGACGCAGAGCTGCCTGCTGGAGGCGATGGACGAGTACCAGATCACGGTGGACGGCGTTGCCCACCCGTTGCCGCAGCCGTTCTGTGTGCTGGCCACCCAGAATCCGTTCGAGTTCGAGGGGACTTACCCTCTGCCGGAGTCGCAACTGGACCGGTTCTTCCTGCGCATGAACCTGGGCTACCCCACCACGGAGCAGGGGAAGGAAATCGTCCGGGCACAGCGGATATCCCACCCCATCGAGGACGTGATGCCCGTCATGCGGGCCCCGAGCGTGGTTGAGCTCCAGGCACAGGTGCGCCGCGTGAACGTAGCGGAGGAGATGCTGGATTACATGATCCGGCTCGTGGAGGCAACCCGAACGCACGAGGGCGTCGTTATGGGCGTGAGTCCTCGCGGAGGAGTCCACCTCTATCGGGCGGCGCAGGCACTCGCACTGCTGCGGAAGAGGGACTACGTGCTGCCCGACGATGTCAAAGAGTTGGCCGTGCCCGTTCTTTCACACAGGGTGCGCCTGCACCATGCGACCGGCGGAGCGACCGGCAGTTTCGAGGAGGCGGCCCGCATCGTGCGCGACGTGCTGCAGCAGGTTCCCGTGCCCCTGTAGCGGGCGCGGGTCGCGGGGCCGCACCCAGTGCGGGAGGCAGTATGCCACACGACGCTAAAGGCTTCCCGGCCCGCCTTTCGCGGCTTACCAGGCTGATCGCCATCATCTTGTGGATTGCCGCGGGCGTGAGCGTTCCCCCCCTGCTGATCCTCCGGGACCATGAGAGCGCTCTCCTGATACTCGTTACGGTTGTGGCATGGCATGTCGGGAGCGCTCTGGTCTCATCGCTCGTTCCGAGGGCGGCACCCAGAACAACGCTTCGCTTCCACTATCGCCTTACCCCCTGGGGCCTGGTGTACTGCTGCATCGGACTGACGTTCTGCTTCGCTTCCCTTCAATGGGGCATGAACCTGATCTATCTGACGGCTGCGTTCCTGCTGGGGCTGGGGGTGTGTGCGGTGGTGTTTCCCGCCATGATGCTCAGGCAGGCCAGTGTCGACTGGGACAAGCCGGAGCACGTCTTCGCCGGCAGTCCGTTTCCCATGGAAGTGGCCGTGCGAAACCAGAGAACGAAGTGGGGCGGGCTGAGTGCCTTCGGGCTTAAGGTCAGTCGGAATGGGAGGGATGGCCTGGAGCCGCAACGCGTGCACATCATCCGCAGGCTGGCTCCGGGACAGGAGCGTTCGGTACTGCTGCGGCAGTATTTCCCGGAGCGCGGGATGCAGAGGTTGCATCCCGTCACTATCGCCACGCGCTTCCCATTCGGTATGGTTGAAGCGGCCATGGAAATCCGGTCGGACCGGGAGGTCCTGGTGCTGCCCAGGATGGGTTTCATCAGGCAGGAGGCGTTGCTGCACCACAAGGCCGGCGAGGCGCGATGGTTGCTGGAGCTCAGGCGCAGGGACCAGCAGGGGGAGTTCCAATCGCTGCGGGAGTACAAGCCGGGCGACAATCCCCGCCACATCCACTGGGTGACAAGCGCACGCCTGCACAAGCTATACGTCCGGGAGTTCGAGCGGCAGGAGATCAACAGCGTTCTGATACTGCTCGATTCATACGCGCCGCCGGAAACCGCGGACCAGGCACGGGCTCGACTGGAACGCTACGAAAAGGCCGTGAGTTTCGCGGCATCCATGGCGGCCTTGCTGACGGAGCGGAACGTGTTCTATGCGTTCGCTTCGTATTGCCCGGACCTTAACTCGTTCCCGTACGATTCCGGCCAGGGCCATCTGTACTCGCTCCTGGAGGCGCTGGCGCTTGCAGGCACGACATCTGAGCACACGGTTGCCGATCTGGCCGCAGCCGTCGACCTCTACCACGTCGGGGCCGGCGGCGTTTGCCTGATCACGCCGGGCCCTCTGCCCGCCGGGCAAAGGGAGTCCGTGCTGGGTCCCCTGGCCGGCTGCTCCGTGTCCATAGACGTCAGCAAACCCGAATTCGATGAGATATTCGTCACCTGACACCAGCCACAGGCAGGCAGCGGAGGTCGGGGCTCTCGGGAACTGGCCGACGCTGGTCACTACCTATGCACTGATCGTGACGGCTTCGCTGTTGCTGGCGGTTGCGGAGCACTCGTGGCATTACGTCTTCGTCGTCGTCGTCGCCTGCGGCGCGCACGCCATCATCGTTGGCCCCGGCGGACCATCGTTCATCTCCGGAAGGGTGGACAAGCTGCTCGCACTGGCGGCCCTTGCTTTCGCGCTAATACAGTCTGCCGCTGCGAACGTGCACGTCAGCTATGGGCTCGCCCATTTCCTGATTATGGTGCAGTTGCTCAAGCTCTACGGTCCCCACAGGATGCGAGACATTCGGCTGATCCAGGTCACGGCTGTCTTCGAGGTGCTCGTGGCCGGGGGCTGGGCGTTCGACCTCATCTACCTGCCCGTATTCGTACTGGTTAGTCTCTCGCTGATGGCGAACCTGATGGCGATGGAGCTTCAACCGACCCCGGACGCCGAGGCCGGGAGTGTAGCGGGCGGCGAGGGGCAAACGGGGGCATGGCGGGACCTGGTGTCGGCTCTCTGGCTGCCCGCCGCCGCGGTGTTTGCGTGCACTGCTCTGCTTTTCATCGTTCTGCCACGGGCCAGGCTCTACTGGGACTGGCAGCAGCCGCTGCCCACGGCCATGACGGCTTTCTCCGAGAACGTCTCGCTGTACGACGTGGGGCGCATGCGTCAGAGCAGCGCCGCTGTGATGCAGGTGACATTCGTCCCCGCCGACAGCCCGGGCAGCGAGCCCATCCGGCCGCCTCGTCTGCTGATGCGCGGTGCGTCTCGTCCGCTGTACCGGGACGGACAATGGTTCGACTACGGCGCCGCGCAGCAGATTGCCGAGGCAGGACGGGGCCGCGAATCCGGAAGGCCCTTCCACGAGTTCACGTCGGCTTCCGTCTACCGACTGGAGCACTCGGACGTCCCGCGGCAGCGCATCAGGCAGCACGTGCTGTATGAAGCCCGGGGGATGCGGCGTCTCTTCGCCCTGTACCGTCCCCTGGAGGTGACGGGGCTGCCCTATGGCGGCGCCGTGCCACCGATATCCCACGACCTGCCCTCCGCCTCGCGCATTAGACCGGGCCAGACGTACGAGGTCGTGTCGCTGGTTCCGGAATTCACGGCAGAACAGCTCCGCCAGGCACGGGTACCCCGCCCCGCCAGTCCTTGGCACTTCTTCTGGGAGGTGCCGGAATCGCTCAGGCCGACGCTGGAGCGCACGGCAGCAGAGATTGAACGGCTCTACGCGCCGTCCAGCGACTACGGGCGGATCGTCGCTGCGCAGAGCTATCTGATGGGCGCCAACAGGTTCAGCTATACTCTCGACCTCCCCGAGTTCGGCGTGCAGGAGCCAATCGAAGCGTTCCTGATGACGACGCGCCGGGGAAGCTGCGAGCAGTTCTCGACCGCCCTGGCCCTGATACTGCGCGTGTGGGACATGCCGACGCGACTGGTCATCGGGTTCAAAGGCGGTGAGCTCAATTCCGCCACCGGAACCTACCTGTTCCGCGACAAACACGCGCACGCCTGGGTGGAAGTGTACTTTACCGGCCTGGGCTGGGTCGAGTTCGATCCAACTCCTGGCGTTGATGCCGCAGAGACGAGCCGGCTCGCCGGCAGCGGCTACCTCGGCCGCATGATAGACCGCGTGTCTGCCTTGGCCGGGCGACTGCGCTTCCTGGCCGCCAGGAAGTGGAACAGCAGTGTGATCGGCTACAGCAGGAAGCAACAGGAGCGCGTGCTGGGCGCTCTGACGGCCTGCGCCCGGGCATTCGCGACAGGAGCCGGGGAGGTGATACGCGGCCTTGGGCCGATGGTGCTCTCGTTCGGTTGGGTGCGGATGGCAGCCGTTACGCTCTCCATCGCAGTCGTGGTGGCAACTGTTTACCTGCTGGCCACGACATGCGCTCGCAGGGCCGGGGTCCGCTGGCCCGGCCTGGGGGCAGACCGTCCGCCCCCGTTCTACGAGGAACTGCTGGCGCTGCTTCGTAAGCGGGGCCTTCCCCGGCCGCCCCACATTACTCCTCGGGAGCTGGCGCGGAAAGCACAGGCACGGATGGCGGCGTCGGAGGCCTACGACAGTCAGATGGTGCGAGCCATCGAGCTGGTGACGGACCTTTACTACCGCGTTCGGTTCGGTGGGCACGGGCTGACGGAGGACGAACGGCGCGACGTCAGAGAGGCCCTGCGGCGTCTGGCCGCCCTGCCGGCGAGCGGCTTTGCAGCGCCCGAGTCATCTGAATGAGCGCCCGGCCGGGCCCCGTTGCCTTCCCACAACTGGGAATCTCCCGTACAGCAGCCGCCCGGGGGACAGCGTGAATGCATCTATGCATCCAGTCGTGCGAGGATCTCAGCGGGCTCCGCGCCCTTTCCCGCAGCCTTCACCAACTGGAACGCCTCGGGCGTGAAATCCAGAACGTCCTCGGCCGTCATCGACAGCTCTCCTCTGGCCCTGGCCGCCAGATCACCGGCCAGCCCGTGGACGAAAACCGCAAGTTGTAAGGCTTCGAAAGGCGCCAACCCCTGGCAGAGGAGCCCGGCAGCCAGCCCCGTCAGGACGTCGCCCGTCCCCCCTGTGGCCATGCCCGGGTTGCCGCTGGGGTTCACGTAGAAGCGCTGCCCATTCGTGACCACCGTGCCGGCGCCCTTCAGCGCCAGGATGACGCCGTTCTCGCGGGCGAATGCAGTTGCCACGCCGACCCGGTCGGTCTGCACCTCGCGGGCGCTCGCAAGCCCGAGCAGCCTGGCCATCTCGCCGGGATGGGGCGTAAGCAATCGCAAACCGCCGGCTGCCTTCAGAAGCGGGACGTGCCCGGCGAGTGCGTTCAGACCGTCCGCATCCACGACGAGGGGCAACGCCAGCTCCTCGACGAGGCGGCGCGCGGCCTCCTGCGTCTCGGGGGCTCGCCCGATGCCCGGTCCCAGGGCCATGACGTCGAACTCGCCCTGCGCGGCCAGAACGGCTTCGGCTGCCTCGCTCCCCAGTATCGGAGCTGACGGCTCGGGCAGCGGTCTGGACATGGCGCTCGTCAGCTTGATCTCGGCGACGACGTTGAGGCTCTCGGGCAGGGCCAACGTCACGAGGCCGGCCCCCGCCCTTTGAGCGGCAACGGCGGCCATGCAGCCGGCTCCCGTCATGCCCGGCGAGCCGGCAACGATCAGGACTCGCCCGAAGTCGCCCTTGTGCGCGCCCCGGGCCCGATCGGGTAGGCCGGGCAGGTGTTGGACTTGCTCTGCCATGGTTTGAATGCCGCCGCTTACTCGCTCGCGCCGCCGTCAATGGCCATGGCGTTGATCAGAGCGGCCATGTAGCCGGCGCCGAACCCGTTATCTATGTTCACGACGGCCACGCCGGAGGCGCAGCTATTCAGCATGGTCAGCAGCGCCGCTATTCCCCCGAAGCTGGCGCCGTAGCCGATGCTGGTCGGCACGGCGATGACGGGCCGGGCCACCAGTCCTCCCACCACGCTGGCGAGCGCGCCCTCCATCCCCGCCACGGCTACCACGACGTTGGCGGCGTCAAGTTCCGCCCGAAATGCCAGCAACCGGTGCAGGCCGGCCACCCCGACGTCGCCGATGAGCTGCGTTCGAGCACCAAGCATCTCAGCCGTGATGACGGCCTCCTCGGCCACAGGAAGGTCGGCCGTGCCGCCCGTGACGACCACGACGCATCCCCGCGGCTCGACCTCCTCCTGCCTGAGGGTTATGGCCCGGGCGCCCGGTTTGTACTCGGCTTCCGGGCAGACGGCTCTCACCGCCTCGAAGTGGCGGGCATCGGCCCGCGTGGCCAGCAGGTTCGTGCCGGCGGCCACGATGCGCTCGGCTATGCCGGCAACCTGCTCCGGCGACTTGCCCTGGCAGAACACCACCTCAGGCACGCCGCACCGCAGCGTCCGGTGGTGGTCTATCTTGGCGAAGCCGATGTCCTCGAACGGCAGCCCGCGGATGGCTTTCAGCGCCTCGTCCGGCGTCACATCGCCATCGGCGACCCGCCGGAGCAGGTCCTTCAGAGTCTCTTCTCGCATGGACTTGCGCCCACCCTATGGCTCTGCTTCCACGGACAACGGCGACCGCCGGCCTTCCTTCAACAACCGGCAGCCGACCGCCGCCACCATGGCCGCATTATCCGTGCAGAACTCAGGCCTCGCAAGGTAAAGCAACAGTCCGCGCTCCTGCGCCTCCGCCACGAGCCGCTCCCTCAATCGCCCGTTGGCGGCAACGCCCCCGCCGACGATCAGGCTGGCGACGTGGTGGCGTTCCGCCGCATCGCACGCCTTTCTGACCAGCACGTCGACGACGGCCTCCTGGAAGCTGGCAGCCACGTTCGCTACGAACTGCGGGCTGTGCGCGACGGCCGAGATGTCCTTCTTGGACGCATTCTGCCCCAGGCAATGGTAGAGGACGGCAGTCTTGAGCCCGCTGAAGCTGAAGTCGGCACTGTCCGGCTCCAGCCAGCTCCGCGGGAAGTCCACCGCGGCCCGATTGCCTTCGCGTGCTGCGCGTTCGATCGCCGGCCCGCCGGGATACGCCAAACGAAGGATATTGGCCACCTTGTCGAATGCCTCGCCGGCTGCATCGTCCACGGTGCCGCCCAGACGCCTGTGCGCCAGAGGACCCTCGGTCAGGAACAGGCTGGTGTGTCCGCCGCTCACCACGAGGCTGACGGCGGGCAACTCGGGCTGCTGCTCGCCGAGCCACGCCGCCAGGATGTGGGCGTGCAGGTGGTTCACTGCCAACAGCGGCAGATCGAGGGCCCAGCTCAGCGACTTGGCCGCCGTCACGCCGATCAGGAGCGCGCCGATCAGCCCCGGCGTGCTCGTCGCTGCTATCCCGTCCAGCGCCCGCAAAGGCAGCTCGGCGCCCCGAAGCGCCTCCACGATGACGGGCAGCACGTTCTCGATGTGGGCACGGCAGGCGATCTCGGGCACCACGCCGCCGAACCGCTCGTGCAAGTCGTATTGTGTGCTCACGACGCTGGATAGGATGCGATTCCCGTCCCTGACGACGGCGGCGGCGGTCTCGTCGCAGGATGTCTCGATGCCAAGTACTTGCATGATGCTCGGTGGGTGGAAGGAGGAGCGGCTTCTCGGTCATTCTACCGCCTTCACAGAACGGGCCACAAGCGCCCTAGTCCCTATCCGAACGCTCGCCCGCTCCCTGTGCTTGCCGGTAAGGCCCTGTTCTGATACCTTCGTAGGAGGGCAATGCGTTGGAGCATGCCGAGGAGCATTCCGTGGCCGAGACAGTGACCATAGTCGACTACCACGCGGGGAACCTGACCAGCGTGCGTCTGGCCGTCGAGAGGCTGGACCGGCGCGCAGAGGTGACCAGCGACCCCGATCGAGTGCGCGCTGCAACTCGCCTCATCTTTCCTGGCGTGGGTTCGGCCGACGCCGCCATGCAGACGCTGCGAAGCCTGGCCCTGGACGAGGCGATCGCCGAATACGCGGGCGCCGGCCGGCCGCTGCTCGGAATCTGCCTGGGCGCGCAAGTCATTCTGGACTACAGTGAGGAAGGAGACGCCGACTGCCTGGGGCTGATTCCCGGCCGTGTCGAGAGACTCGACGTGCCGGACCACGCGAAGGTCCCGCACATGGGATGGAACGAGGTGGAGTTCGCACGCGACCACGCGATATGGAAGAACGTGGAGCCCGGATCGGCGTTCTACTTCGTTCACAGCTACGCCCCCGCGCCTTCCGACGGGCCGGTGACCATCGGCGTCACCGACTACCACGGCGCGTTCACGAGCGCCCTGGGCAGGGACAACCTCGTGGCGTGCCAGTTCCACCCGGAGCGCAGCGGCCGGATCGGCCTGAAGGTGCTGGAGAACTTCCTTTCCTGGAACCCTTGAGATGCTGAAGAAACGCCTCATCATCTGCCTGGACGTGCGCGAGGGCAAGGTCACAAAGGGCGTCCGGTTCCAGGCCAACGTGGACGTGGGCGATCCGGTCCGGATGGCCGAGCAGTACAGCGAGGGCGGCGTCGACGAGCTGGTCTTCTATGACATAGGCGCCTCGCCCAGCAGGAAGGACATCATGATCGACGTCGTGCGGCGCGTCGCGGAACGCGTCTTCATCCCGTTCGCCGTCGGCGGCGGGCTCAGAACGGTGGACGACATGCGGCGCGTCCTGCTGGCAGGCGCCGACAAGGTGAGCATAGACACGGCAGCCGTGCGCAATCCCGACCTCATCTCGGACGGGGCGCGCCGGTTCGGCAGCCAGTGCATCGTCCTTGGCGTGCAAGTCAAGCGTGTCGAGCGGAGCGGCGAGATACCCAGCGGGTACGAGGTCTATGTCGAGGGCGCTCGCGTTGCCACCGGCAAGGACGCCGTCCAATGGGCTCGACGGGCCGAGCAGCTCGGCGCGGGCGAGATCTGCCTCAATTCCATCGACGCCGACGGCACGGAGGCGGGCTACGACCTGGAAGTGACCCGCATGGTGAGCGAATCCGTCCGGATTCCCGTCATCGCAAGCGGCGGCGCAGGCAAGCCTGAGCATCTTCGGGACGTGCTAACTGAAGGCAAGGCCGACGCGGCCCTCATCGCCTCCATGGTGCATTTCGGCAAGTACAGCATCGAAGGCATCAAGCGCTCGCTGGACGCCGCCGGCGTGCCGGTCAGGACGGCATGGTAACGGGCGTGCGGGACGGATCTGGCGATTGGCAGGGGCGGATCGGCAGGTCGGCGAGCAGGAAGAGATGGCACGCCCGGGAGGGCTCGAACCCCCAACCTACGGCTCCGTAGGCCGTCGCTCTATCCAATTGAGCTACGGGCGCACCGATCCATCAATCTATTCCAGCCCTGCGCGCTTGTCAAGCCGCCCTACTCGGCCCCGTCCTCCAGGGCGACGGGGAAGATGTCGTCGACCGTATCGACCGGTACGAAGCGCAGCTTCTCCCTGGCGTACTCGGGCACGTCGACCAGGTCCTTCTCGTTGTGGCGCGGGATGACGACGGTGTCGATGCCGGCGCGCTGGGCAGCGAGGATCTTCTCCTTGACTCCGCCTACGGGAAGCACTTTCCCCCGCAGCGTTACCTCGCCGGTCATGGCGACGTTATGTCTGACCTTGCGTCCGCTGCATAGCGATGCGAGGGCAAC
Organism: uncultured candidatus Brocadiaceae bacterium; assembly: GCA_964605915.1. GTDB lineage: Bacteria > Planctomycetota > Brocadiia > SM23-32 > SM23-32 > DAOVRD01. The sequence goes on along the minus strand of CAZSET010000109.1, from coordinate 782 downwards.
GGCCATCGTGACGCCGGCCGATGGTCCGTCCTTCGGGATGGCCCCGGCCGGCACGTGGATGTGGAAGTTCCTGGATTCAAGCAGTTCGGGGTCGATGCCCAGCTTCTCGGCATGCGCCCGGACGTAAGTGAGGGCGGCCTGGGCGCTCTCCTTCATGACGTCGCCCAGCATGCCGGTCAACGTAAGCTTGCCGTCGCCGGGCGTCATCGTGGTCTCGACGAAGATGATTTCCCCGCCTGCGGGCGTCCAGGCGAGTCCGGCGGCCACGCCGGGCTCGTCAACGCGCTCAGCCGTTTCCCGGACGAACCTCTGCGGGCCGAGCAGCTTCGGCACGTCCTCCGGGGCGATCGTCGTCCGAGCCTGCTCCTCCGTCGCAATGGCCTTTGCCACTTTGCGGCAAAGGGAGGCGATCTCGCGCTCGAGGTTCCGGACGCCCGCCTCCCGCGTGTAGTCCTTGATGAGCTTCATCAGGGCCTCATCGGCGACGGCCAGTTGATCCTCCTTCAAGCCGTTCGCCTCGAGTTGCTGCGGCACGAGGTACTTCCTGGCAATGTGCAGCTTCTCCTCGTCCGTGTAGCCGGGGAACTCCAGGACTTCCATCCTGTCCTTGAGTGCGGGCGGAACGGGGTCGAGGAAGTTCGCCGTGCAGATGAAGAGCACCTTGGAGAGATCGAACGGCACCTCCAGGTAATGGTCCGTGAAGGTGGAGTTCTGCTCCGGATCCAGCACCTCCAGCAGGGCGCTTGCCGGATCGCCGCGGAAGTCCGCCCCAAGCTTGTCCA
>CAZSET010000108.1:0-13169 GCA_964605915.1 uncultured candidatus Brocadiaceae bacterium | reverse complement strand
GTTCGTGCAGACCGACTGCAAGGGCCACGCGGGTTACACGAGCTGGCGCAGCGAGACGCCCGGCGCGTGCGTGAGCCCGGGTGTCAAGAGGGACGCTCTAAAGGGATGGCGCGCCGCCACGAAGCGGCTCGGACTGCCCCTGCATTGCCACTACTCGGGCATCTGGGACGCCGCCGCAGGGCGGAAGCATCCGGAATGGTGCATCGTGGGCAAGGAAGGGCAGCCGAGGGGCGGAGCCTTCGGCGAGTCCGCCGGCCGGCCGACGAACGAGAGGATGTGCCCGCGCGGACCGTACCTGGACAAACTGATGATTCCCCAGATGATCGAGCTGATCGATCGCTACGGCGTCGACGGCTTCTGGGTGGACGGCGAGCTCTGGGCGGTCGAGCCGTGCTACTGCAGGCGCTGCCGCAAGGCGTTCCGGCAGGCGACCGGCATCGAAGAACCCCCAACGGAGACGACCGATCCGAACTGGGTCGCGTGGATCAGCTTCACGCGCGAGAGCTTCGAGCAGTACGTGAGCCGCTACTGCGACGCCGTCCACGCGCACAAGCCGGGCGTGCTCGTTTGCTCGAACTGGCTTCAGACCTTCAAAGATCCGGGCGAGCCCACGGTGCCGACCGACTGGATCAGCGGCGACAACGCGTGGGTGTTCGGGCTCGACTCGTGCCGTTGCGAGTCTCGCTTCATCTCGACCCGCGGCAAGCCCTGGGACGTGATGATCTGGGCGTTTACAAAGTCCGGTGACATGCAGGACCGCAAGAACCCCTGGGCGTTCAAACCCGTCCAGATGATCCAGCAGGAGGCGGCCGTGATCGCTGCGCTCGGGGGCAACGTGCAGGTGTACGAAACGCCCCACGGCCTGCGCAACGGGCAGCTCGTGCCGTGGCGCATGAGGCGCCTGCGCGAAGTCGGCCGGTTCGTCAAGGCGCGCCGGACGCTCTGCCAGGGCTCGGAGACCATCCCGCAGGTCGCCGTGCTGCACTCCGAATGCCACGTCCATAGCCAGCCCGCTCGGAACCTGATGTGGAACGTGGACACTTCACCCGTCGAGGGCGCCACGTACGGCCTGCTGGAGAACCACTATGGCGTGGACATCATGGACGAGTGGGCGCTCCTGCCGCGATTGGCTGACTTCCCGGTCGTGGTCGCGCCCGAGCAGGACCGCATGTCAGACGCGATGGTGAAGGCCCTGAAGGACTACGTCGGGGGCGGGGGCAAGCTCCTGGTGTCCGGCGCGGCGGGGTTCGAGCGGTTCGGCGCCCGATTCCTCGGGGTCAGGGGCGGCAAGATGGAGCAGGACGTCATCTACCACGTGGCCGCCGGGGACGGTTCGGTGCCCGTCTACAGTGCCGCGTGGCGCCTGGTCAGGCCGACGAAGGCAACGGCGTTCGGACGCCTGGGTACCACGCCCTTGCTGGACGAGCGGCTGCTGGCCGCCCCCGCCGCCACCATCAACGCCGTCGGGAAGGGCGCGGTGGCCTGCGTTCCTTTCGACGTGTTCCGGTTCTTCGCGGCGCGTCGTCACCCGATGGTGCGCCAGTTCGTGGGCGAGTTGGTGCAGGCGCTGGCGGGCGAGTTGGACATCCGCGTGCATGCCCCCACGTGCGTGGACGTCGTGCTCCGTAGGAAAGGCGGCAGGACGATCGTCCATCTCATCAACCGGGCGTCGGGCATTCCGAACCGTCCGAACGACGGATCCGTCGACGAGATACCACCCGTCGGTCCAGTCAAGGTGGAGGTGAGGCTGCCCCAGAAGCCGTCCGCCGTCCGCCTGGCGTTCGAGAAGTGCGGTTTCGATTGGGAATACGTGGCGCGCAGAGGCGAGGCGGTTGCCGCTGTAGACAAGGTACACATCCATGCGGCCATTGTGTTCGGATAGCGCCGGCTCAGCGCCGCGACATCCGCGGGAGCTCACCCGGTACGCGGGACCGGCTCAGCATCTGGTCAGGCGGCAGCGCAGGGACCAGCGTGTACGCCGTCTCGCACGACGACCAGGAGCACGTGGTGGGCACCCGCACGTGGGAGGCACTTCGCTTCACTGTAACGTTCCTCGGTCCTCCGTTCTAGATGCAGGGAGTCGATGATGATCAGGATTGCGATCGTCGGTACAGGCGGGATGGCAAACGGTCATGCGGCGGCATTCGCACAGATCAGAGGCTGTAAGGTCGTGGCGGCTTGCGATCTGATCGCAGAGCGAGCCAACGCCTTCGCTGAGCGACACGGCATCCCACACGTCTACAGCGACGTGGACGAGTTGCTGGCTGACGAGGAGTGCGACGCGGTCAGCAACGTCACGTCCGACTCCGGCCACGCGCCCGTGTCGCTGAAGGCCATCGGGATGGGCAAGCACGTCCTCTGCGAGAAGCCCCTGGCCACGAACTACCCGGACGCAAGGAAGATGGCTGCGGCGGCCGCCCGCGCGCATGTCATCAACATGGTCAACCTGTCGTACCGGAACGCCTCCGCCATCCAGCGGGCACACGACCTCATAGAAAGGGGTGACATAGGCCGCGTCATGCACGTGGAGGCGAGCTATCTGCAGAGCTGGCTCGCGTCTCCGTACTGGGGCGAGTGGCGCAAGTCGCCCGGTCTGCTCTGGCGCCTATCGACAGCGCACGGCAGCATGGGCGTGCTCGGGGACATTGGTGTGCACATCCTGGACTTCGCTTCGTATGCGGCAGGCGACATCCGATCTGTCAACTGTCGGTTGAAGACGTTCGCGAAGGCGAAAGGTAATCGGATCGGTCAGTACAAGCTGGATGCCAACGACTCAGCGGTGATGACCGTCGAGTTTGCCAACGGCGCCATCGGGACGATCCATACCACGCGCTGGGCGACGGGACATAAGAACTCCCTTCTGCTGCGGGTGTACGGCGATAAGGGCGCGGTCGTCGTTGACCTGGACAGCTCTTACAGCGAGCTGCGGATCTGTCGGGGCAAGAATATCGACGCGCAGCAGTGGTCAGTTCTCAAGTGCCGTCGCACGCCAACGGTCTACCAGCGGTTCATCAAGAGCATCAGGGCGGGCGTCAACGACCAGCCCGACTTCGTCCGCGGAGCAGCGATCCAGAAGGCCCTCGACGCCTGCTTCCAGTCCGACGCTGAGGGGCGGGCGGTAGAGATCTGAGAGTGCCTCGGCCGGTTGCAGACGGGCGTTCCGCCCAGAAGTACGCGTCGCGCGGCGGCACGGTGGTCGCCACGGTTCCCCGGGTGCACATCCACGCTGCCGTGGTGATCGAGTAGCGCGTCCGGCGCCGGCGGCTATTCCTCTTCGATCATCCTGTCGTAGAAGCCGACGTAGTCGTCCGGCGTATCGCCCTTGCGCAACTCGATGGCAGGGCGCGGGTGGCGGTTGAGCTGGCCGGTGATCATGTAGGGGATCTTCGGCCCCCATTCCATCTTGCCGTCCAGCGGCAGGAAGTGCTCCTGGATGCAATTCAGGATGGGGCGCAGGTGGAACTTGGGGTTCTTCAGGAAGCCGATGAGCAGTTCCATGGGGCAGTTGCCCGGCCCGCGGCCCATGCCGTTGATGGTGGCGTCCAGGCGGCTGGCGCCCACGATGAGGGCCTCGAGCGTGTTGGCGTAAGCAAGCTGCTGGGCGTTGTGCGCGTGGATGCCCACCTCCTTGCCGGTGTCCGCGACGGCCGCCAGGTAGGTCAGCGTCAGGTCCCTCACCTGCTCGGAGTAGAGCGCGCCGAAACTATCCACCAGATAGATGGCGCTGACGGGGCTGGCGGCGAGCACCTCGAGGGCTTCCTCCAGCTCCTTCTCCTGGATGATGGAGACGGCCATCAGTTGCATAATGACCTCGTAGCCCTTCTCGTTGGCGTCGTGGATCATGTCCATGGCCGTGGGGATCTGGTGAATATAGGTGGCGACCCGGATGGCATCGAGGACGCTGTCCTCCTTGGGCAGGATGTCCTCCTGGTAGTCCGTCCGTTCCGCGTCGGCCATCGCGGAGAGCTTCAGGTTGGTGGGATTGTCGCCGAAGACGCGGCGGATGTCCTCCTCGTCGCAGTGCTTCCACGGTCCGAACTCGCTGGGCGGGTAGAGCCTCTTGGAGCCTTTGTAACCGATCTCCATGTAGTCGACGCCTGCGGCCACGTCCGCCTCGTAGACGGCCCTGACGAAATCGTCATCGAACCTGTGATTGTTGATGAGGCCGCCGTCGCGAATCGTGCAATCCAGTATCTTGATGTCGGGCCTGTAGGTCAGCCACGTGCCTTTGGCGCGTTGGTCGCTTCCGTGTTCCGTCATGCTTTCTCTCTCCGGGTGACCGTGCAGTTGAACCCGCAGTATCGCATTCGCGGCGAGTCCTGTCAACCGCGCTCGGCATAACTGGTTCCCCTGAGGCGGTTTCGGTCGGTGTCTCCCCGTCCGGGCGGCCTGGACGAGCCGCAACTGACCGCCTGTGACGCTTGGGACGAAGCGGCGCCCAAGGTCGACGACGAGTACGAGAACGACGACGAGGGTGATCGCGCTCCTGGCGGCTCAACCGTCCGGGCCCGTGGCCGTCCAAGCCCCGCCAAAGGCAACATAACATCCCGGCGGCGCGCCTAACAGCGCGCAGCAGGCGCGTCGCACGTGCGTGTATCGCGAGTTGGCGAAGCCGCGTCAGAGCCCCAGCAGCTTCTCGGCGTTGCGGTGCAGGATGTTGTGGATGTCGTCCTCGGTGATGTCCGCCGAGAGCAGGGAGCCGACCCCCTGGTGCTCGTCGAACCAGGGGATGTCCGTGCCGAACAGCATCCTGTCGCTTCCGGCCTCTTCGCAGAGCAGTTCAAGGACGCCTCGCCGGCCCGGAATGCTGGTCAGTTCCGCGTAGGTGTTGGGATAGTCGCGGACGATCGCGGCGGCTTCGTGCCAGTGGTCGTTCAGGCTGTGTCCCATCAGCAGGCGTATGTTGGGGTAGCGCTCGGCGACGCGCCTCACCTCGCCGTCGCCATTGCAGTTGCTGCCGCCCCAGGTGTGGCTCAGCACGAGCAGGCCGCGTTCGTCGGCGAATTCCAGCGCCCGCCGGTACGGCTCCGCGCTGATGGGTACCTTGTGATAGTCGGCCAGCAGCTTCAGCCCCACGTAGACGTCGCGCATGTCGTCGAAGCTCGCCAGATCGCGTTCGATTGCGTCCGGATAGTGCGGGTTTACGGACAAGTAGACCCGGAGGCGATCCGGGAACTGCCGGACTGCGTCGACCGCGACGCGATTGCCGATCTGTGGAGAGAAGAGCGCGGCGTGGTGCGCGAAGCACAGCAGCCTGACGCCCGCGCCGTCCATGCTGCGCACCATCTCCGCCGCCTCGGCGCGCGGGAAGTATATCGAGTGCCACTCGCCCATGTGGCCGTGCATGTCGTAGATGGGGCAGGACTCGCTGCGTCCCTTCTCCCAGAACTCGGCGGCCAGTTCCGAATCGGGCCGTATCGGCGTCTGCGTTTTCATGCTTCCTCCGTGGGCGCGGCCTCAGAGCTTCTCTGCGCCCAGTATGCGCTCCAGGTTGGCTGAGGCGATGGCCTCCTTGTCGGACTCCGCGATCTCGGCGTGCTTGAGCATGAGCATAACGCCGCCGTGCTCCCACTGCGGGAAGCCCGTGCCGAACAGCATCCGTTCGGCCCCGTAGCTCTGCACGAACGCCTCGACGCCGCCGTCCAGGATGTACTCGCTGGTCTCGATGTAGACGTGGGCGTAGCGCTCTATGAGCGGACGGAACCAGCGGTCTGCACCCCAGACGCCCATGGCGCTCAGTATGCAGACCAGGTCCGGGAAATCGCGCATCAGGTCGTAGGCATCCCGCCAGCCCACGCCGCGGCTGATAGGCAGGATCAGCGGGATCCGGCGCGCCACCATGGCCTCGAGAACCGGGCCGAGGGATTCGCCCCGCAGCAGGAAGTGCTGGAGATCCGGGAACGCGCGCAGGGCGCGGACATTCCGGCCGGCCATCTGCGCACAGAACTCGTCCGGCTCCGGAAGCTCGCCCGCCTGGTTCGGCATGATGCTCCAGCATCCGACAAGGCGATCCGTGTGCTCCTCGATGGCTTCCGCCAGCAGCCGGTTGCCCGTCGGCACCGCGTAGTCACGCTGCGCCACGTGCCAGACCAGGGCGCGGGAGATGCCGGAGCGGTCCATCTCAGCGACGAGCTCAGCCGCCGTGGCAATGGGTTTGGCCATGCCGTTCATCGGCAGCCCGACGAAGCAATTGCAGTCAAAGAACTCCATTCGGTTCCTCCCCGAACCCGTTCCGTTCAGGCGGTTGTCGGTTACGGCTGATGATACCGGCTGTGGGGGGCGATGGCAACTTCCGGCGGGGGCGGCACGTCCGTCAGGCCGTTTTGGACGGGCGCCAGCAGCCCGGATCGGCGGCCAGCATGTCACCCGTCTCCTCGTAGGCTCTTCCCCGGCAGCCAGCGCACATATCGCGGTGGGCGCACCGTCCGCATTCTCCCTTGAGCAGCGATCGATCCCTGAGCGCGGCCAACACTTCGGAGCTGTCCCAGAGCGTGGTGATGCTTTCCTGGCGCACGTTACCCAGTTTCACCTGTAGGAGCATGCAGGGAATCAGGTCACCGTTGGGCAGAACGGTGAGATAGCCGTTGGGCATCCCTGCCGCGCAGCCGCGACCGTAGTAGGGCACCCTGCGCAACAGGTCTGCTGGGAAGTGGCGCGGCTTTATCTGCTTTTCCTGCAGCAGAAGGGGGTACATGGGGCAGGCCGGCACCCTTATGATAATGGGGCAGTCCTGTTGCGCTTCTGCCAGCCAGGTCATCACGTCGCGTCTTTCGGCGGGCGAGAGCACCTCATCCGGGATTTCCCTCTTGACCCTGGGGACCTGGACGAGGTCGAAGAACTCGGCGGCGTTGGCTCCTGCTTCCACGGTCAGTCTCAGCATGTCGGGTATCTGTTCCAGAACGGTTCTCCTTATGGTGAGCCCGAACTGGAAGGGCAATCCGCCGGCCTTGCAGAAGGAGGCGGCCGCCAGGGCCCGTTCGAACGTGCCTTGCTGGCCGCGGAACGAGTCATGCGTGGCTGCGTCCGCACCGTCAATGGAGATCTGCACTGCCATCACACCGCAGGACTTCAGGTTCTTTACCGCCTGCGCATCCAGGAGTGTGCCGTTTGTGCCGAGGACGGCCCTGAGGCCCAGCGAGGAGGCGTGTCCGGCCAACTCGAATACATCTTCGCGGCACAGGGGCTCCCCCCCGTCGAGGATGAGCAACCTTATGCCCCACTCGGCCATCTGGTTCAGCAGTTCCTTGGCCTCCTGAGTGGACAGCTCGTCGGGATCGGGCTGCCGATCGGCATCGCTGTAGCAATGCTTGCAGGAGAGGTTGCACTCGCGGGTCATGGCGTAGGAGATAAGGTGCGGCGCAGGCGTGCGCGTCTCCGCCGCTTCCGGCGAGTCGGAAGTCAGTTCTCTTGAGGTCATTCAGCACTCCTCAGTTCTCTGGCGGAACTAACACGGACCTGGACCGTCGGGCGGACGCCCGCTCGACGGCGGCGTCCCCCCCCACGAAGGCGCTGTTGCCCCCGGTGCCGACGTAGATGACGGATGTGTCGTGCGGGGTGAGGCTCAGGCAGACCAGGTCCAGAGCGGACAGGCCCGCGTTCTCGTGCCGCCACGTGAGGCCCCCGTCCGCGCTCTTCAGCAGGCCCTCAGCGGCGCAGTCGTCGTGGTAAGGATGGTCGTGGGTGGCCGCGTAAACGACATCGGGGTCGGCCGGGCTTACGGCTACGGCACTGACGAAATGGTAGTCGAGGATATGCCGCCACGTCCTGCCGCCGTCGGAGCTCTTGAAGGCGCCGCCCGGATAGCTTCGCCCGCCGGCGCGATCGTAGTGGCTGCGCGCTCCCACGTAGAGCGTCTGAAAGTCGCCGGGATCGGCGCTGAGGCTCATGATGCTGGCAAAGGGTGGTTTCTCACCGGTGCGCGCCCAGGTCGCGCCGCCGTCTCGTGTCTCGCAGATGCCCCCTCCGGCTTCCGGCACCCCGCCCAGCGCGGCAACCAGGTGGCTCGAGTCGCCGGGATCCAGCAGCAGTCCGTGCGGGCTCTTGGCCACGTCGGAGGGCAGGTCGCCGTTGATGCAATGCCAGCTCTCGCCGCCGTCGCGGGACTCGTAAAGGCCGCTGCCGCGCGAGGTGACGATCAGGCGGCGCCGGCCCACCGGGCTGTGCGGGTCGAGGACGATGTGCCGGTTCTGCCCGTTCGGCAGGCCCGACTCGGCGTGGCCCATCACGCGCCACGTCGCCCCGTCGTCGTCGGACCGGCAGATAAGGCCGATGTTCGAGCCCCACTCGCCGGTGCCCGCCCAGATAGTCGAAGGGGCCTCGGGGTCGGCGGTTACGGTGAAGCAGTTGCCGCCGTGCTCCATGCCCTCAGATCTGCGGCGGAACGTGCGCCCGTCGTCCTCGCTGATGAGCAGCCCGATGTCCATGTAGCAGAAGTAGAGCCGGTGCGGCCGCGCGGGGTCCGGGATGACGGCGTTGAGGCACGTGACCTCCAGCCCGGTGCCGGTGAAACACCCGTCGGGGAACTGCTTGCAGTAGCGCTGCTGCCACGTCCGCCCGGCATCCTCCGTTGCGAACACGTGGCCCGACGTGCCGATGGCGACGCAATCCGGGTCGGCCGGCGAGACCGTCATGCACGTCACGCTCGTACCCCACTGGGTGATCCATCCGTAGTCGACCGTCTCCAGCGCGCGGGTGCAGACGCGCTGCCACGTCGCGCCGGCGTCGGTTGTCTTGTAGACGCCGTCGCTCACCCAGGCCGTGCTGCCGGCATAGACCACATCCGCGTCGCGGGGATCGACAGCGATCTCCCTGATCCCGGACGTCATCGGGGCGGGCTGATCGGACCTGCCCACGGCCTTCGGCATTCCAGTGCCGTTGGCGGCGTGCCACGTGCGGCCGGCATCGTCGCTGCGGTAGACGCCGCCGTTCCACTGCTGGTCATCCCTGGCCGTGGTGCGGACCGACGCGTAGACGACGTTCGGCGACGAGGGGGCGAAGGCCAGCTCTTCCACGTATCGATGCGGCAGGCCCTCGCTCGACGGTCGCCACGTCTGGCCGGCGTCCTCGCTTCGGAACACGCCCTCATTCGTCGCGATCAGCAGGACGCGGCCCTCGCCCGGCTTTAGCTCGATGTCACTGACGATGGCGTCTGGCGGCAACTGGCCTTCGGAGACGTTGCGCCACGTGCGGCCCGTGTCGTCGCTGCGGTATATGGCACCGCGGCCCTCGCCGGACTGCCGCGGACGGCCTATGCCGGCGTAGGCGACGTTGGGATTCTGCGGATCGAAGGACACGGCCCCGATGGGCGCCGAGAAGGAGTAACGCTCGATCGGCGGGAAGCCGTCGCGCATCCATTGCCAGGGCAGGCCCCCGTCGGCCGTCCGGAAGATGCCGCCCTCGGTGCCGAGCAGGATGATGCGGCTATCGTGCGGGTGAACGGCGATCGACTCCACGAAGTCGTTGCGCAGGCCGCTGTTGCGGATCTCGTAGCTGCGCCCGTTGTCCGACGAGAAGTAGAACCCGCCCACGTCGCAGCCGACGTAGAGCGTGTTGGGATCCTGCGGATCATAGGCGATGGACTGGATCCAGCCCCCGCCGCCGGGCCCGGCGAGACGCCACGAGACATCGTGCCCCTGGGGCGCGTCGACTGCGTTCGGCGGCGCCGCGCACGTAGGGCGGCCCAGATAGGCGAGAACGAACACGGCGATCCCCGCCGCCAGCATGCGCTTGGCTATCGGCACTGCGGCCCTCCTTTCGCGCGCCCTCAGCGCCACAGGTCGATGGGTCTGGCGGCGTCCGTCCGGAAGGGCAGCTCGACCTTCCTGCCCGTCCCTGCGGACGCGTAGGCGGCGAAGATCATCTCCAGGACGGCCCTGGCGTCCTCGCCGGTCTCCAGCGGCTCCAGGTCTTCCTTAACGCACTTGACGAAGTGGGCCATCTCCTGCGGGAAGCCGTAGTTCCAGAGCTCCTCGTACATGGTGAACGTCCAGCCGACCGTCGAGGCGGCCTTCTCGACGGCGTAATCGTAACCCACCGCGCTGTAGGTCAGCAGTGAGCTGCCCTGGAGCAGGTTGGCGTAGATAACGCCTTCGCTGCCGTGCATCTCGGCCCGGTCGTCCATGCCGCCCTTCTTGGCCCAGCTCTCCTCGGCGAGCCCCCGCGCGCCACCCTCGAAGTTGACGATGATGGTGGCGACGTCGTCGCCCCGCGTCCGCTCTGCGTGTACGTGGGTAGCCATGTCGGCGTAAACGCTCAGGGCCTTCGGCTTGTCCAGCAGCCAGCGGAAGAACTCGAAAGCGTGGCAGCCCATGTCCACCGTGACGCCGCCTCCGGAAAGTTCGACGTCCCAGAACCAGTCCGCGTGCGGGCCGTCGTGCTTTTCGCTTTGCTTGAGGAGATGCACCTTGCCGATCGCCCCGGCGTCGATCAACTGCTTGGCGCGGACGTACTTGGGGGCGAAGCAGAGCTCCTCGGCGTACATGAGCTTGACGTTCGCCTGGTTGCAGGCGTCGATCATCCGGTCGGCTTCTGCCAGGTTCATGCAGAGGGGCTTCTCACACAGGACGTGCTTGCCGGCCTCGGCGGCCGCTACCGTCGCCTCGCAATGAAGGTAGTTCGGCAGGCACAGCGTTACCATGTCCAGCTCGTCCATCTCGACCATTTGCCTGTAGTCGGTGAACCGGTTCGGGATGCCGTGCTTCTCGGCGAAAGCGCTGACATGCCCCTCGTTGGGCGAGGCCGCGGCGACGACGTCCGCGTCGGCCACGGACTTGAAGGACTCCGCGTGAATCCCCGCCACGAACTGCGATCCGATAATCCCCACTTTCACCTTGTCCACTGCTCACACTCCTTCTGAAGGAAGCGCCGGTGCGAGTATAATAAGGCATTCACGCCGGCCCCGCCACCATTCAACGGTGGGGGAGGCTTTGCCTTCGGTTGGGCCGTTTGTTATCCTCTGGCCGTGCGGAGGCGACCGGCGCCGAAGCCATCTTGCCTTGCCTCCAGGCGACGTGATGCAACCCAACACCTTACCGGACGGCACAGCGGCAGGACCGGAAGAGCGCGAAGCCGTAACCGCAGCGCCAGAATCCGGCCGGAAGCGGCTCGTCTGGTGGCCTCCGTTCCCGATCGTGCTCGTGCTGTTTCTGGTGCTCGCGTACCTGCACGTCTGGCTGCGGGTCAATACGCGGCTGGCGTACTTCTGGCTCACGCCCGTGTTCCCGACGTTCGCGCCGGGCTGGGCGGCCTTCCGGAACTTCGCGGCCTATCCAGGCGGGCTGGTCCAATACGCGGCCGCCTTCCTGTCGCAGTGGTTGTATTACCCGTGGTTGGGCGCCCTGATCGTCACGGCGGTCGCGGGATCGCAGTGCCTGGCCCTGTGGTACCTGCTCAGGCGGCTGAGCGGGAGTCGCCCGCGCGTGCTGCACCTGGTGCCGGCGGTGTTTGTCGTTGCTCTCTACAACAAGTACAGCAGCCCCCTGCCGGCTGCCCTTGCGCTGACGGCGGCGTTGGCTTTCGCGTGTCTCTACTGCGCGGTGCCGCTCCGCAACTGGGTGCGCCGGTTCCTGCTGTTTGCCGCCCTGGGCGCAGTGCTGTACTACGTGGCCGGCGGAGCCTTGCTGGTGTACGGCGCACTGTGCGGGGTCCATGAGCTACTGGCCGGAGGTCGGCGGCCGCTTGGCGTCATTTGCCTTCTGACTGCCGCTGTCGCCCCCTACGTGGCAGGTGTGTTGGCGCTGAACCTGAGCATCGCGGACGCGTACTTGCGCCTGATGCCCTATCACCGAGACGTCGACTCGCGCGCCGCAGTCGTCTTGTTGATTGCGTGCGTGTACGCCGTTCTGGCCGTGCTCTGTGCCGGGCTGTGGCGAGCGCTCTGCGCAGAGAAGGCCGGCGGGCTGCCGACCTCCGTTGGCGGCCGCCTCCTCGTCTTGCTCGTCGAAGAAAGGCCCGCGGCGGGGATCCGCGTGGCAATCCTTGCCGCACTGACTGCCTGGGCGTTCTGGTGGAGCTTTGACGCTGGCCTGACCAGGTGGTTCGAGGTGGAGTACCTGGCGGGGCGCCGCGCGTGGCCGGAGCTTCTGCGCACCGTGGTCGAAGTGCCCGTTTTGCGTTACGACAATTTCATGAACTGGGACTTGAACCGCGCGTTGTATCACGAGGGGCAACTGTTGGACGAGATGTTCGCATATCCCCAGCATCCGAGAGGCCTGCTGCCCCACAGCGGCGCGATGGAGGATGTGTACGACGACGCGCGCGCCCTGATGAAACTGAGCGACATCTTCTGGGACCTGGGACACGTCAACGAATCCGAACACATGGCCCACGAGGCGCTGGAGAGCGCCGGCCCGCGGCCGTGGGTCCTTCGCAGGATCGCCATGGCCCACATCGTCAAGGGGCAGCCGGAGGCGGCTCGCGTGTTCCTGCGGGCGTTGAGCAGGGGCATGCTGTTCGGAGAGGAGGGAGTGGAACTCCTCCAACGGCTGGAGGCCGATCCCGGCCTCTCAGGGGACGAGGAGGTCCGCCGTGTCAGGCAGCACATGCCGGTTGAGGACTACGTCGGCACCTTCGGCCCCGAGACGCTTCTGGGACAGCTTCTTCGGCGAGACCCCAGCAACCGGATGGCGTTCGAGTACCTTATGGCCCATTACTTGTTGACTGGGAATCTGGAGCCTTTCGTCGCGTCCCTCGGCAAGTTCGGCGAACTCGGCTACGCTGAGTTGCCCCGGCACTGCCAGGAGGCCGTGCTCATATACGCCAGCAGGCCGGGAGCGAACCTTGACTTGCCGCCGCAGGCCATGAGTGAGCGGACCGTGGAACGCTTCCGTGCCTTCTCCGAGGTCATAGGGCGTCACGGCGGGGACCTGGAGAGGGCAGCGGGCGAGCTGGCCAGGGCCCACCGCAACACCTACTTCTACTACTACCTGTACGCACTTCCACAGGATCCATTATGAGGTTGCGGGTTCATCATTTCCTGATGCTTTGCGTCGGCCTGGCCGCGCTCGGTCATTGGGCGTGTGACTGCCCCTCGGGCGTGGCGGTCCCGACAGGGGAGTGCGCGTCCGTCGGACGCCTGCCCCGCATCCAGCCCGATTACTCCGGCATCGTCATCCCGCCGAACATCGCGCCCCTGAACTTCGTCGTCGACGAACCGGGCGTGCGCTACTACG
>CAZSET010000107.1:0-13221 GCA_964605915.1 uncultured candidatus Brocadiaceae bacterium | reverse complement strand
CGAAGAGCTCCTCGCGCTTCTCGTCTCCTGTCGTGTAGACGGCGCGGTAGATGCCGGGCCGCCCGGTTTCTTTGAAGGCGATCCTGCCGGCCTCGTCGGTCGAGCCCGTACTCGGCAGCTCCACGGGCGCCTCTCCGTCCTCGGAGGCCGGGCCGAAGAAGCTGACCTGGGCCGCCTCGTCTGACGGTGGAAGCTGTACTGCATAGGGCGAGCCGACCGCGACCTCGCGGTCGCCCGTCGCCGACCGTCCGGCGTAATAGACCATCTGGTGCAGCACGGGCAGGAAGAACGAACGGGCGGGCAGGTTGTTCCAGTCCAGGTCGGCGCTGCTCGTGCACAGGATCACGCTGCCCGCGCCGGCCTTCTTCTCGAGCAGCAGCGGGCCGGCGTCCAGCTCCGCCAGCACGGCCCCGCCCTCCGCCTGCGGCGTGACGGAGAAGAAGCGCTCGACCCGGGCCGCGCCCGTGTCTATGGCGTCGGCCACGCCCCGCAGGATCGGATGCTGGCGGTCCAGCCGGCGGATGCGGAAGCCGCCTCCCGCGGCGTCTTCGTCGGCCCGTCGCACCTCGCCCAGAAGCGCCGGCAGCAGAGATTCGCCGCCGTCGCCGGCCAGTGCCGTGTTATAGGAGGCCGGGTCCACCCGGTCGCCGGCGAACACGATGAGCCCGCCGCCGCCCTCGACGTAACGGCGCAGCCGATCCGCCCACAGGTCGGGCAGGCGGGGCACGTTGGCGAAGATGACGCAGCCGTAGTCGTCCAGCCGATGCTCGAGAAAATCCGCCGCCGTGGCCGTCTCCGCCCTGACCGGGGATACGGTCTTGCCGCCGGCCGCCGGCGCCGAGAGGGCGAGTTCCAGGAAGAAGGTCTCGTTCAGGTAAGGCACCGTGGAGGGATCGCCGTTCACCAGCAGCACGGGCAGGCTTTCCAGCACGTTCACGGTGAAGTAGCGGGAGTCGTCCGGCCCCAGTTCGTCGGGCCCGAGCCTGAGCTCACCGGCGAACTGCCCGCTCCGGCCGAAGACGTGGCTGAAGGTGACCGTCACCTCTGCACCCGCGGCCAGAGACACCTCGCGCTCTGCGACCTTCTCGCCGTTGAGGAAGAGGCCGAGGTTCTGCTCGACGTTGCGGCTGCCCGTGTTCAGCAGCCGGCAGTAGATCTGGGAGGCGGTGCCGGCCACCTGAACGTTCACGCCGAACTCGACGCTCGTGACCGCCAGGTTCTCCTGCACCTCGCCGCCCACGTCCACCAGGAAGACGGGCATATCCGCGGGGAAGGCCTCGTGCAGCTCTGCGAGCGCGGGGGTCCAGCACAGCCTCTGGAAATCCGTGACGACGTAGAGCTCCTTGCGCGGGAGCGTGCTGCGCTCGAGGGCGGCCAGAGCCCGTCGCAGCGGCCCGGCCAGCTCCGCCGTGCCGTAGCCGCACTCCATGGCTTTGAGTTCATCGCGCACATGTGCGAGCCCGGTCGTCAGTTCGGGCGGGGCCTCATCCTGCGCATCGAACGGCACCAGGACCGCCGCATCGCCCTTTCCGAGGCCGTCCAGGATGTCTGCGACGGCCTGCCGGGCCCTGCCGAACCGCATCGCGCCCCGTGAGCTGGCGCGCAGCGAATACGTGTTGTCCAGCACCACGGCGACCGCCGTCGGAACGTCGCTGCCCTTGAAGGTTGCCGAGCGGATCATCGGGCGGTAGAGCGCCCCGATCAGCGCGGCGAGCAGCAGGAGCCTCAGGGCGAGCAGCAGCAGTTCCTTCAGCCGCTGGCGGCGCGCCACCCGCTGGTCCACCATGCGCAGGAAGCGCAGCGTGCTGAACGGCACGCGCTTGGCCTTCCGGCGGTGCACCAGGTGGATGACTATGGGGATGGCGAGCGACGCCCAGAGCAGATGGATCATCTATCCCTCGTCCCTCGGCCAGCGCATCCTCTGCCCCTTCCTGCTGCCGCGCTCACTCCTACTCTTACTCCTACTCGTGCTCTTGCTCTCATTCGTTGTTGATGGTTAATCGTTGACAGTTGATCGTTGCTCGTTTCTCGTTGTTCGTTGGAGCCGATATCCTGGTCATCCTGTCCATCCCTGTTGAAAGCCGTTGTCCGTTTGACGTCTTTGCCGTTGCTCGCCCGCCGTTGATCGTCAATCGTCAACGGTTAATCGTTGCTCCTGCTGCCGGGGCGGGCACGGCACGCCGTGCCCCTACCTGCTCTTGCTCCTGCTCTTACTCCCACTCCTACTTCTTGCTTGAGCCGGCTCACGCCGGGAGCGGATAGAGCAAGGGTCGCAGACCAGGCCCGAGTACCTACTTGCACTTCTCGCGTCTGTTTAGGTAAGCGGCCAGCATCAGCTCGTACGGGGCATCGGTGGTCACGAACTGATAGTCCACGCGGGACGCCGCGCAGGCCTGCCGGTAATGCTGGATGAAGCCCTCGAACTTGCGGCGGTAGTCCTGCCGGACCACGTCGGCCCTGACCTGCATCTTCCGGTTCGTCTCCAGGTCGACGAAGTCGATCAGCCCATCGTAGGGCAGGTCTTGCTCGGCGGGGTCGAACAGGTTGAAGACGACGACCTCGTTGCGGTCGTGTCGGAAATGGCTGAGGGCGTTCATGACGGCTTCCTGATCGTCTATCAGGTCGCTGATGACGATGACGAGTCCGCGCCGGCGGGTGCTTTCGGCCACCGAATGCAGCGAGGCCGCGATGCCGGTCTCGCCCCCGGGCTCGGTACGCTCCAGCTCTTCCAGGATGTTCCTCATGTGGGCGGGGCTATTGCTGGGAGGGATGCGCTTGCGCACCTGCTCGTCGAAGACCACCAGCCCGACCTGGTCCCGTTGGAGTATCATCAGGTAGGTCAGGGCCGCCACGAGGAAGCTGCCGTAGTCGAACTTCGTCAGGCCGTCGGAACCGAACAGCATCGAGCCGCTCGAGTCGAGCAGCAGCGTGCACGTCAGGTTGGTCTCCTCCTCGTACTGCTTGACGTAGCGCTTGTCGCTGCGGGCGAAGACCTTCCAGTCGAAGTGCTTCAGATCGTCTCCGGGCAGGTATTCGCGGTACTCGGCGAACTCGGCGCTAAAGCCCTTGAACGGGCTGCGGTGCAGGCCGCTGATGTAGCCCTCGACGACGGCGCGGGCGATGAACTGGAGGTTGCTTATCCGGGCGAGCTTCTGAGGCTCGTGGTATTTGCTTCTGAATCCGGGGCGCATCTTCAGGCAGTGGTCAGTGGAAAGCGGGCAGTGGCCGACGGCACCTGGCTAGAGGTCCGTCGCCTCCTCCCTGGCGGCTCCCGCGCCGGCGGCCCTTTCCCGGCGGGCCTTCTGGGCGTACGCCTTCTCGTCCGGCTCCTGGATGGTTTCCAGCAAATGATCGATCACGCCCTCGACGGAGATGCCCTCGCTGTCGGCGTTGAAATTGGTGAAGATGCGATGCCGCAGCACGGGATGGGCGACGGCGCGGACGTCGGAGCAGGCAACGTTGAACCGCCCTTGAATGAGGGCCCGGGCCTTGGCTCCCAGGACCAGGTACTGCCCGGCGCGCGGTCCGGCGCCCCATTCCACGTAGTCCTTGACGTAGGGCGGCGCCTCGTTGCATTCGGGCCGCGTGGCCCGTACGAGGTCGGCGACGTATTCCAGCACGTGATCGCTGACGGGCGCCCGCCGCACGATGTGCTGAACCTGCGTGATCTGGCGCCCGTCCATGACGGCCTTCGCTTCGGGCAGCTCGTCCGTTGTGGTCTTCTTGAATATCTCTATCTCTTCGCCCCGCTCGGGGTACGTAATGAAGATGTTCAGCATGAAGCGGTCAAGCTGCGCCTCGGGCAGGGGATAGGTGCCTTCCTGCTCGATGGGGTTCTGCGTCGCCAGCACGAAGAACGGCTGCTCGATGGGGTAGGTGTTTCCCCCCACGGTCACGGCGTATTCCTGCATGCACTCCAGCAGGGCCGCCTGCGTCTTGGGGGGCGTGCGGTTGATCTCATCGGCCAGCAGCACGTTGGTGAATACCGGACCGGACACGAACCGGAACCGCCTCTGCTGTGTTTCCGGGTCGATGTCGAGCACTTCGGTACCCGTGATGTCGCTTGGCATCAGGTCCGGGGTGAACTGGATGCGCTTGAACCCCAGGCTCAGGCACCGGGCCAGGGTGCGCACGATGAGGGTCTTGGCCAGGCCCGGCACTCCCACCACCAGGCAGTGACCGCGGCAGAAGAGCGTGATGAGGATCTGCTCGAGCACCTCCTGCTGGCCCACGATCACCTTCTCGATCTCGGCGAGCATGACCTTGCGCACCGAACCGAGTCTGGCGACCAGTTTCGCATCCCTGTCCCGATGGCTGGGCTCGGCGTCCGGCGCGTGTCGTTTTTCGGGGCCCAATGCGTCCTTCCTTTCTCTGACGGCCGCTACCAGACGCCGCCCTCGGCAGAAGGGGACGGCGGCAAGTTCGCCAGGGCCGCACCGGCCACTCACCACTGAGCGCGGGCTGCTTCCCTGTCAGTGCGTCATGGCATAGAGGACGACGTTCACGCCGAGCCTGACGGCGTCGTGCTGGGCAATGTCTCGGCCGAAGGGGTGGTCGAACCCGCGCCAGCCGCCGCCGATGCCGTAGGGGGTGTAGATCACGGCCGTTGTGCCTCCCAGCTCGATGCCTTCCAGCGGCAGGGGGGGCGGCGCTTCGCCGGTGGACGCGGCGTAATCGGTGTAAGTCACGTCTTCGACGCGGTTCAGGATGGTGTAGACGGGGTGGTCTGCGGGCAGCTTCTGGAGCTCATGGTCCGGCAGCGCCCTGGCCATCTCGCGCCGGAATGCCCTGTCGAACTCGCGCTCGCCGCAACTGGGGCTGGCCAGCAGGAACCCGCCGCTGCCCAGGTATCGCCGCAGCGCCTGGATCTGCGCCTCGCTCAGCTCAAAGTCGTGCCGCCCCGTCACGTAGAGGAAGGGATACTCGAGCAGTTCGTCCGCGGTCAGCTCAACGGCGTTGCGCTCGAACTTGACCTCCGCGCTGGTGTTGGCCGTCACGAACTTCAGCAGGTTGGCGATGGCATTCGGCTGGACGTCCCAGTTGTCGCCCAGTTTGGCCTGGGCGAAGACGAAGTCGCCCCTCGCCCGCTCCTGTTCCTCGTAATAGACCTTGCCCGTGCTCTGGTACTGGGCCAGGGGGAAGGTGACCAGCGCGTAAGCGATCATGTTGACGCCGAGCCGCCGGGCATCGCCGGGATGCACGCTGTAAGCGCCCTCGCGGATGTGGCCGTCCCATCCGCAGCTCACGTCGTAGCGCGACAGGACGACGGCGGTGCGGTCGCCGAAGTCCAGGCCGAAGAACACGGGCTTCCCCGTCGTTCCGTCGGCGTCGGGCACCGGCCGGGTATACGTGACCTCGTCGATCTGGTAATAGCAGTGGAAGAGCGGATGATCGTCGGGCAGCCGGCGCCAGCGCCGGTCCGGCAGGACGCGGTTCATCTCCCGCGTGAACGCCTTGAAGAAGTCCGGGTCGCCGAAGCAGGTGTCGCCCCAGATCGTGCCCCCGTTCTGGAGGAACGTGCGCAGCAGCGCCACATCCTGCTCGGAGAGCTGGAAGTCGTCGCTTCCGGTGTAGTAGAAGATGGGGAACTGGGCGGGATCGGTGGTGAACGCCCGCAGCGGTCCCTGCTTCCTGGTGTAGTTCACGCCCAGCGTCTCGTGGGCGATCTGTGTGAGCATCGCCACGTCGCCGGGGTCCTTGTTCCAGTCGTAGTAACGGATCGCCTCGCCATCTCGCTGCACTTCCTTGATGCCGCCGAACTGGATCTTGGCGATCAGGACCGGCGGGGAGGGCGGCCGCTTCTTCTCGGTGCGCCTCAGGGGTGTGGCGGGCAGGGGCAGCGGTGGGAACCCTTCGCCACCTTTGCGCCTCTGCGGAGCCGCCGGGGGAGCGGACCCGCACGGCCCCTTGGGCACGTTGAACCCGTCATCGGCGAAGCCGTCTGCCACCACCAGAAAGACCAGCATCAGCACGACGTTCCGGATTGCTCTCATGGCGACTCCTTTCCGCCGCCAGGAGCCCCTCACGTTGTGCGAGAGGTTCCCGGCTTTTGCACCCGACATGATATATCCTGCGGGGGCGTTTCCGCAATGCCGAATGTAAAGGGGGCAGAGCCCAATCGCCCCTCATGCGTTCCTTTCGGCGCAACCTTGCCGCGTGGCGCCGGGAGTCCATTGGCTACGCGCGCATCCATCTCCGCGGGCGGATGGCGCCCATTTTAGCCGCGAATGCGCAAGCCGTCCGCCCACACTATTATAGCCGAAATCGAGCCATCCCCACGTGAGCAGACGGCGCGCGTTTTCCGCGATTGACAGCCCTGGCCCCCCGTGCTATAGTCGCCTCACGGGCCTTCTCGGACAGTGTGTCCGTCGCAATGTCTGCCCGATGGGATGCCTTCGGCAGTGCGAGGGCGCCGCGGTACGCTCTGGGCTCTTGAGGATCGATGATGAAGGTAGAGGTCACTGAGGACTGCATTGCGTGTGGGCTTTGCGTTGACGCCTGCCCGGAGGTGTTCGAGATGGGCGAGGAGTTCGCCGAGGTCATAGTGGACGAAGTGCCGGGCGAGAGCGAGGAGTGCGTCAGGCAGGCGGCAGAGGATTGCCCCACCGAGGCCATCGTCATTGAGGAGGAATAGCGAGGCGGGGCCTTCTTCTTGACATGGCCGCGGCGGCGCGCGGGTAGATGCGTGCCGGACGAGAAAGCCGCATGAGGTGGCCGCCTGCGTGTCAGGCAGCGACCTCGGCATCCCGCAGCCGGTGGGCGGTCGCCGACGAGCCATGCGGCTAAGGCGCTACTGCAGAACCCGCTCCGTCGGCCCGAGGTCGAGCGAGAACGCCGAGGGCAAGGAGGCCGAAGCAGGCGATTCAAAGGCCAGAATCGCCGATGCAGGCCGACACAGCCCGTCGGTGGTCGCAGCCGGCCGAAGCCAGGATGGGGTTTTGCAGCAGCGCCTGAGAGCCAACGTGGACCAGCAAGGCACTGTGGCCTGGTACGACGGGGGAGTCGCCGAAAGCGGCTTCCGCCAGAGCCAGGAAGATAGAGATCTCGTAACGGGCGTTCTTCTCATTTACTTCTGTTCAGGGGGAGGCAAGTCATGCCCGAATTTCTGAATCCGTTCAGCGGGATGGCACCGGACCGCAAGATGACGAAGGCGGAGCTGACCCGTGCCATCCGCCTGAACCTGGCGGCCGAAGAGGAGGCCGTTCACCTGTACCAGGCGCACGCCGATGCCACGGACGATCCGTTGGCCAAAGGGGTGCTGCTGGACATCGCCGACGAGGAGCGTGTGCACGCCGGCGAGTTCCAGCGCCTGCTCAACATCCTGCTCGACGACGAGGAGGAGCTAATGAAGGGCGGCGCCGCCGAGGTGGACGAACTGGCCGAGGAGCTGGGGGAGTAGCCCCGGATCTGTCCAGGGCGCAGACGGTCCCGACAAGCCTGGTCAGGTGACGTTCATCGATCAGCAAAGGGGGGAATCTACATGACCGTGTGGGCGGAGTACTCTGACGGGACCGCCGTCAGCGAGGAGGTCTTTCGCGTGCTTGCGCGCTATGCTCCGCAGGGGACGCTGGACGTCTTCGCGTCCGACCAGCATAGCTCGTACCTGAGGCTGTTCCAGAGCTACCTGAAGCACGTGGGCGAGGATCGCGAGGCCACCGACGACGACGTGCGGGACATCTGCCGCCGTTTCGCCAAAGCGCTTCAGGGGACGCCGTCCGCGGCGCTGTTCAACCACCTGGCCTACCTGAGCCCCGGCTTTCACGAGCTGCTGGGCGAGAAGACCATGCTGATCGGCCGGCTGGAGGACACGCGCACCGAGGAGATGGACGGCGGCCGCGGCCAGCTCGCGCGCCTGGCGATCGAGCCCGAGGAAGTGGCCGAACACGTAGACGCCTTCAAGACGCTCGTCAAGCTCGATCCTGATCACGAGGAAAGCTGGAAGCGGAACCGCGACTGGCTCCGGGACGTGTTCGAGAGGTGCTGCGCGCTGGGGAAGCCTCTGTTCAACGAGACGCTCATCTTCCAGCGCCCCGGCGAGTCGAAGCCCGACATGGCCCGCCGTCTGTCCGAGGGCGTCGTGCGAATGGCCGAGGACTTCGGCCCGTTCGGGCATTTCTACAAGACGCAGGTCCCCGTGCTCTGGATGGAGGAGAAGGACGGCACCGTCCAGCGCATCAGCACCCCCGACGAGGTGCGTAGCGCGGCCGTGCTAATGTACTCGACGGTGGCTCGCCCCATGCTGCTGCTGAGCGCAGCCGTGGACTTCGAGCAGTACGCCGCGCAGTACGCGCTGGTCAGCGACCTGTTCGCGGGGCCCATGTGCGGGCGGGCCTACTTCAAAGAAGCCTTCACCATGGAAAAAACCAGGGACCTGGACACGCTGGCCGAGTCCTTCGCCGAGATAGCGCTGCCCCGCATGCGGCAGATCAAGGCGCTGGCCGGCATCGTCAGCCCGCCCTGGTGGCACAAGTTCAGCAGCATGGCCGACGAGGCGAAGGCCGTCATCGACACGGACGCCAAGCCGAAGGGCAGCGGCGTGCGCGCCGACTTCGGCTACTGAGGCGCGACGGCGTTCCGGAAGCTCCGTGAGGGGAGACGATGCCGCACGAGCACGAGGCGATCCTCTACGGCAAGGGCGAGGAGAACGCCGTCAATTGCCTCCTGTGCAGCCATCGCTGCCGGATCGCGGACGGCAAGCGGGGCTTCTGCCGCGTGCGGCAGAACCGGGGCGGCACGCTCTACACGCTGACCTACGGCCGCATCGTCGCCCGCCACATGGACCCCATCGAGAAGAAGCCCCTCTATCACTTCCTGCCCGGCACGGCGGCCTACTCCATCGCCACGCCCGGCTGCAACTTCCGGTGCTCGTTCTGCCAGAACTGGCAGATATCCCAGACCGACGCGGCGCCCGCCTTCGAAGCGCTCGGCTACACACGGCCGGACCAGGACGTGCAGACTGCCGTCTCGGGCCGGGCCGCCAGCATCGCCTACACCTACACCGAGCCGACCATCTTCATGGAGTACGCCCTTGACTGCGCCCGGCTGGCGAAGGACAAAGGGCTGAAGAACGTCTTCGTAACGAACGGTTATGAGTCGCCCGAGGCGGTCGAGGCGATGACGGGCCTGATCGACGCGGCCAACGTGGACCTGAAGTCCTTCAACGACGACTTCTACCGCACCAAGTGCAAGGCCCGCCTCCAGCCCGTCCTGGACGCCATCGCCGGCATGCACGCGGCCGGCATTCACGTCGAGGTGACCACGCTGGTCGTTCCGGGGCAGAACGACTCGCGGGAGGAGCTCACCAGCATCGCGCAGTTCCTCGTCGGCGTCTCGCCCGACGTACCGTGGCACATCTCGCGCTTCCATCCCAGCTACATGGAGACCGACCTGCCGCCTACGCCGATGGACAGCATGCTGCTGGCCAGGGATGTGGGGAAGGAAGCCGGCCTCGGCTACGTCTACATGGGCAACGTGCTGACGGCCGAGGGGCAGAACACCTACTGCCCCGGCTGCGGCAAGCTGTTGGTGAAGAGGGCGGGCTATGCCCGGCCGACCGTGAGCATGACCGAGCCGCGCTGCCCGGACTGCGGCCGGGACCTGCCGTTCGTATTGGCGTGAATGCCGACGCCGGCTCGCACGACTGATCGCCCCCACGGAGAATAGAAACGATACCATGCTGGACTTCAACCCTCTGAACCTGTCGGACCGGGCGCGGCTGAACGAGGCGCTGCGGCGCTTTCCGCCCGAGGTATCCGAGCAGACCTTCGCGAACCTCTACGTCTGGCGCGAACTGCGTGCCGTCCTCCTGGCCGAAGCGAAGGGCGCGCTCGTGCTCGTGCAGGAGCGCGACGGCGACCGCAGCGTGCTCGGCCCGCCGATTGGCGAAGCCGGCCCGGCCGACCTCCTGCCGCTGCTGGAGGAGTCGGGCATCGAACGCTTCGAGCGGCTGCCGGCCCTCAGTCGCCGAGCCGTTGCGTGAGGCCGGGTGGCAGCTCGCCGCCGACAGGGACGCCAGCAAAGAGGGCCCCGTTTTCATCAAGGGCGTGGAGGTGGGCGATGTCGTTGCCATCCACGTCGAAGACATCGTCACGAGCGGGACCTTTGGTGTCGATCCCGACTACGGAATAATCCCTGAGATTCTGGAACTCCAGTGCATCAGGGATGTCAAATTCGAGGTGCCAATGGAGAATGGGGAATCCATCCTGCCGGGGAACATCAGGGTTCCCTATCGCCGAATGATCGGAAGCATAAGCCTTGCCGCACGCGAACAGTGTCCGAATCCCTGGGACCAGGGCGATGGCGAGATCTCCGGGACGGGCATGGAAGCCAACGGCGAGGTGACGCTGACGGTCAACGTATCCGACAAGTTTCCCGCGCCCAGGCCGGTCATCCAGATGGATAACAAGGTCATGACGGTGGGCCTGGGGCTGACCTACTGGGCAGCAGTGCGAAGTGCCGTCAGAGACATGACCTACTTGCTGATGAGCGTGCGGGGCATCTCGCTGGCCGAGGCATATTCGACGGCCGTGAAGGGAGGGAGTCTTCGCAACGGAGCCATCTGGATGATGTCCGATCACCACCTCATCGCGATGGCGGGCGAGGAAGGCAGATGGCCGCGGACGGTCTTTCTGGAGCTGCCGCTCGAGTGATCGTATCGGCGCACGGGGTCGCAGCGCATGGTACCTGGCCAGGCTGCGGCTCGCTCGTCGGTCAATGCGGGAAAGGGGACCGACGACCATCAACTGCCGAGCACCACTCCCCGGCAGTTGCAGCGGCCCCCGCCTTCGTCTATCATAGGTTGGTGTCTCACCCTCTCGCCCGATCGGGAACCGGCGCCCCTCAGTCGCGTGGAGGCGTCCCGCCGCCAAAGGCACCAGAGGGGATTGTGCGCCTTCCTCACGAGCAGGACTCCTGGCATGGCCGACGTGGACAGAATACGCAACCTGGCGATCATCGCGCACATAGACCACGGCAAGACGACGCTGATTGACGCGATCTTCCGGGCCGCGCACGTCTTCCGCGACAACCAGCAGGTGGCCGAGCGCGTGATGGACAACTATGAGTTGGAGCGCGAGCGGGGCATCACCATCCGCGCCAAGCACTGCACGGTCACCTGGGACGATCACCTCATCAACATCGTCGACACACCCGGCCACGCCGACTTCTCCGGCGAGGTCGAGCGCGTCATGTCCATGGTGGACTCGGCCTTGCTGGTGGTGGATGCCGGCGAGGGGCCGATGCCCCAGACACGCTACGTGCTCATGCGCGCCCTGCGGCTGGGCCTGCATCCCATCGTGGTCATCAACAAGGTGGACCAGGCCAACGCCCGGCCGGAGGCCGCCCTGGAGAAGACCTTCGACCTGTTCCTTGAGCTTGGCGCGGACGACCGCCAGGCCGACTTCCCCGTCCTCTACGCCTCCGCCCTGGAGGGCTGGGCAGTTCGCCACCTGAACGGCGAGCCGCGCCAGGGCGTGGACGCCCTGTTGGAGACGATCATCGAGCACGTCCCCCCGCCACACGTAGCCCCGGACGTGCCGTTCCGCATGCAGGTGAGCGCCCTGGCCTGGAGCGACTACCTGGGGCAGATAGGCTGCGGGCGCGTGCTGTCGGGCAGCCTGAAGAGAGGCGACGAACTGGTCCGCACCGCCACCCGGTGGCGCTGTCCGGGCCGCCGTGACGCGGGCTGGGATGTGGTCTCCTCCACGCCCGAGCGGGCCCTGGAACTGTGGGTGACGCGCGGTCTGGAGCGCGTGCCTGCCGATGAAGTCGGCGCCGGCGACATCGTCTGGATGGCGGGCCCCGAGCAGATCGGCATCGGGGATACCTTCTCGGCGCCTCAGATGGAGGCGCCGGCCCTCAAGCCGCTGGAGATCGAGGAGCCGACCGTCTCCATGTTCTTCCTCGTCAACACCAGCCCCTTCGCCGGCGAGGAGGGCACCGTCATGATGATGCGCCAGATACGCGACCGGCTGGCGCGCGAGATGCGCACCAACGTGGCCCTGCGCGTCGAGGACGTCGGGCGCCCGGACGGACTGAAGGTGTCCGGACGCGGCGAGCTGCACCTGGGCATCCTGATCGAGGAGATGCGCCGCGAGGGGCTGGAGCTGTGCGTATCGCGCCCGGAGGTGATCACGCACACGGACGAAGCCGGCAGAACGCAGGAGCCGATCGAGCAACTCGTGGCCGACGTGCCAGCGGAGTTCCATGGCGTCATCATCGTGAAGCTGGCGCGCCGCAAGGGCAGGCTGAAGCACATGGCGTGCCCGGACACGGGGCTTGTGCGCATGGAGTTCGAGATCCCGACCAGGGGGCTGATCGGCTACCGTAGCGAGTTCCTGACGGACACGCGCGGGCTTGGCATCTTGACCAGCCGCTTCATTGGCTACGGGGCCTGGAGGGGCGAGATCCCCTCCCGCACGCGCGGCTCTCTCATCAGCCTGGCGACCGGCCCGGCCACGGCCCACCAGTTGAAGGGTCTCCAGGAGCGCGCCGTCCTGTTCGTCTCGCCTGGGGAGCGGGTCTATGCCGGCCAGATCGTCGGGGAGAACTCCCGCCCGCAAGACATGACCTGCAACCCCACCAAACGCAAGGCGATGACCAACCACCGCTCCTCCACCAAGGACCAGGCGGTCGTCCTGGAAGTGCCGCGCAGAATGACCCTCGACCAGGCACTGGAGTGGATCGCCGAGGATGAACTCGTCGAGGTCACGCCGAACTCCATCCGCTTGTGCAAGGACGTCCTGAGCGCCCAGGAGCGCAAGAAAGAGCGCCGTCGCGAGATAGCCCTGAAGAGCTGACCCATCCCTTGCCGGCCGACGAGCCACTCTCCGACGCGCCGCGCGACTTCGTCAGGATCTTCGGCCGCGACCTTGCAGCGGCAGGCATCCCGAAGCGCGACGAGCGCGGCCGGACAGCCGACATCCATGCCCTGCGCCACAGCCTCGCAACCGACCTGTGAGAGGAGGAATCCGACCGGTTTGCGGCCTGGGGGCGCCACTACCCGGAGTAGGATGAGATCAACGCCTTCCACGTCTGGGACAACACGCTCAACGGCGATCCGGTCGGGGTGTCGCTCACCAGCCCGGGCGACCACCACTTCATCCGTGAGGACCGAGACTACTTCACGCGCCCGCCGGACTGCGAGAGCGACCTGCATTACGGCTACCGACCCTTCCCGTACCCGCACCCCATGACGCAGATGGACGCAGACGCCGGCCAGTG
>CAZSET010000106.1:6172-13242 GCA_964605915.1 uncultured candidatus Brocadiaceae bacterium | reverse complement strand
GTGATGGCCGCCGTCTTCGGCGGCGTGCTGCTCGACCATGCCTTTGTGCTGCAGAAATGGGGCCGGATCGCTTTCTCGCGCGCGTTCGTCGCGTCTCTGGGGACGGCTTTGCTCATGGCGTCCCTCTTCCCCCTGGTCAAGCGGATCGGCCGCCTCTACATCGCCCGGCGGATGGAGTCCGAGAGGCCCGGACTCAAGAACGCCCTGATCAGCTACCTCCAATGCCGGGACGATCCCGAGACGCCGAGCGAACTGAAGCTCCTGCTCGGAAGAAAGGCCGCCCGGCACATTCATTCGCTTGACTCCCACGTGGCCGTCGATCGCGCGCGCTACGTGCGGCTCGCCGCGGCCGTCTGCGGCGTGCTGGCGCTGTTTCTGGCCTATTCAGTGCTGTCCCCCAAGAGTTCCTTTGTCAGCGTGCGGCGGCTGTTCTGGCCCCGGGCGGACATACATCCGCCCACCGCCACCCGCCTGAGCGAGATCGACCCCGGCGACATGTATCTCATCCAGGGCGACGAGCCGCGCCTGAAGGTGCGCGCCGAGGGGGCCAGGCCGCAGAGCGCGTGTGCAATCTGGGACGGCGCGAGTTTCGAAGGACGGCGCATCCTTCTGTCCGAGACGAGCGATGGGCTTTGGGAAGGGCAGTTCCCGCCCGTGCTGGAGGACGGCAGCTATTACGTCGCTGCGGGCGACACGCGCAGTGACAGGTTCCAGATCCGCGCGCTGCCCCGGCCCGTGGTGGAGCGTGTCCAGCTCACGTTGCGTCCGCCCGCGTACACGGGACTGCCGGTGCAGCGTCTCGAGGGAGGCGACGCCGACGTCATCAGCGGCACCGAGGTGTTTGTCCGGGCGCTGACGAATCTCCCACCGGGGCGAGGTTACCTGCAGTTCGACTCCGGGCGCCGCGTCTGGATGCAGGTTGTGGAAGACGGCTCGGCGCTCCAGGCGGCTCTCACGGCGCTTCGGTCGGACGCTTACTCGGTGCACTTCGAGACGGCCCGCTATCCCAACGGCTCCAGCTTCCAGAACCTGGCGCCGGTCAAGTTCAGGCTTACGGTCCGCGAGGACGAAGCGCCGACGATCACGCTGCACGGACCGCCCGACGGCGTCGAGCTACGGCCCGACCAGGCGGCGCACATCGCCTACAGCGCACGCGACGACCTGGCGGTCACCGCGGTCCGCATCCGCTTCGGCATCGGCGGGGTAGCCCGGCCTCCGGTCACGATCCTGGAGCCTCACGTGCCCCGGGTCGACAGTGCGGAGCACGCATGGGAGCTGGCGAGCATACCGGCCGCGGCGGGATCCGTCATCACCTACTCCCTGGAAGCCCAGGACAGCCGGCCGCAGGCCGCGAACGTCGGCAGGACGGAAACGAGGCGGATCGTCGTCCTCGGCGCTGCGCAGGCAGACCGGGCGGAAGCGAAGCCGAGAAGTCCCGAGGCCCAAGGTGCGGAAGGTGAGCGCTCCGGGGGCGCGGAAGGAGAGGGCGAACGCGCGCCTGCGCCGGAGGCGGAGCAGCGGGAACGAGAGGATGGCCAGCCGGCCGAGCCAGCCGATTCAGACCGACCCGATGACGCCGCGGCGGCTGCGGCACCCGAACGGACGTTGCCTGATGACGCGGCGGGCGACGAACGGGCGAGCGACGAGCTGGAGGAGCAGGCCCGGCGCGTGGCGGAACTGCTTGAACGCGAGCGCGGAGCCACGGAGGAGGGAACGAGCGGGGAAGCGCAGGAGCAAGGCGCCGCCTCGGAAGGTGGCGAGCCGGCGTCTGAAGAGGCGCCCGGCGACGCGGAGCTGGCCGGGGAGGACCACGAGCGCGGCGGGGAAGCCCAGGGCGACGAGTCTGCTGCCGGTCGTGGCGAGCAGACGGCGGATCAGGCGCCCGGCGAAGCGGGTCAAGCCGATTCGGAGGGCGGCGACGACGCCGGGAGCGAAGCCCAGGAATCGGCCGGGGGTGAACCTGCAGCGGGTCAGGCCGCCGAAGGCGAGGGGATCGGCCAGGACCAAGCGGCCGGAGAGGCCGCTGAAGCATCAGGCGAGGCAGGTGACCGGCCGTCGGCGGCTGCGGAGCCTGGCCAGGCGGAACCGGCCGACGAGCAGACGGAAGCATCTTCGGGCGGCGGCCCGGGCGGCCGGGGCCGGGGCACGGGCGGCGCTGGCGCAGAGCAGGCCGCTTCCGAGCCCGGAGACGAAGCCGCCGCGGAGGCGGGCGACGCGCCGCAGGCGGGGTCGCAGAGCGGCGGCGAGGGAACTTCCTCCGGACAGGCTGCACCGGAAGGTGGCCAGGCAGGCGCCGGCGCCGGAGACGCCCGGTCCGGTCAGTTGCCGGCGGGCCAGACAGCTGGCGGAGAGGGCAGAGGCGCTCCGGACGGCGAGCCGGCGGACCAGTCGACGGCCGGGAGCGCGCCGGGCGCCGGACCCCAGGGAACCGGCGTCAGTGAGCTTCCGCCGGACGGCGCTCCGGAGGGGGCGCTGCCCGTGCAGGATCTCGACCGGGCCATGGAGGAACTGGCCAGGCTGTTGGACGAGGACCGCGTGCCGCCGCGCGTGCTGGCTGAGCTGGGTATGGATCGGGAGGAGTTGCGTCGGTTCGTCGACCGTTACGAGGAGAAGCGGGCCGAGAGAGAGTCGCCGAGCACGGGGCCGCAGGTGCCTCCGCCGGCTCAGGAGGGCCGCGTCATCGAAGCGTCCGGGCCCGCAGCGCAAGACATGGCGGTGCGGGATGCGTTGCCGGGCGAGCCGGAGCGGGACTCCCTTCGCAGCCGGTTCGAAGGGGCGTCCGATCATCTCTCGCTGCGTTACCGCGAGGTGGTGAACCGCTACTACGAGGTGCTTTCCGAGGAACAATGAGAAAGCCACTGCGGCTACGCCGTTACCTGGTTCACTTCAGCAGCCACAACATCCCGCAGGTCTTCACGGACGTTCTGGTGGTGGGCAGCGGCATCGCCGGCGCGAGCGCTGTTCTGGCGCTTCCCGAAGGGGTCTCCGTGCTCGTCGTGACGAAGGGAGAGCTTTGCGAGGGAAGCACCCCCGAGGCCCAGGGGGGCGTGGCCGCCGCCGTCGGCCGGGGCGACAGCGCCCGGGCGCACCTCGAAGATACTCTGGAGGTTGGCAGCGGGATCTGCAGCGAGGAGACCGTCCGCGTCGTGACGGATGAGGGCCCTCAGCGTATCGAGGAACTCGTTCGCATGGGGGTGCCGTTCGATCGCGAGGACTCGGGTTTTGCGTTGACTCGCGAGGGAGGGCACCACAACGCGCGCGTCATCCACGCACATGGCGATGCCACGGGCCTGGCGATAGCCCGGACCATGCTCCAACGTCTGCGTGAGCGCGACAGAGTCCGCGTCTTCGAGAACGCCTTCGTCCTGGACCTGCTGACGCTGGACGGCGTCTGCCACGGGGCTCTCATATGGAGCCAGGCGCATGGCCTGATGATGGTCCGGGCCAAGCAAACGATTCTGGCCACCGGCGGCTGCGGGCGCATCTACCGTGAGACGACGAATCCCTCGGTGGTGACAGGCGATGGCATTGCGATGGCGTTCCGGGCCGGTGCGTCCCTGCAGGACATGGAGTTCGTGCAATTCCATCCCACCACGCTGTACGTGGCCGGCGCATCGCGCGCCCTCATCAGCGAGACCGTCCGCGGCGAAGGCGGCGTGCTGAGGAACCGCGAGGGGGAGCGCTTCATGCCCCGCTACCACCCGGACGGCGATCTGGCGCCCCGAGACGTGGTCAGCCGCAGCATCATCCAGGAGATGAAAGGCACCCAGCACACCAACGTCTACCTGGACGTGCGGGACATGTCGGCCGAGTACCTGGCGAGCCGGTTCCCGACCATCACAGGCCTGTGCCGGCGGTTCGGGCTCGACGTGCCGTCTGACCTGATCCCGGTGCGACCTGCCGCCCACTACATGGTCGGTGGCGTGAGGACCGACCTCCGTGGCCTGACCGATATCGCGAACCTTCTGGCGTGCGGGGAGGTGGCCTGCACGGGTTTGCACGGGGCCAACCGCCTTGGCAGCAATTCCCTCCTGGAGGGCTTGGTCTTCGGCCATCGATGCGCGCTCACGGCCATGGAGGGCCTGGAGCGCATGGCCGAACCCCTTTCCGTGCACGCCCTTCAGGGCCTGCCTCAGGAGCCAGCCTACGGTAGCCTGAACCTGACGGACGTTCAGAACTCCCTGCAAAGCCTGATGTGGCGGGACGTTGGCGTGTGGCGCAACGGCGAACAGCTCGACGAGGCACTGGACATGATCACGTTCTGGTGCCGCTACGTGATGGACAAGGAGTTCGAAGCCGTGGAGGGCTGGCAGCTTCAGAACATGCTCACCGTGTCGCGGCTGGTGGTCATGTTCGCCCGCCAACGCCAGGAATCGCGCGGCGTCCACTACCGCACGGATTTCCCGGACACGTCTCCCGACTGGCAGCGCCACATCGTCATATCCAACACGGGTGAAGAGTGGCTCTGACCCGCCAGGCTTTCCGGACGGGGCCAGGTCCGTCCTCGCAGTGCCGGCAAGACTCAGTCTCCGTCCCGATCCAGGAGCGCGTCCGCCGCCAGGACGCAGAAGATGTAAGTGGCCGCCCCGGGCATCACGTACTCCGACTGCTGCCAGAGGAAGGGGAAGCCCTCCTTCAGCTCGGGGAAGTCGGGCCGGATCAGGGCCGTGCCCGACGCCACGCCGCCGGGGATGTAGCTCCAGTCCGCCCGGTTGATCCCGAACGCGACGGTCAGGGACCGAACGCCCACCCCGGAGACGAACGACGTGTTGCCGCCCGGGTGGCAGCCCAGCACGTAATTGAGGACGGACAGCACCGTCTCCGCGCCGAACAGGTCCGGGTGCGTCTTCGTCAGGAAGTACTGCCCGACGGCGAACTGCTGGATGTTCCAGCCGATGCCCCAGATGTGCGGATGGAAGGGCACGCCGAAGGGATTGCCGGATAGCTCCTCGGCCAGGCTGTCGCGGTGGGCGGCCAGCGCCTTGCGGACCTTCTGGCAGAAGGCATCGTCGCCCACCTGCGGCAGGGCGCGGGCCACGGTCCAGCCGACGTGCGCGACGTGCTCCTCTACCGCGGGCAGCAGTTCAACCAGCCTGTCGCGATACCGTGCCTCGCCCGTGGTGATCAGCAATTCCGCGGCGGCGCTCACCTCCTGGGCTTCGCGGTCCCGAGGGACATATGCGCTCCTGTGGCTCACGGGGGGATGGCTCTGCTCGTGATCCCATGCTTTGACGGCCGTCTCCAGGCACTCCTGTGCCAGGTCGTCCTCGTAGCCCCGCAGCACGCGGCTGGCCGCCGCGAGCGCCGCCACGCCCGTGTACTCCAGCGCCGTATCCCGGTTGGTGAACGCCCATCGGTCGTCCATCTGGCCGGATCGGTCGCCCG
This sequence comes from uncultured candidatus Brocadiaceae bacterium, assembly GCA_964605915.1. Classification (GTDB taxonomy): domain Bacteria; phylum Planctomycetota; class Brocadiia; order SM23-32; family SM23-32; genus DAOVRD01. The sequence goes on along the minus strand of CAZSET010000106.1, from coordinate 7,857 downwards.
TTCGCTCGTCGGGGGCGAGGGAGGGATCGTAGACCAGGTTGTCCGTCATCGTGGATATCTCGCCCCGCTGGTGGTAGCGCCGCCGCTCCCCGGCGATGATGCCGCAGAAGCTGTGTCCGACCGCCCGGTAGCCGCCCAGCAGGCACTGTGCGCCCCAGGCCACCTGCTGCACGATGTCCGGGATGCCGTCGGGCTCGCCCAGCAGGACGAGGTGCTCGTCGGCGCGCACGGTCGTCTGGTCCGCCTCCGCCCCGAACTCCTCTCGGGCCAGGGCGAGCATGAAGGTGGTGGTCGCCTGAGATCCGGCCGCGAGGTCGGTGTCACCGGCGTCGTGCCAGCCGCCCACGTTCAGGTGGGGGATGTGTTCGTGGGGCTGATAGGGTGTGTCCGTGGCAGGGCCCTGCCGGTAGCTGTCGAAGTGCTCCGTCGGCGCCGGCGCCTGGAGCGCGTCGTCCAGGTGGCACGCGCCATGCCAGACGTGCCCCCGGTCCCAGGCCGCCACGTGGCACATCTGCACGGGGAAGAAGATCTCCAGCGTCGGCTGCCACACCCCCTCGCGGTAGACCTGGCGGTCTATGCGGAAGGGGCCGGCTGACTGATCGGCGTACTGCACGAAGTAGACGCCCGGCTCTCGCACCTCGGTGAAGTCGAAGATGCCGTACTCGTAGCGCAGGAACTTGCCCCAGCCTTCGACGCTCGCGGCATAGGCCTCGACGAGACCCCCGTCGGCGTCCACGCGCATCAGTGCTGCCTCGGCCGGCCCGCCCCACAGAGGATCGAGTTCGATGATGGCGCGTTTGGCCTGGTCCGGGTGGTAGCCCACCTGGGAGATGCAGATGACGGGCGCCCGCCGCCAGCCCTCGATCCGGTGCGGCGTGATGAGCCACTCGACGGCAGCCTCCGTGGCGCCGGCAGGGACCGGCGCGACGACCTGGAACCAGCCCCCCTGCCCCTCGGTCCGCCCGTCCCGGAGTTCCAGTTCTCCCGCGACCTGCTCGATGACCATTCGCCGCTCGGGATCTTCCGGGGCAATGATCAGCTTCGAACCGACGGCCAGGGGAGCCAGCCTGCTTCGGCCCTCGGGGCCGGGGACAGTGGCCAGGCTCGGCTCCCTGGGGAATACGCCGGACGTCCCGCCCAGGTGGAACGTCTTGCCCCAGTAGCAGGGCGGGTGGAGGGCCAGGCGGAACGAAGCATCCGACACCCGCCTGGGATCGAGCGGCTCGGCCAGATCGAGCACGACGCGAACCGAGTCGCCATCGGCGCGGAGACGGACGCGGTAGTGCAGGTCCAGATCCGGGTAGCTCAGGTCCACGGCCGCCTCGCCGGCCTCCGGGTCCGCCCGCCGCCCACCGACTTCGGAGTAGCCGCCCCAACGCCCGGACGCGTCGGTCACGCGCATGTCACCGCAGACGGCCACCCGCTCGCCGTGCTGGATGATCTCGACCCCCGACTGGTATCCGGAAGGATAGAAGTCGTGGAAGACCAGCACCGAGGCGCCGGGCGCCTCGAAGTACTCCTGTTCGTTCAGCATCCAGCATGTCTGGAACATCGTCTCCCTCCTCATTCGAGCGGTCAAGGGGCTGCCCGGACGCGACGTCGGCGGCCACAAGGAACGGCTGAGCTTACCAGCCGTGCGGCGTGCGTCAAGCGACGGCAGGGCGCGCCCCCGGCGGGGCTGACTT
>CAZSET010000106.1:0-6162 GCA_964605915.1 uncultured candidatus Brocadiaceae bacterium | reverse complement strand
TTCGCGCCGCGTGCGCGCAGCAGCTCGAAGACTGCGTGGCCACGGCGTTCGAGCGCAAGTGCCAGAGGCGTCTGCCCCCGGGCACCTGGAGCGTTGATGTCGGCGCCGGCGTCAAGAAGGACCTCGATGACGCCTTTACGGCCCGCCTGCACGGCGGCATGGAGGGGCGTCATGCGGGCTCGGTCTCGGGCGTCCATATCCGCTCCCCGGGCCAGCAGCAGCCGGACCATGTCCTGGTGCCCGGCGACCGCCGCGTGGTGCAGCGCAGTCATGCCCTTCTGGTCCCGTGCTTCGATTTCGGCGCCCCTCTGCAGGAGGATCTCTGCGATCGAGGCCCGGCTCATTCTCGCCGCCCAATGGAGCGGCGTTCGCCGCATCCGCGAGACCACGTGGATGGAATCCGGCTCCTGGTCGGCAATTGCTTGCACGGCCTGCGCGTCGCCTGCGAAGACGGCCGTGTGCAGGTCATGCCGGGCTCCCCTTTCCAACAAGAACCGGGACAGCAGGCCGTGGTTCCACTGGGCCGCCATGTGCAGGGGGCTGTGACCCTCGGCATTCAGCGCGTTCACGTCAGCCCCCGCCGCCAGCAGCAGCTCGGCGATCTCGACACTTCCGTCGCGCGCGGCCCCGTGCAGAGGGGTGCTGCCGTCTTTCGTCCCGGCCCGGGGATCGGCGCCGGACGCCAGCAGGAGCTCGACGGTCGCCAGTGCTCCCGATTGTGCGGCAGCGTGCAACGCAGTCATGCCGTCTTCAGCGCGTGCGCTGACGTCCGCGCCGGCTTCCAGCAGGAGCTCTGCTTTCTCCGGTTGCTGGTCGCCCGCGGCCCTCATCAGGGGCGTCTCGCCGAACTTGTTCCGGCCGTCGATGCGTGCGCCACGCGAGAGCAGCAGGCGGACTACGTCTGCCTCGCCGGAGGCCGCAGCGGACAACAGCGGCGTGCTTTCAGCGGGCTGTGGGTCGGCCTCTGCGCCATCTGCCAGCATGGCCTCGAGCGTCTCCGTCGAGGCGTGCCCGGCAGCCTTCCAGAACAGCGAGCGCCCCCGATCCGTCTGCCACTCGACCTGTGCCTCGTGTGCAAGCAGTGCCCTAAGTGTGCCCCAGTGATCTCGATCACCGGCCAACGCCAGAGGAGTCTTGCCATTCTTCGCTCGGGCGTCGACGTTGGCGCCGCCCCGGATCAGTTCCTCGGCGCCTTCGGTGTGGCCAGAGCGTGCAGCGAAGTGCAGGGCGGTATAACCGGTGTCGCTGGCTGCGTTGACCCTCGCGCCCTTGGCCAGCAGAAGGCGTACCAGCTCCAAATGGCCGTCCCCGGCGGCCATGTGCAGAGGCGTATAGCCGCCCCGCATGGCGGCGTTGATGTTCGCGTCCCGGTTGAGCAGCACGCGCGCTGTCTCCACGTGGCCGGACAACGTCGCCGCGTGCAGTGGCGTCATTCCCTCGCGGTCAGGTGCGTTGGGATCCGCCCCGAATCCCAGCAGGGCAAGTCCGGTGTCCGTGTGGCCGGCCCGGGCAGCGTAGTGCAGAGGAGTGGCTCCGAGGCCGTTCGCGCGGCGGACATCGGCGCCTCGCGAGACGAGAAGCCTGACCAGCCCGATGTGCCCCTGAGCCGCTGCCGCGTGCAGGGCCGTGGACCCCGATACTCCCTCTGCATCTATGTCGGCCCCCATGTCAAGCAGGAACTGCACCATGCCTGCGTGGCCGCCCTTGGCCGCACCGATCAGGGGCGAAGGCACGCCCGGCGCCGTGGGATTGACTCCCGCCCCCGCGCTCAGGAGCAGTTCCACGGCCTCTCCATGACCGCGCCAGGCGGCGAAGTACAGGGCCATGGACGACGACCGCTGTTCCTTCCGGGGATCGAGACCCAGGTTGAGCAGGGCTTCAATTACCTCCCCGTGGCCTTCGCCGGCGGCCGCCGCAAGCAGCAGGCCTCCTTCGGCAGCCAGCAGGCCGGGCTCCTGCTCCACCAAGGCTCGGAGCCTGGCCGCGTTACCCCCGCGCACGGCTTCGAAGGCCCGGTCTCGAACCGAGGCCGTTTCGACGGCCGTGTCCTGTTTCTCGCCTGCCAGCACCGGACCCGTGCACGCCGGTCCCAGGACTACCGCGAGCACGACGAGAACGGTCAGGGCGGTTCGCTGTCCCACGCGCCGACCGGCGCACCAGCGCCCCTCTGCCGTGCGTCCACCCGTGGCAAGCAACGTGCGGAATCTGTTGTGACCGGCCCCCAAAGCGACCTCTCTGCTGCAGGATGAAATGACTCAAGTCTACCACGCGGGCGGCACATCGCGCGACGAGGCAGGGCGCAACCCGCCGCCTTGTCCAGTCTTTGCGCCCTTAGCGCCCTCCGCGAGCGCGCTACCCCCGGCGGAAAGTGCCGGATCCTGCATACGTGGCTGGACTGCGCCAGTCGGGCCGCCACCACAACTGCGCGCCCGCGTCCGCCGGCCCGTCGAAGTCGTCCACAGCAATGTTGAGCCGGAGCGCCTCCCACTCCCGTCCCTGCTTCTCGTTCAGATAGCGCACGGGAACGGCGATCTCCGTGACGTGGCCCCCCGGAGTCCTGATGCAGACGGCCTCCACGCCCGGCGGCATCTGCTCACGCCCGTAGTAGACCATGCGGTCCGGCGTCTCGCCGGGGCTGAGGGCGATCAGCAGTATTTCGCCGAACTCGCCGCCGCCGCGCGCCGCCGAGCGCTGCGGCTCGGGACGCGCGTCTATGCGCACTTCGATGCCGTCCTGCCGCCACGGCTGCTTGTCGGCATCGAGAAAGGACCGGTCGTCCTGCGTCTCCAGGGCCACGTAGACGTGCTCCTCATCGTGCCCGACGGCGAACCGAAACGAGCAGTCCTGCGGGCCGTGCCACGTGCCCGGGCTCAACAGGATCTGACGGGGCGCACTGCAGACGAAGGGCAGTTCCTGCCACTCTCCCAGGTCTCCGTCCACTCTGACGGGCGCTCTCCTCCGGGGGCAATCGGATGGCACGGCCAGGCCGACGGCGGACGATCCGGCCAGCCGGGCGGGCCTTCGGCCGGGGACGTCGTACGTGGCCTCCCAGTCCATCGTCACGCTGGGCGCTTCAGTTGCCTCAAGCGGCGTCGAGGCTGCGACCGCCAGTTCGCGCACCTCGGCTGATTCGGGGGCTACCGTCACTTCCAGGGCCTCCGGGCTGACCCGCAACGCTCCTTCCGGGCGGAACGTCACCGTTGCCTTCATGGGCCAGGTGGCGCGGTTGCTCAGGCGAATCTGTGTCGTTGCGCTTCGGAACAGGCCGGGCTCGGCGAAGATGGGGCTGACGGCGATCGCTTCCCCGGTGCGAAAAGGCGCCCATAGGCCGATCATCTCCTCGGTCAGGACGTCCTCGTCCCGGATGCCGTCCAGCATCAGGTTGGCGATGCGCGGGCCGTCTTCCGTCACGGTCACCCACACTATGTGGTCGAACTCGCCGTACTCCGGCCCTCCCAGCGCGCTGCTGCCGCCCGTGGTCGCCAGCGTCAGGTAAGTGCGTCCCTGCCGCGTGTACTTGGTGTACTTGTGGATGTGGCCGGTGAACACGGTGTGCGGCCGGTCGGCCAGCAGCTCCTCCACGCGGAGCCACGCGTCCGGCACGGGATCGTCGCTCCAGAACGGCTTGTGGAGGAAGATAAAGGTCCAGCGCACGTCGGGATGGCGCCGCAGCGCCTGGCCGAACCAGTCGACCTGCTCCGGGCTGATGCGATGGGGCGTGCCGTCCTCGCTGTTGAGGCAGAGGAACAGCACGTCGCGATACACGAAGTCGTAGTAGGAGCGGCCGAAGCGCTCGCGCCATTTCTCCGCCATGGTGGGATTGGCGATATCGTGGTTGCCGGGCAGGAAGAAGAAGGGCATCTCCAGCTCATGCACGAAGCCGAGGAACTCGTCCCACTGTTGATCGAGCTCGGCCCCGTCTTCGCTGTAGCCCTCGATCAGGTCGCCGATGCACATGACGAATTCGGGCTGGAGCAGGTTGAGCTTGCGCACGGCCTCGGGGAAGACGCCGGGCCGGTGGCCACCCGTTCGATCGCTGACGACGGCGAACTGGAAGGCATCGGGATCGCTGCGGAACTCCAGATGCGTCCACGGGTTGGCGCGCTGCTCCTGCTCGATTGTCAGGGCGCTCTCCGCCCTGCGCTCGGCGGCGAAGGCGCCACAGTCGGCCGTCATGAACAACGCCAGTGCCAGGCAACACCAGTCCAGACTCTTCATGGCTTCGTCCGCGTTAACAGGGAAAGGTCGTACCGAATCACTCCTGGCCTGAGAGCGTAACCCATTACCGTCGACGCGGCAAGGCTCTGCCGCGCTCGGCATGGGCCACGACGGCGCGGTCCTTTGACTTTCCGGCCTGGGAGGTATAACCTTGTGGGTTACAACACTTTCGGTGGTTCACGTAGCTCTTCGACCGGACACTGCCATGCACAGGATAGCCGTCGTGCCGGGAGACGGAACCGGGCCGGAGGTCGTCAGGGAAGGCCTGAAGGTCCTCAAAGCCGTCGGCGAGATGGACGGGTTCGACTGCGAAACAGTGGAGTACGATTTCGGCGGCGAGCGGTACCTGGCGACCGGCGAGGTGCTGCCCGACGCCGCCCTGGACGAACTGCGCGGCTGCGACGCCATCTACCTGGGCGCGGTCGGGCATCCCGACGTCGCGCCGGGCATACTCGAGAAGGGGCTCCTGCTGAGGCTCCGCTTCGAGCTGGAGCAGTACATCAACCTGCGCCCGGTCAAGCTCTACCCCGGCGTCGATTGCCCCTTGAAGGACAAGGGCCCGGCGGACATCGACTTCGTCGTGGTCCGGGAGAACAACGAGGGACTCTACACCGGCGGCGGCGGATTCAGCTATAAGGGCACGCCGAACGAGGTGGCCATCCAGGAGATGGTGAACACGCGGTTCGGCGTCGAGCGATGCGTCCGCTACGCCTACGAGTACTGCCGCCGGCGGGACGACCGGAAGCGTCTCACCCTCTCCGCGAAGACGAACGTGCTCACCTTCGCGCACGACCTGTGGTGGCGCACCTTCCAGGAGGTCGGGGAGGAGTACCCCGACATTGAATGTGACTACGCCCACGTCGACGCCACCTGCATGTGGATGGTCAAGAACCCCGAGTGGTTCGACACCATCGTGACCTGCAACATGTTCGGGGACATCATTACGGACCTGGGTGCGATGATCCAGGGCGGCATGGGCATCGCCGCCGGCGCCAACATCAACCCCGAGGGCGTCTCCATGTTCGAGCCGATCGGCGGCAGCGCACCGAAGTACACGGGCAAGGACGTCATTAACCCGCTGGCTGCCATCTGCGCGGTGGGCCTGATGCTGGAGCAGTTGGGCGAGGCCCGCTCCGCCGAGCGCGTGGAGAAGGCCGTGATGTGGGTGACCGCCAACAAGCTGAAGAGCACGGCGGCCGGCCGGATGGGCTACGGCACGCAGGAGGTAGGCGACCTGGTCGTCCAGGCCGTCCAGGAGGAGACGGTCGGAGCGTGAGCGTGCGCCTGCGCCCGCGCTTGGGGACGCGATTGCAAAGCACCGGTTTTGGGGTATAATCCGGCCGGCCCGGGGGGCGGAGAACTCCGTTGCGTCCTGTCCAATTGCAGCTAGGAACCGAACGGGGGTGGCCTGAAACATGGCAGACCGGCTCGGCAGCGTGATCAGCATCCGCGACTTCGATCGGGATGAGATCCTCCGGGTGCTGTCGGTCGCGCGGCAGATGGAGGATGGCGACCACTACGGCCTGCTGGCTGGCAACGTGCTGGGCATCATGTTCCTTGAGCCCTCGACGCGGACGCGGCTCAGCTTCGCCTCCGCCATGTTGAGGCTGGGCGGGCAGGTGCTGGACTTCGGCGATCCCGAGCATTCTTCGTTCAAGAAGGGCGAATCGCTCAGCGACGCGATCCGCATCGTGGCCGGGTACTGCGACGTCATCGCGCTGCGGCATCCGTGGGAGGGCGCGGCGAGGCTGGCCTCCGAAATGTCCGGCCTGCCCGTCATCAACGGCGGCGACGGGGCGAACCAGCATCCGACCCAGACCTTCCTGGACCTCTACACCATTCAGAAGGTGCGGGGGCAGATAGACGGGCTGACGGTCGGCTTCGTGGGCGACCTGAAGTACGGCCGGACCGTCCATTCCCTGGCCACCGCGCTGAGCAGGTTCG
>CAZSET010000105.1:8446-13352 GCA_964605915.1 uncultured candidatus Brocadiaceae bacterium | reverse complement strand
CCGGGATCTCGTCAAGCACGTAGTCGAGGTCCCCGCCGCGCCAGACGGCGACGGCCCCCCGGGCCATGAAGAGGAGGAGCGCACCGTCTTGCTGGATCGTGAATCCGCCGACCACCTCTCCCGAGTAGCACTCCTCGTGGGCGCCGGTCGCCGGATCGTATCGGAACATGCGGCCGGCCGGAATGTCCACCCAGTAGAGCCTGCCCTCGTCCGGGTGCCACAGGGGTCCCTCACCGGTAACGCAGGCGTAATCAGCGACGATCTCCGGTTCCATCTGGCGCCCTCCAATCGAGCCGTATGCAGCGACTGACCTCCAGCCGGCGCAAGTTACCCCACATCCCATCCCGCTGCAAGCGAGCGCACAGAGCCGGCGGCCCCGATCGAAGCGCCTACTTGCCGTCCTCGGGGGGGACTGGTATAAGGACGCGCACGCGCTTGCGGTTGCCCTCGCGTGCGGACAGGGAGAGCGAAAGACATGGGCGAACGGTTTGCGGGCAAGGCAGCGATCGTCACGGGATCCTCGTCGGGCATCGGCAAGGCTACGGCGCTCCAGATGGCCCGCGAGGGGGCCGCGGTCTGCGTGGTTGCGGACCGCAACGTCGCCGGCGGCGAGGCCACGGCCAACGAGATTGAGGGCGCCGGGGGAAGCGCAGTCTTCGTGCAGGCGGACGTGTCGTCGGGCGCGGACTGCGAGCGCGCGGTGACAGCCGCAGTCTCCGCATTCGACAGCCTGGACGTGCTGGTCAACAACGCCGGCATCACGCGGCGAGCATCCCTGGAGGAGATGGACGAGACGTTCTGGGACACGGTGCTCGACACCAACCTCAAGAGCGCTTACATGATGAGCCGGTTTGCGGCGGACGAGATCCTCAAGCGCGGCTCCGGCAGCATGGTGAACGTCTCCTCCGTGCACGCGGAGCAGACCCATCCCCGCTTCGCGGCCTACGCAGCCTCGAAGGCGGGGCTCTGCGGGCTGACGCGTGCGCTGGCGCTCGAACTCGGCCCGCGCGGCGTCCGAGTGAATTGCATCCTGCCCGGCACGATCGACACGACCCTCTACCCGCGCAAGGGCGGAGACGTGGACCGGGAGGCCTGGCGGCCGCGGACAAATCCTGTGCAGGTCATGGGCAGACTCGGCTCGCCGGACGAGATAGCGGCGGCCATCTGCTTCCTCGCATCGGACGAAGCCAGCTTCATCAATGGCGCCACGCTGGTCGCCGACGGCGGCATCCTGTGCAACCTGGGAGACGGTCTGTGAAGATAACGAAGCTGGAGACGCTGTTCGTCCGGCCCCGCTGGGTGTTCCTGAAGATGCACACTGACAAGGGAGTCACGGGCTGGGGCGAACCGGTCGTCGAAGGCTGGTCGCAGACCGTCGCCGCCGCCGTGCAGGAGATGGGACGCTACCTGATCGGGCAGGACCCACGCCGGATCGAGCACCACTGGCAGGCCATCTATCGAGGCGGCTTCTATCGCGGCGGACCCGTGCTGACCAGCGCGCTCAGCGGCATCGAGCAGGCGATGTGGGACATCACGGGCAAGTGGCTGGGCGTGCCCGTGCACCAACTGCTCGGCGGAGCGGTCCGGGACAGGATCCGAGTCTACGCGCACGTCGGCGGCGAAAGCCTCGACGCTTACGCAGAGAGCGGACGTGCCGCGAAGGCGGCGGGCTTCACAGCCGTCAAGACCGCCCCCTTCGGTGCGGCCCGATTCGTCGAGAGCAAGGCGTTCGTGGACGAGTGCGTCGCCCGGATCGCGGCTCTGCGCGAGGCCGTGGGCGATCGCGTCGACATCGGCGTCGACTTTCACGGCCGCGTCGGGCCGGCCATGGCCGTGCAACTCATCAAGGAGCTCGAGCCCTTCCGTCCCATGTTCGTCGAGGAGCCGTGCCTGCCGGAGAACGTGGACGCCATGGCCCGCATCGCGCGCACCACGACGGTGCCCATCGCCACCGGGGAGCGGCTCTTCACGAAGTGGGCGTTCCGCGAGGTGCTGGAGAAGGGAGCGGCGGCCATCCTCCAGCCGGACCTGTCCCACGCTGGCGGCATTCTGGAGGTCCGCGAGATCGCGGCCATGGCGGAGGCCTACTACGCGGCCGTGGCGCCCCATTGCCCCCTCGGCCCCATCGCCCTGGCGGCGTCCCTACAACTCGACGCCTGCACGCCGAACTTCCTCTGCCAGGAGCAGGTCTGCCTGGGGGAGGGCTACCTGAAGGAGCCTTTCGCCGTGGAGGAAGGCTACGTCGCTCTGCCGACGGGCCCGGGCCTCGGCATCGAGGTGGACGAAGAGGCCGTCGCCGGGAAGCTCTACGACGGGTCGTGGGAGACGCCTCGGCTCTGGCATGAGGACGGCTCCGTCGCCGACTGGTGAGCGGTCGCGCCATGGGGTGCGGTAACTGCGCTGCCCGCGCCGGGACAAACGCCGCCCGACGATCCGGAACGCCGCATGCCCTTGACAGCCCGACATGGGGGCCGTACGCTAGGGAGATCGGCCCTTACAGCCTTATCCTGCCCTAGACAGCGACCAGGATGCCGCCGCACGCCACCGCAACGGACGACCGATTGGCCGCGATATTCGCCCGTTACGCCGGCCAGCCCGGGGACATGATCCCCATCCTTCAAGACGTGCAGGCGGTGTTCGGCTACCTTCACCGGGATGCCATGTCCGCCACTGCGCGGTTCCTCAACCTGCCGGAGGTGGCGGTCTACGAGGTGGCCACCTTCTACACGCAGTTCCACCTGACCCGCCAGGGCAAGCACCGCATCAAAGTCTGCCAGGGCACCGCCTGCTACGTGCGCGGCGGACGGCGGGTGATGCAGGCCGTCAGGAAGAAGCTGGGCATCAAGCCGGGGGAGACTACGGCGGACTTCCAGTTCAGCCTCGAGCGCGTGGCTTGCTTCGGCTCGTGCGCCCTGGCGCCCGTCATGGTGGTGGACGGCAAGGTCTATGGCGGCATGACTCCGCAGAAGGCCCTTGAGCTGCTGGAGAAGCTGGAGTGACGTTCGAAGACGTGCGCGAAAAGGCCATCCGCGCCTGGGCGGAGTTCGAGGCCGACGAGCGCCGGCTCGTCCTGGTGGGCACGGGAACCTGCGGGCGCGCGGCCGGGGCCGAGGAGCTCATCGAGGCCATCGCCGAATGCCTGCCGAGCCTGGCACCTGACGCCCATATCTGCGAGGTCGGCTGCCTTGGCCTCTGCTACGCCGAGCCCCTGGTCGAACTGCGCGGGCCCGGCCTTCCGAGGGTGCTCTACGCCGGCCTATCTCCCGACGATGCGCCCGCGCTGCTGGACGGCTACTTCGGGCATGGCGACGTGCGTCACGACCGGGCGCTGGCGGTGATGGACGGGCCGGCCGCGGACGGGATTCCTGCCTTCGACGATCTGCCGATGATAAAGGGGCAGTTGCGCATCGTCCTGCGCAACGCGGGCCGGATCGACCCCGAGAACGTCGAGCACTACATCGCGCGGGGCGGGTATGCCGGCCTGGCCAAAGCCCTGAGCATGTCCCCCGAAGAGGTCATCCAGGAGGTGGAGGATTCCGGCCTGCGGGGGCGCGGAGGGGCCGGTTTCCCCACGGGTGTGAAATGGAGTTTCTGCCGCCGGGCTCCGGGTGACCGCAAGTACATGATTTGCAACGCCGACGAAGGCGACCCCGGCGCGTTCATGGACCGCTCCGTCATAGAGAGCGATCCGCATTCGGTGATCGAAGGCCTGGCCATCGCGGCCTACGCCATCGGCGCAGCCGAAGGCTACGTCTACGCGCGGGCCGAGTACCCCCTGGCCATCGAGCGGCTCAACAAAGCCATCGCGCAGGCCCGCGAACTGGGCTTACTCGGCGACGGCGTGATGGGCAGCGAGTTCCGGTTCGACGTGAAACTCAAGCAAGGGGCGGGTGCCTTCGTCTGCGGAGAGGAGACGGCGCTTCTGGCCTCCATTGAAGGCAAGCGCGGCATGCCGCGCCCGCGGCCGCCCTTCCCGGCCCAGCGCGGCCTGCACGACTGCCCCACCAACATCAACAACGTCGAGACCCTCGCCACGGTGCCCGTGATCCTGGAGCGAGGCAGTGGATGGCTGGCGCAGTACGGCACCGAGCGAAGCCGCGGCACCAAGACGTTCGCCCTGGCCGGCAAGATCAACCGCACCGGCCTGATCGAGGTGCCGCTGGGCACCACGCTCCAGCAGATCGTGTTCGACATCGGCGGCGGCGTTCCGGACGGTAAGCGGTTCAAAGCGGTGCAGACCGGCGGGCCCTCCGGCGGCTGCATCCCGGCCGCCATGCTGAGCCTGCCCGTCGACTACGAGCGCCTGACGGAGGCCGGTTCGATCATGGGCTCCGGCGGCATGATCGTGATGGACGAAGACACCTGCATGGTGGACATCGCGCGCTACTTCGTCGAGTTCACGCAGAGCGAGTCCTGCGGCAAGTGCGTGCCCTGCCGCCTGGGCACCAGGCAGATGCTCGGCATCCTGAATGACATCACCTCCGGCCGTGGCAGACCGGAGCACCTGGACCTGCTGAACGAGATTGCACGGGCCGTCAAGCTCGGCTCCCTGTGCGGCCTGGGCCAGACCGCCCCGAACCCGGTCCTCACGACGCTCCGGCACTTCCGAGATGAGTATGAGGCCCACATCGAGGGCAAGTGCCCGGCAGCGGTGTGCCCGAACCTGGTCAGTTCGCCGTGCAAGCACACGTGTCCCGCCGGCGTGGACGTGCCGCGCTACATCCGCTGCATCGCTGCCGGCCGCTATGCGGACGCACTGGACGTGATCCGGGAGAAGATACCGTTCCCGGGCGTCTGCGGCCGTGTCTGTTTCCATCCCTGCGAGTCGAAGTGCCGCCGCGCCCTGCTGGACGATCCGGTCGCCGTACGGGCCCTCAAGCGGTTCGCTGCCGAGCGCGGCGCCGAC
>CAZSET010000105.1:0-8436 GCA_964605915.1 uncultured candidatus Brocadiaceae bacterium | reverse complement strand
AGAGTCGTCGGGGCGCCGACCGGCCCGCCCGGCAGCGACCGGCGCCAAAGACAACGGGCAAGGCCGTAGCCGTCATCGGTTCAGGCCCGGCGGGGCTGACGGCCGCTTACTACCTGGCGCGGCTCGGCCACCACGTGGTGGTCCACGAGCGCGAGGCCGAGCCCGGCGGGACGTTGCGCACCGGCATTCCTCCGTTCCGCCTTCCCAGGGAAGTGATCGACCGCGACATCCAGGGCATCCGGGATGCCGGAGTGGAGATCCGGACGGAGACCTCGGTCGCGTCGCTGGAGGAACTCTTGAACGACGGGTTCGACGCCGTCGTCCTGGCCTGCGGCGCTCTCAAGGGACTCAAGATGGGTATCCCGGGCGAAGATGATCCGCGCGTGCTGGACTGCCTGAGCTTCCTGAAGCAAGCGAACGCCGGGGCCGATCCCGGCCTGGGTAAGCGGGTAGCCGTCGTCGGGGGCGGCAGCTCGGCAATGGACGCGGCGCGAACGGCCCTGCGGCTTGGGGCTGAGGAGGTGACGGTGCTCTACCGCCGCACCCGACAGGAGATGCCGGCGGCTCCCGAGGAGGTCGACCACGCGCTGGCCGAAGGGGCGCGCCTCGAGTTCCTGACTGCCCCAACTGCCGTCCGCGATGAACGAGACACGCTGAAGCTGGACTGCGTGCGCATGGAGCTGGGGCAGGTGGACGCCAGCGGTCGGCGGCGCCCGGTGCCGATCGCCGACTCCCGGTTCGAGCTTGAGGTCGACTCCGCCATCATGGCGGTCGGGCAGCAGCCCGAGTCTGTGGCGGCGCCGGGCCTCGAAACTGACCGCCGGGGCCGCGTCCAGGTCGACCGGGGCACGCAGCAGACCGGCTGCGAAGGCGTCTTCGGGGCGGGCGACGTGGTGACGGGTCCGGCATCCATCATCGAGGCCATCGCGGCCGGCCGGAAGGTCGCCGCCGCCGTCGATGAGTTCCTGGGCGGCACCGGAGACATCGACGAGGTGCTCGCGCCGCCGGAAGATGTCGAAGGCCTGGCGCCCCTCGAGGAGCAGGAGGAGCGGCGGCGTGTTCAGCCGCGCCTGCGGCAGCCCGGCAAGTCCGTTGGCGATTTCGACGAAGTGGAGCTGAGCTACACCGAAGAGGAAGCCCTCCTGGAGGCCTCCCGGTGCCTGCGCTGCGACCTGGAGGAGCCCGAGGAAGAGTGAACTCCATAACGCTCACCATCGACGGGCAGGACGTGGCGGTGCCGGAGGGCACGACGGTCCTCGAGGCCGCTCGAAGCACCGGCATCTACATCCCCACCCTCTGCTACGACGAGGATCTGGAGCCCTATGGGGCCTGTCGCATGTGCGTGGTGGAGATCGAGGGCATGCGAGGCCTGCCGACGGCATGCACAACGCCGGCCAGACAGGGCATGGTGATCCACACGGACAGCGACTCGGTCAACGACGTGCGGCGGACCATATGCCAGATGCTCATCGCGGACCATCCCGCGGACTGCCTGGCGTGCTCCTCCAACCAGCGTTGTGAGCTGCAGAAGGTCGCTTCCTACCTGGGCATCGCGGAGCAGCGGCTGGAACCGACCCTTCGCAAGCGAGAGAAGGACGAGAGCAATCCGTTCTTCGTGCGCGACCTGTCCAAGTGCATCCTGTGCGGAAGGTGCGTGCGGGCGTGCCGCGAGTTGCGCGGCGTGGGCGCCATCGGCATAGCGGGCCGCGGCTACGACAGCCGCGTCACGACGTTCGCCGACGCCCCGATGGACGCAACCGTCTGCGAGTCCTGCGGCGAGTGCGTCGAGCGCTGCCCCACGGGGGCCATCGCGCCCAAGTCGGAGGTGCTGCCGCCCACAAGCGAGGTGAAGACGACGTGCCCCTATTGCGGGTGCGGCTGCGGGCTGGTCCTCGGCGTGCGCGGCGGCCGCATCGTGCAGGTGCGCGGCGACACGGAGCACCCCGTCAACTCGGGCAGCCTGTGCGTGAAGGGGCGGTTCGGCCTGGACTTCGTCGGTTCTCCCGACAGGCTCACCACGCCCCTCATACGCCGCGACGGGAACCTCGAGGAAGCGACCTGGGACGAAGCCCTGGACTTGGTGGCCAGTCGGTTCACCGAGATCAAAGCGCAACACGGCCCCGACGCCCTGGCGGGCCTGTCCTCGGCCAAGTGCACCAATGAGGAGAACTACCTGTTCCAGAGGCTCATGCGCGCCGCGCTGGGCACCAACAACGTGGACCACTGCGCGCGGCTCTGCCACGCCTCCACGGTGGCGGGCCTGGCGCGCGCGTTCGGCAGCGGCGCAATGACGAATTCCATCGCCGAGCTGGAGCACGCGGACTGCATCTTCGTGACGGGCTCGAACACGACAGAGGCGCACCCCATCATCGCGCTGTTCATCAAAGCAGCCGTCACCCGCCACGGGGCGTGTCTGATCGTCGCCGACCCCCGCCGCATAGACCTGGTCCGCTTCGCCGACCTGCACCTGCGGCAGCGTTCCGGCACGGACGTGGCGCTGTTCAACGCCATGATGAACGTCATCCTGGCCGAGGGCCTGGCCGACGAGGCGTTCATCCGCGAGCGCACGGAGGGATTCGACGAGTTCCGGGCGTGCGTCGAGCAGTATACGCCCGAGATCGCAGCGGCCGTCACGGGCGTGCCGGCGGACGACATCCGCCGGGCGGCCCGCCTCTACGCCGGCGCCGAGCGCGGCAGCATCGTCTACTCCATGGGCATTACGCAGCACACCACGGGAACGGACAACGTGCTCGCCCTGGCGAACCTGGCCATGCTCACCGGGAATGTTGGCTTCCCCTCCACCGGCGTCAACCCCCTTCGGGGCCAGAACAACGTTCAGGGGGCCTGCGACCTGGGCGCCCTGCCGAACGTGTATCCGGGCTACAAAAAGGTGGACGACGAGGAGGTCCGAGCGAAGTTCGAGGCTGCCTGGGCCGTGGACCTGCCCGCCGAGCCGGGGCTGACCGTGGTCGAGATCATCAACGCGGCGGCCGAGGGCGGCGTCCGGGGCCTCTATGTGATGGGCGAGAACCCCATGATGAGCGACCCCGACTTGAACCACGTGCGCCAGGCGCTTCAGAACCTCGACTTCCTCTGCGTGCAGGACATCTTCCTATCGGAGACGGCGCAACTGGCCGACGTGGTGCTGCCCGCCGCGTCCTTCGCCGAGAAAGACGGCACGTTCACGAACACCGAGCGCCGCATTCAGCGCGTGCGCAAGGCCGTCCCGCCCCCAGGCAAGGCGCGGCCCGACTGGCAGATCATCTGTGATCTGTCAGCCCGCGTCGGGTACGCCATGGATTACGCCGGCCCTGCCGAGATCATGGACGAGATCGCGCGCCTGACGCCCATCTACGGGGGAATCAGCTACGACCGGTTGGAGCCGGACGGGCTCCAGTGGCCGTGCGCGGACAGGCGGCATCCGGGCACCGGCTTCCTGCACGAGGGCCGGTTCAGCAGGGGCCTGGGCAAGTTCCATCCCACCCCCTTCCGCGAGGCGGCCGAGCTGCCCGACGACGAGTACCCTTACCTGCTGACAACGGGGCGCTTCCTGTACCACTTCCACACAGGCACGCTCTCGCGGCAGTCGCCGGGCCTGGAGCAGCTCTCCCCGCCGGCGCCCGTCGAGATCAGCCCGCAGGACGCCGCCCGGGAGGGCATAGCCGAGGGCGAGATGGTGTCCGTCAGCAGCCGCAGGGGAGTCGTCCAGGCAAGGGCCGTCATTACGGAGCGATCGCCCGAGGGAACCGTGTTCATGCCGTTCCACTTCCGGGAGGCGCCGGCCAACGTGCTGACCAACCCCGCCCTGGACCCGATCGCCAAAATACCCGAGTTTAAGGTCTGCGCCGCCAGGATCGAGAGAATTGGGACGGCTGCCGCCGACGGGGAGGAGCAGTGATGGTGGCGCGGCACCGCGCAGGGCCCGGGCTAATGGCGGGCGCCGTGCTCGCCGGAGGCAAAGCGACGCGCTACGGCGGACGGCCCAAGGGCCTTCTGCGCCTCGGCGACGGACGGACAATCATCAAACGGGAAGTCGCGGAACTGCGGGCGGCTGGGGTTGGAGATGTCGTGATCGTGGCAAACGAAGCCGCGTTGTACGAGCGTTATGGTGAGGCCGTGATCCGGGACCTCAGGCCGGGAATGGGACCGTTGGGCGGGATCGAAGCGGCGCTCGCGTGGTCCCGAGGCCGATGCGACTCCGTCCTGTTCCTGCCCTGCGACCTGCCGGGGGTAACGGCGAAGGCGATCGCCGCCCTCGCCAGCGCGTTCGCAGACGGCGCGGAGCTTGTGGCGGTGGCCGTCACGGAGGCTTCTTTTTGGCAACCGTTATGCGCAGTTGTGCATAACGATGCCTTGCCCGCTGTGTCCCGCGCGCTCGACGAGGGCCGCCGCACCGTCCGCGAAGTCTGGCAGGACCTAGGCGCAGCAGAGGTCCAGTTCGGCGATCCGGCCCCCTTCTTCAACGTCAACTCTCCGGAAGACCTCGCGCGCTGGCGGGCCCAAGTGGAGCACAAGCCATGTCCGAGAGCCTAGGCGTTCCCCAAGAGATGCTGATGCAAGTCGAGTCCTTCCTTCGGGAGCACGGGATCCCGCTTGAGGTCACGTCGGGACGCAATGCAACCGTCGCCGTGGTCCGCTCGTCGGAACGCCGCGAGAGCGGCCCGGCAACGCTGCAATCAGGCGGCTGCATCGCCTGCCCCACGGCCCTGGGCATGGCCGGCAGGCTCCGCATCCGCCCTCAGCAACTCGGAATGCTGCTCAACTTATTGCACGTGAAGATAAAGGCCTGCAGCCTGGGGTGCTTCAAATGACGATGACGTGGGTCATCTGCGGCGCCGGCAAGGGAGTAGGCAAGACGCACCTGGCGCAGAATCTGTGCGCCATCCTCCCCCGCTCGGTCTACGCCAAGCACGGACATGGGAAACGTGACCCGCACAAGCCGGCCAACTACTTCACGAACGCGAAGGCGCTGGCGTCTTTCCTCGACGAATGCTCGGGAAACTGCGACCACGTCGTGGTGGAATCGAACGCCCTGGCCAGACGCGGCGAAGGCGACGTGATCGTCTTCTTGAATGGGATGCCGGGGCAGACGGACGTGCGTGCGGACGTGCGGAAGCTGCGGGGCAACGCCCACGTGAACATCGGCCCATCCGCAACGAAGCGAGAGTGGCGGGCGGCGCTCAAAGGGAAGGTGCGGGACCGGCGCCTGGGCGAGAAGGTCTGCGCCGCATTCGAGAGGCAGCGGCGCTACCTGACGGGCGGCCTGGCCGTCCGCAGCAAGGTGTGGTTCGTCCGCGACGGCG
This sequence comes from uncultured candidatus Brocadiaceae bacterium, assembly GCA_964605915.1. Lineage (GTDB taxonomy): Bacteria > Planctomycetota > Brocadiia > SM23-32 > SM23-32 > DAOVRD01. The sequence goes on along the minus strand of CAZSET010000105.1, from coordinate 3,133 downwards.
AGCACGTCTTCGGCCCCGGGCTGGCCCGGCTGCTCCGGGGCGTCGATCGCCATGGCACGCTGCGCGAGGCCACGCGGGTCGAGCGAATCTCTTACCGGCACGCCTGGGAGGAGATAAGAACGGCGGAGAAGCAGCTCGGAAGGCGCCTCATTCTGCGGCAGGCGGGCGGTGCGGGAGGCGGGCGCTCTGAGCTCTCTCCCGAAGGCCGGCGTCTCATGGAGCTGTTCGACCGCGTCAACGCGGAGGTGGCCGACTTCGCGGACGCCAGCTTCGCGCGCTACGTCGACGGAGAGGAGCATGGAAGACACGAGCACGATGATTCCGCTTGAACAGGCGCTTCGCATCCTGGACGAGGCGCTTTCCGATGTTCGGCCGCAGGGCGAAACAGTGCCGGTGCGGGACGCACTGGGCCGCGCGCTTCTGGCGGACGCAGCCTCGCAGCTTGACCTGCCGCCCTTCGACAAGTCCGCCATGGACGGCTACGCCGTGCTGGAGGGTGACGAGCGGGACCAGTACCGCCTGTTGGGAACCGTGCCTGCGGGACAGGTCGGCACTCAGCAGCTCGTGCCAGGAACCGCCGTAAAGGTCATGACGGGGGCGCCTGTGCCCGAGGGGGCCGGGCGCGTCGTCATCGTGGAGCACACCGAGGAACGCGGGGACAGGCTCCTGGTGCACCGGCACAGTTCCGCCGCCAACATCTGCCGGAAGGGCGAGGACGTCCGGCGCGGTGACGTCGTCCTGCGCGCGGGTCCGGTGCTGAGTCCCGTCGACGTTGCCAACCTGGTCTCCTGCGGCGTCACGGAGGTCGAGGTGGCCCGGCGCGTCCGAATGGCCATCATTTCGACCGGCGACGAGATCGTGGACTCGCCGGACCGGATACGGCCCGGCCGGATCATGAACGCGAACGGCCCCCTGCTGGCCGCCCTGGCGGCGCAGTTCGGGCTCGACGTCACGGCGGAGCAGTCCGTGCCGGACGACCGGGAAGCAACCCGCAAGGTCTTGCGGAGCGCCCTGGACGCAGCCGACGTGGTGGTCCTGTCCGGTGGCGTCTCGGTCGGGGAGTTCGACTTCGTGACGGCTGCCCTTATCGACGCCGGCCTGGACGTTCACTTCACGCGGGTGGCCGTCAAGCCGGGCAAGCCGATGACGTTTGCCTCGGGCACAGGCAAGCTGGCCTTCGCCCTGCCGGGCAACCCCGTCTCAGTCTACCTCACGTTCCACCTGTACGTGCTGCGGGCGGTGGCGCGGATGACGGGGTTTGAGCCACCGATGCGCGAGATCGACGCGCGCCTGGCCCGGGATCTCAGACGGCGCAAGACGGAGCGGGCCGAATACGTGCCCGCCCGCCTGATCGACGGCAGGGCCGAGCCGCTCGAGTATCACGGCTCGGCCCACCTGACCGCTCTGACCCAGGCGGACGGGTTCCTCATCATGCCAATAGGCGTCGGCTCCATGGAAGCCGGCGACCCGGTCACGTTCGTGCCGCGCCTGAGAGGATGGCGATGAAGGACCGCTACGGACGCACCATCAACTACCTGAGGGTGTCGGTGACCGACAGGTGCAACCTGCGGTGCTGGTACTGCATGCCGGCCGGCGGAGTGACGCTGCTGCCGCGCTCGGAGGTCCTGACGTTCGAGGAGATCATCGAGGTGGTGCACGTGGCCGTGAAAATGGGCGTCACGAAGGTGCGGCTGACGGGAGGCGAACCCCTCGTGCGGCGCGGCATCGTGGAGCTGGTGAAGATGCTGGCCGAGATCGACGGCATCCGCGACCTGGCGATGAGCACGAACGGGATTCTGCTGGCGGACCATGCGGAGGACCTCGCGGGGGCAGGCTTGCACCGCGTGAACGTCAGCCTCGATGCCGTGCAGCCGGAACGGTACGCCGAGATAACGGGCGGCGGCAACGTGCGCCGGGTCTTCGCCGGCATAGAGGCGGCGCGCAGGGCCGGCCTCACGCCCATCAAGCTGAACTGCGTAGTGAAGGAATCCTCGTCCGAACCGGACGCTCTCGAAGTGGCGCAGTACGCGCGCGAGAACGGACTCGAAGCGCGCTTCATCCACGTGATGGACCCGAAGACCGGCACGTTCTCCGTGGTCGAGGGCGGAAGGGGCGGCGACTGCCCGCGCTGCAACCGCCTGCGGCTCACGAGCACGGGGCTCGTGAAGCCGTGCCTGCTTTCGGACCTGGCTTTCAGCGTTCGAGACATGGGCGCCGAAGCGGCCCTTCGTCGAGCGGTTCTGGAGAAGCCGGCCGCGGGCGGACCGTGCACGCGGAACTCGATACGCGCAGCGGGAGGGTAACGAGCATGGAAGGGCTCTCGCACGTCGATGACGCGGGACGGGCCAGGATGGTGGACGTCGGCGACAAGCCGGTCCAGCGCCGGACCGCCAGGGCCTCGGGCGTCATCAAGATGGCGGTCGAGACGGTCGAGCTCATCGCCGAGAACCGGATCAGGAAGGGGGACGTGCTGACCGTCGCCCAGGTGGCCGGCATCCAGGCCGCCAAGCAGACGGCCGCCCTCATCCCCCTCTGCCATCCGCTGACGCTCGACAGCGTGGACGTGCGCCTGCGGCTGCTTGGCGACGGCGTGGAGGCGACGAGCGAGGTCCGCTGCACGGCGCGCACCGGAGCCGAGATGGAGGCCCTGACCGCCGTCAGCGTGGCGCTGCTGACCGTCTACGACATGTGCAAAGCCGCCGACAACAGCATGCGGATCGGCGAGATTCAGCTTCTGGAGAAGAGCAAGCGCGATGTCGCCCAAGGGTGAAGTCGTCTCCGTCAACGTCTCGACGCAGAAGGGCACGCCGAAGCGGCCGATCGAGCAGGCAATGCTGGATGAGCGCGGCGTCGTCGGCGACGCCCACGCCGGGCCCTGGCACCGGCAGGTCAGCCTGCTGAGCCAGGAGAGCATAGACCGGTTCGTCGAGCAGACAGGACGAGCGGTGGCGCCGGGGGAGTTCGCCGAGAACGTTACGGTGCGGGGGCTCGACCTGCGCGCCGCCGCGCCGATGGACCGCTTCCAGATCGGTCCAGCCGAGCTGGAGGCGACACAGATCGGCAAGAAGTGCCACGGCGAAGAGTGCGCCATCTTCCGCGAAGTCGGCCAGTGCGTCATGCCCCGCGAGGGCAT
>CAZSET010000104.1:0-13391 GCA_964605915.1 uncultured candidatus Brocadiaceae bacterium | reverse complement strand
CATCCACTTCCTGAACCACGACGACTTCGAGAGGCTCTACGAGTCTCTGGCCGGGCAAGACGCCTCCGACTACCCCCACAGGATTCCTGCTTGACAGCCCCAGCGCACCGCTGGACAATGGCCGTGGCTTGCAGCAGACGGCGCCCACCCAACTGACAGGAGAGAACCTGACATGAAGCACGACGTCCGCGGCACGGTGATGCAAACCGTCGACATCTGGCTGGAGGCCGGAGAGTCCATCTACACCGAGTCGGGCGGCATGGCGTGGATGTCCCCGAACGTCGAGATGTCCACGAACGCAAAGGGCGGCCTCATGAAGAGCCTGGGGCGGGTGCTCACCCGGGAGTCCTTCTTCATGACGACGTATACCTGCACGGAAGGCGAAGCCCTGGTGACGTTCGCGGGCGAATTCCCGGGCAAGGTGTTGCCGTTCGAGCTGGCGGAGGGACAGAGCATCATCTGCCAGAAGGACGCCTTCATGTGCGCCGAGTCGGGCGTGGGCCTCAGCGTCTACTTCCAGAAGAAGCTCGGCGCAGGCTTCTTCGGAGGCGAGGGGTTCATCCTTCAGAAGCTCACGGGTCCGGGCGTCGCGTTCCTGGAGATCGCCGGCGAACTGACTGAGTACGAGCTGAAAGACGGTCAAACGCTCAAGGTCGACCAGGGCCACCTGGCCGTGATGGAGCCCACGGTCAGCTTCGACATCGCTCGCGTCAAGGGCCTCAAGAATATCCTGTTCAGCGGAGAGGGGCTCTTCCTGGCGACCCTTGCCGGGCCCGGGAAGGTCTGGCTGCAGAGCATGCCCCTGGCCAACCTGGCAGGCAAGATAGCATCCAGGCTTCCCTCCAAGTAGGGCCACGCCATGAAGGTCCTGATCATCGTAGCGGCTGGCCTCGCGGTCCTGGCCGTCCTCGTAGCCGTGCTGCTGGCGCTCGGCGTCAACCTTTTGTGGTGGCTGACAGCCATCTTCCACGCCTTCAAGCGGGACGAACTGCCGGGCAAGAACGACAGCCACTGGACCCAGGACCAGGGCAGGGAGGCCCGCTAGGGGAACTTCGATACCGAGCTTCCAGGTACGGCCCCTTTCGGCTCCGCGCGAAGGAGGCACCATGGTCACGGCGATCGTGCTGATCAACACGAAGCGGGAGATGGTCAACGAGACCGCCCAGCGGCTGGTCGAACTGGACGAGGTGAGCGAGGTCTACTCGGTCACGGGGCAATACGACCTCGTGGCGATCGTCCGGGTGCGCAGCAACGAGGACATAGCCAACCTGATCACGGGTTCCATGCTCAGGATGGTGGGGATCGAGAAGACCCTAACACTGATTGCCCTCGAGACATACAGCAGGCACGATCTCGACCGGATGTTCTCCCTCGGCATGGAAGAGGAATAGGGGGAAGCGCCCCGTCCTCCCACTGTGTCCGGCCCCAAAGGGGCGGCTGGGCCCGGCCGGCGCCGGCCTGCTCGTCCTGCCTCTGACATCACATTCGTAGCGCTTGCACTTCCGGTCCGTCCACGCTAATCTGTTATCGTCTGGGCGGTCAGGCGCGACTGTCTCGGGATCGCCGCCGCCGAGCGCGTGCTCTCATCCGGGGACGGGAGGCAAACAGTGGCAACAGCGAGAGACAGGAAGGCACGGCCGCCCTTCACCGGCAAGCCCCTGCGGGACGTGCCCATCCCTGCGGCAAAGCTATGGCGAGACGACGAGTTCGGCACGGCCGTTCTGAGCGATTACAACGAACGGCTGCAGAAAGACTTCGGCGAGAATCCGTTCCTCAAGATCTATAAGGTGGCAGCCGGCATCGTGCACGGATCGAATCCCTTCGCCGCCTGCCTGGTCGACATGATCGCGCGGCCCGAGGCGCGAATCGCCACGCCGGTCGACCTCCAGGCAATTCTGATCTCGCAGGACAGGACCTCCACGCCGGTTGACGTGCGCGGCGGCTACAAAGACGCCGCCTTCGTGCTGCGCAGCGTCAAGGAGCCCAACAGCTACATCGCCGAGAGCCTTGCCGAGCAGTTGGATCCCAAGACCGAATGGCCGGTCGTCATCTGGCTTTCGGGGCTGGAGCTGGTCAAGGACCCCGATAGCCCGCGCGGCCTCAACTTCAAGTTCACCGAGAACACCACCTACCATCACACACCGATTCTGGCAGAGAAGTCCGGCCACTTCGACGACGATGCCGTAGACCCGGCCATGGGCCTGCCGACGCGCCTGGGCGGAACGGAGCGCTACCTCTACAGCGTCGAAGAGGGGCTATCCCGCCTCTACTTCGGCAGGGGCTCGTCCCTCGACACGATCTGGGACGAGCTCGATAACTCCCAGGTGGACGGGCGAACCGTCCTGGTGGACAACACCGTGCCGGCCGACAGGATGCCAGACTACATGGATGGGCTGGACGCGGCATTGGACGTGCTCGAGCGGCGACCGCGCCGGAAGTAAGAGCCCCCCGTCAGGATCCGTCCCCGCGCGCGTAGCAATCGGGGTCCTCGGCCAGGCGCTCGCGCACTTCCTGGAACATCAGCGCCAGCACCGCGCTGTCCCACGCCCGTTCGGTATAGGGCGAGGACTTCATCTTCCCTATCTCGCGCCCAAGCTCCTCCGTGCGGTAGCTCCCATAGATGTGCAACGAGTCCGTCACGTCCACGTAACGCCCGCACCGAACCGGCTTTGCCATCTTTTCGCTCAGCCGCTCCGCCATGAACCGCTGAAGGTCGGTCAAAGCGAAGACGTTCATGAACCACGCCTTATAGAGGTCGCGCGAACGCCAGTGCGTGTTGAGGTTCAACGCGAAACCGTCCTGCCCAGGTAAGAGCCGGGCCCACACGCGCTGGAGGCACGGCGGGTCGTCCGTGGCCGGATCGCACTGGGGGATCCAGGTGATGGCCTGGGCGCGACGTGAGTACGGCACGGCGGCGAGCTTCTCGATCATGTACTCGATCTGGTCAGTCGGAGCGAACTGCGGGCCGGCTTCCCGGTCCATCAGGTCCTCCACCGGCCGATAGACAAACAGGCGCTCGTGATACGTGTAGGTCCACTTGCCTTCCCGCGGGTTGATCCAGTGGTCGTGGATGCCGTCGACGACCTCCTGGCGGTAGACTTCCAGGTCGGTCGGGCCGCCGGGGAAGTTCTTGTGAATCCGCGGCTCGCCGAAGGGCCGGCGCACCTCCACCATGACGGTCGCATCCAGGCTCGGCGGATCGTTTGGCCTGTCGTACTCGGTCCTGACCTCGACGCCATGGTCCCATACGGCCAGCACGGCCTTCTCCCAGGCCTCCGGCAGGTTCTCGCCGCTGACAAACAGAACCGGTATGTAATCCGCCCGCTCCTCTGCCATTGAAGCCTGTGCCTCCAATAAAGCACTCACATGGCGTTAGCCTGCTGCCCCGCGCGCAGCCGTGATCCCTCCCGCTGCGCCATCCTACAGCACCCGGCCACAAGGGACAAGCCAAATCGATCCTCGCCCGTTTGCGGGGCTAACTCAGTTGTGGTACAGTGAACTGCTTCCGCTCCGGGCGGGCCCCTGGCGCGCCGCCCGGGGCTTGCTGTGAGCTACTGCCCTGGAGCCATCCTGCGATGCTGGAATCATTCTTCGAACCCGCCTCGGTCGCCGTAATCGGCGCAAGCCGTACGCCCGGCAAGGTGGGTTACGACGTAGTCAAGAATCTGATCGAGGCGGAGTTTGCGGGCACGATCTACCCGGTCAACCCGAAGGCGGACGAGGTCCAGGGCCTGCCCTGCGCGCCCTCGGTAGACCAGATCGAGGGCAACGTCGAGGTCGCCGTCATCGTTATCCCTGCGCCCTTCGTCCTGGACGCCATCGACCAGTGCTCCCGGAAGGGCGTGCGGGCCATCATCATTATCTCCGCCGGATTCAAGGAGTCCGGGGAGGAAGGGGCTCGCCTGGAGGAGCAAGTGGCCCAGAAGTGCCGGGCCGAAGGCATCCGGTGCATCGGACCGAACTGTCTGGGCGTAATGAGCCCCGTCACGGGCCTGAACGCCTCTTTCGGCGCGACCATGCCCAAGCCGGGCAACATCGCCTTCTTCAGCCAGTCCGGCGCGCTCGGCACCGCCATCCTGGACGTGGCCGTTGGCGAAGACATCGGCATGTCGCGCTTCATCAGCTACGGCAACAAGGCCGACGTGGACGAGACGGACCTGGTGGAGGCGCTGGGCGCGGACGATGAGACCGAGGTGATCCTGGGATACCTGGAGAGCATCGACGACGGCCGCCGCTTCATGGACGTGGCCGCACAAGTCACGCGGGCCAAGCCCGTGATTATCCTAAAGGCCGGGCGCACCCGCGCCGGGGCGAAGGCCGCCTCGAGCCACACGGGCAGCCTGGCCGGCGCGGACTCGGCCTACGACGCGGCCTTCAGACAGTGCGGCGTGGTCCGCGCGAACACGGTGGCGGAGTTCTTCGACTACGCGCGTGCCTTCGCCACGGGCAGGCTGCCGCAGGGCAACCGCGTCGCCGTCATCACCAACGCGGGCGGGCCGGGCATCATCGCCACGGACGCCATTGAGTTCTCCCGCCTGACGATGGCCGAGCTCTCGGAGGAGACCCAGTCGACACTTGCCGAGCGGCTGCCTCCTCAGGCCAACGTCCATAACCCCGTCGACGTGCTCGGCGACGCGAAGGCCGATCGCTACCGCGTGGCCCTGGACGCCGTGGCGCGGGAGGAAGGCGTCTCCGCCGTTCTGACCATCCTGACGCCCCAAACGTCCACCGAGATCGACAAGACGGCCATGGCCATCGTCGAGGCGGCGCAACAGACCGACAAGCCGATCATCAGCTCCTTCATGGGCAGCATGTCCGTCCGGTTCGCCTGGCGCATGCTCGACCACCGCGGCATTCCGAACTTCGAACAGCCCGACCGCGCCGTCAGGGCGCTGGAGGCCATGGTGACCCACGGTGAGTGGCGGCGCGCCAAGCCCGAGCAGCCGCGCTCCTATGAGTTCGACTCCGACGCCATCGGCCGGGCCATCGCGGAAGCGCAGGCCGAGGGTCTCGAAGCCCTGGGCGAACGCAACGCCCGCCAGATCGCCCAGGCATGCGGCATTCGCGTTCCTCAGAGCACCTTCGCCGCGACGGAGGACGCCGCCGCCCAGGCCGCCGAAGACATCGGCTACCCCGTGGTGCTCAAGATATCTTCGGACGACATCCTGCACAAGTCAGACGCAGGCGGCGTCAAGACCAAGTTGAGGGACCAGGAGGCCGTCCGGCAGGCCTATCGCCAGGTCATGGACTCGGCGCGAGCCTACAAGGCGGACGCGCAGCTCGACGGCGTCCTCGTGCAGGAAATGGTGTCCGGCGGGCGCGAGGTCATCGTGGGCGTCAACCGTGACTCCCAGTTCGGCGCCGTCGTCATGTTCGGCCTCGGCGGCGTATACGTCGAGGTGCTCAAGGACGTGACCTTCCGCGTGGCGCCGCTCACACCGCGGGACGCAAGCGAGATGGTTAGGGGCATCCGCGCCGCGCAGATGCTCGAGGCGTTCCGCGGCGACCCGCGCTCGGACATCGAGGCGATCGAGGACTGCCTGATGCGCGTCTCCCAGCTTGCGGTCCAGTTCCCCCAGATCGCCGAGTGCGACCTCAACCCCGTCATGGTCTACCCGGAGGGCCAGGGCATCATCGCCCTGGACGTGCGCTTCGGCCTGCGAGGCGAATAGGACCCCACGCCGTCAGCCACCTTTCAGCAGCGGACCCGCTGTCTTTGCACGCTTTCCCGGATTCCGCGTTAGCTCCCCGCCCCTTTGTGGCACATAATAGAGACGCCCCGAACACTGGGCCCGGGCGGGTAGCTCAACGGGAAGAGCGGCGACTCCGGTCGAAGGCTGCGGGTTCGAGTCCCGCCCCGCCCGGGCGTTTCTCGCGCGCACATCATCGCGATGGATCGCAGAACCGACGCGGCGCTCGTCGCCGAAGCGCTCGCCGGGCGGAGGGAGGCATTTGCCGCCCTGGTCCGGAAGTACCAGGACTACGCCTACGGGCTGGCGATCGGCTACCTGTCGGACTTCGACCTGGCGCGCGACGTGGTGCAGGAAGCGTTCCTATGCGCCTACCGCGACCTGGGCAAGTTGCGGGAGCCGGCCCGCTTCGGCGGATGGCTGCGAGGCATCGTGCGCAACATGGCGCACCGTGCGCTGCGCGAGCTGGACCGGGTCCGCACGCTGGCCGGGGAGCTCGGGCACGCGGTCGAGCCCATCTCGCTCGAGCCGCCGCCGGACGTGGCGGCCGAGCGCGCAGAGCGTCGAACTTCGGTTCGCCGGGCGCTGGAACGCCTCAACGCGCGGAACCGGGAAGCCGTCAGCCTCTACTACGTGGACGGTCTGTCCTACGCAGAGATCGCGGCGTTCCTGGACGTGACAGAAGCCGCTGTGCAGGGCCGTCTCCAGCGCGCCCGCAACGAGCTGCGAAAGGAACTGGCGATGGTCGAAGAGGAATTCAGAGAGCGGGAACTGCCCGAGGACTTCTCCGGTGAGATCCAGCGCCTTCTGGACGAGGCAGCCGTACGCGGCGAGCAACACGAACTCGCCATCCGGCGGCTGGCCAAGATCGGAGCGCCCGCGGTCGACCCGCTCTGCGAGGCGCTGGACGATCCGCGTGTCCCCGTCCGGCGGGCAGCGGCCCAGGCCCTCTGCCGCATCGGCGACCCCCGCGCCCTCCGGCCCATCCTGGGCCTGCTCTACGCCGAGGCATCGTGGAAGGCTGAACTGTGGCTGACCGGGCGGGCCCTTGCCATCCCCGGCGTGCGAGAGGCGCTGCTGGAGGTGCTGGGCAAGGGCCAACGGGCCGAGCAAGGGTATGCCATGGCCGCCCTGTCCCATGCTCTCGGCGATGAAGCCGTCTTTGAGCGGATCCTGCGCGTCTTCCGCCAGTCGGAGGAGCATTCCGCTCTATCCGGGGCGGCGCTGTCCGTCTGCTGCGACGTGCGCCCCGAGGCCGCCGGCGGCCTAATTCTGGAAGCCCTGCGCCGCCCGGATCGGCGCTTGCAGGCCAGGGCCGTCTGGGAGGCGCTGCGGCAGGGCGTCTCAGTGCCAATCGGGGACTGCCTGCGCCTGTTCGGCCGGGGCACGCATTGGTGGGGGCGCGTCTGTGCGGGGCGCCTTGTACTTCAGCATGGCGAGGACGGCAAACAAGCTGTGGAGCGACTGCTCAGGGAGGGTCCGCCTGCAGAGAGGTGCACCGCCGCGATGGCCCTGGCCGCGACGGGCCATGCAGGCGCGTTCGAGGCGCTCAGGGAGGGGCTCCTCGGCGCGTTCCACGACCGTAACTGGGCTAAGGCCCTCTCCCGGGCCTTGGCGCTGCAGTTCGGAGGCAAGCTGGCCGATTGGGCGGAAGCGGACCCGGACGCGTTCCTGCGGGCGCCTGCGCTATTGTGGACGCTGGCGAAGGGGGAGCCCCGTCAGTACGGCCCGTGGATGGAGTTCCTGGCCGCAGAGGGCACGCCGTCCGTCCGTGCAGCGGCGCTCAGGATCCTGGCGCGCCAGAGGGGCGCCGACTTCCTGCCCGACCTGCGCCGCTGCCTGCGCGAGGGCCGGCCCCGCAAAGTGGCCCAGGAGGCATTCCGGCAGATGCTGCGCCTCGGCGACCAGGCTGAGCCCGTCGCCCTCGAGATGCTCGAGTCGGAACGCTGGACGGAGCGCAAGGCGGCCGCCGCCCTTCTGCGGCGTTGGGGCAAGCTTACCCCGGCACAGAAGGCTCGGGCCGAACAGGACTCCCACGTCGCCGTGCGCCACGCCGGCAGGCGGCGTCCGCAGGAATAGGGACAGCCACCGCGCCAGCCCTTGGCAAGCAGCAAGACGTACTCTGCCAGCAACCCGGGGCACCAGAGGCGAGCGCCGTCTCTATCTCTCCCTCCGCCATTGGTCGTAGCGAAGGCGCTCCTGCTCGGCCAGCTCGGGCGCAAGAAGCAGGAACGGGTCTTCCGCCAGCAGCGGCATTACCACGCGCTCCATGCCCGCCGCATCGACCACGCGGACCGTGGCCTCGCCGATGCGGCCCTTGACCAGGATTCCCTCGCACTCCAGGACCGGCTCCATCTTCTCGAAATCCCTGCGCATCCTGTCCGAGTGCCGGCGCGAAGGGACCGCCGTCTTCCTGCCCTCGTAATCGACCGTGTAGAGCATCTCGAAACGCACGAACAGCCACGGCACGCAGGCCATCTCCTCCAAGGCGTGAAGGGAGGTATTCACGCGCAAGTCGACGCCGAGGAAAACGATCTTGGCCCCGCATCGCATCAGACGCTGATAGGGCGACTTGCTGCCGCAGGGGGTCACCTGCGTCTCGTGCCCCCCGACCAGTTCCTCCCGCATCGGGCCGATGGCCGCGCACGAATGAGTCGGATGCAGCCCGCGGAGCGCGTCCGGGCGATGGCGGAACGTCTCGGGAATCAGGCCGACGCAGCAGGGCGTGGCGCGCACGTCGAAGACGGGGCTGCGGGCACGGACCCGGTCCCAGGTGTGAGTGGGGACGGCAACCGTGCCGTCGGGGCCGACCGCCTCACAGAGCGCGTCTATGACGGCGTCCGCACCGCCCACGACGTGGCCGAAGCTACTCAGAGAGCTGTGCACCAGAAGCACGTCGCCCTCGCGCACGCCGAGCGCGCGCAACCCCTCGACGATTCCCGCCTGTGTCACCTCCTCTTGCCCGCCCATGTGCCACCTTCGCTGCAGTATGGCCCGGTCGCCGGACCCAACCCCGCCCCGGAGTATACAAGGCATGAACAGTGGTTTCACCGTAAGGCACCGACCGCGGACCCCGTGTTGCGGCCTGGGGCCGACGGTGGTATCCTGTAAGGTCGGGGTTTCTCCCGGGCGGCCGCATCCCCTATCTCCAGCACTTGCAGGCTTCTGATGCCTCAGCGAAAGGCGAAGGCCGTACTGCTTCACTCCGGCGGCCTGGACAGTTGCCTCGCCTGCGAGGCGTTGCTCCGCGCCGGCGTGGAAGTGGTGGTTCTGCGCCATTACAGCATCTTCTACCCCCTCCGCGAAGGACAGGGGCATTCGCCGCCCTGCGAGACGATCACGCGCGAGATCTCCGATGAGATGGTGGAGCTCGTGCGGGAGCCGCGCTACGGCCTCGGCAAGAACGCCAACCCGTGCCTGGACTGCAAGCAGATGATGTACGGCAAGGCATGGGAGGAAGCGCAGCGGCAGGGCGCGGATTTCATCGCTACGGGCGAGGTGCTCGGCCAGCGGCCGATGTCCCAGAACGTCGAGGCGTTCCGGCGCATGGAGAAAGGCGCCGACGTGCGGGGGCTGGTCGTCCGCCCGCTTTCGGGCAGGCTGCTCCCGCCGACCGTTGCGGAACAGCGTGGCCTGCTGAGCCGCGAGGACATGCTTGACTTCCAGGGCCGAACCAGGAAGCCGCAGATGGACCTGGCCGCCCGATGGGGCATCGAGGACTACCCGACTCCGGCCGGCGGGTGCAAACTCACAGATCCCCAGTTCGCCCGGCGCGTCTTCCAGGTGCGCGACATGGGCCTGCTGAGCGTCGATGACCTCCGGGCCGCCCGCAGCGGGCGGTTCTTCCCACTGGACGGCCGCGCCTTCGCCCTGGTCGGGCGCAACCACCAGGACAACCTGCGACTGCTCCGGGACGCGCCGCCGGACGCCACGATGCTTGAACTGAGGGACCGCCCCGGCCCCACGGCGTGCGTCGTCGGACGTCCGTCGGCGGAGGATCTGGAGGCGGCAAAGCGGCTCGTGGTGCGCTACAGCGGCTTCCGCGACGTGCCTGTGCGCGAGGTAAGGACCGGCACGGTGGCCGAGGCGCGCGCCTGGCAACTCGAACGCGCTGAGCACCAGGGAGGTCCATAGCCGCAGGCGGCGGGCGAAGCATGATAGGGTTCAAACTGAAAATCATTGCGGACCTGTATCGGCAACTCCGCCTGAGTCCGCCTGACGTGCGGCGCGGCCACGTTGACCGGCTCGAGAACCTGCTGCTCGAACTCGATCCGAAGCGGACTTACCCTTATGAGTTCGTCTACTTCCGTGTCACGGGGTTCCGGCCGAAGGAAGAGGTCCTGGAGGCCCATCCCGGCACCAACCTGTTGCCTGACCTGCAGCGGGCCCTGCTGAAACTGGCAGGTACGGTGCCACGGACGGTCTCGGAGTTGCAGGAACCGGTCTACTCTGTGGACCAACTCGCGGATGCCCTCAACGTCTCCGCTCGTACGGTTCTCCGCTGGCGGCGGCGCGGGCTTGTCGCCTGTAAGTACGTCTTCCCGGACGGCCGGAAGCGGACCGGCATACGTCAGGCCGCGCTGGATACCTTCATGGAGGGGAATCGAGAACTCGTAGCCCGCTCGGCGCGGTTTCGCAAGTTGAGCCGGGCCGAGGAGAGAGACATCGTTGACCTGGCCCGTCGCTATGCCTCACCGGAAGGTCCGACCCGAACCGCGATCGTCGCGCGCATCGCGGATGAGCTTGGACGGGCACACGAGACCGTTCGCCTCGCGCTTCTGCACCACGATCGGGACCACCCCGCCGAGGCAGTCTTCGCAGCGAAACTCCAGCGGCTGGATGTCCAGGACAGGCGCAGAGTATGGCAGGAGTACCAGAAGGGCGCCCCGGTCGAGGATCTCTGTGGGCGTTACGGTCGCTCCCGCTCCACCATCTACCGGATCATTAACCGCGAGCGGGCAGCCGAGCTGATGCGAGAGAGAATCGAATACCACCACGAGGACGCTTTCGAGACGGAAGACGCCGAGGCGGACGTCCTTGGCGAAGAGGTGCGCGAGCTGCTGCGCAAGCTCAGAGCTGGACCGCCTCCCGGGGCCGGGGTGGAGAGAACGCCCCGAGACGCCATGCCGTGGCAGCGGGCGCCCCTGGCCGACGCCGATGAAGCAGCCTTGTTCCGCGCCTACAACTACTCCAAGTTCCGCGTCTCGCAACTGTGCGACGAACTGGAGCCGAACCACTATGTCCCCTCTGTGCTTCTGAAGCGCATCGACGCCCTAAAGGCCCTCGCCGAGCAGATAAAGGACTGCCTGACCGCACTCCACCAGCCGCTGGTCGAGCGCGTGGCCAGACAGCACGCCGGCGGGCCCCGCCGCCTACAGGAGCTGGTCACGGTGGGCCGGGGGCTGTTGGAGCAACTGGTCGAGTCGTTCGACTACCGTAGCAGGGGGCGGTTCGGTAGCCGCGTGACGCTGGAGCTATTCAAGAAGTTTGCCCAGGCCGACGCCACGGATGAAGCGGCCGAGCCTTCCCGCTGAAGTACATAGGGGCTCCAGTTGAAAACCGGGGGAAGCGCTCCAGCTCAGTTGCAATGACGAGCGGACAGGGCTATCATGGTTGGTCATTTTCGGATCTCCTGGCGAACCGCCTGAGCAGGGAGACGCGCATTGATCCAGATTGCCCCCTTCCGCGCGTTGCGGTACGACCCGGACAGGGTACCTTCCCTGTCCCGGGTGGTAGCGCCTCCGTTCGACGTGATCGACGCGAGGCTCGCGGCGGAACTCCGGCAGCGCGACCCACACAATGTGATCCGCCTGACACTCGGCAAGGAGGGCCCCGAAGGCCGTTCGGAAGGCGAGTACCGGAGGGCCGGCGAGACGCTCGCCACGTGGCGGCGGGAGGGCATCCTGACCATGGAGGAGGATCCGGCCGTCTACGTCTGCGAGCAGGCCTTCCATGTCAACGGCCTACACTACGTCCGGCGAGGGCTCGTGTGCGCCATGCTCTTGCGCGACTTTGCGTCCGGCGACGTCCTTCCCCACGAACACACCGTCGCCGGTCCAAAGGTCGACCGGCTGCGGCTCATGAAGGCATGCCGGGCGACCGCAAGTCTGGTGTTTGGGGTCTTCTCGGACCCGGACGGCAGCATAGACGCCCTTCTCGCGACGATGCAGGACGGCGAGCCGCTCTACGCGTTCCGTTCCGAGCCCGACACGGCTTGCCGCATCCATCGGACCACCGAGCCGGAGGTCCTCCGCGAGCTGGCCGCGCTGCTCCGACGTGAGAGGCTTTTCATCGCGGACGGACATCATCGCTACGAGACCGCTCTGCGCTACCGCGACGAGGCCCGCGATCCGGCCCGGCCGCCCGGCACCGCCCCCGAAGACTTCCTGGCAATCTTTTGCGTGTCCGTGAAGAATCCGGGCCTCCTGGCCCTGCCCTGCCACCGCCTGGTTCGGGCAAACGGGCAATTTGCACCGGACGCATTCGCCGCCGCTCTCCGGCAGCACTTCGACGTGCAGGAGCTCCCTGTCGGGGGGCCCGATGGCCTCCTCGATCTGGTGCGGTCCTGGCAGAACACCGAAGACGCTATCGGGTGCTTGCTGCGTGGCCCACGGCTTCTGGTCCTTCGGCCTAGGCAGGGAAGCGGCATCGAGGCTCTCCTTCCGTCTGACTCGACAGCGCTGCGCCACCTGCCAGTGACCAAACTTCACTATGCTGTGATCGGACCACATTTCGGCATGCCGCCCGAGCCCGGGCGGGCGCCCGAGGGGCTAACTTATTCGCCTGATCCGGAGCAGGTGTTTTTGGGGGTCACCAATGGGGAGTTCGATGCCGGCTTCCTCCTCCCCCCGATTCGGCCGGCGGTGGTCGAGAAGGTGGCTCGCGCCCGGCATACCATGCCTTCGAAGTCAACGTTCTTCTACCCCAAGATAGACTCCGGGCTCCTGTTCTACCCCTTGGACAGCCACGCGCCTGCGCCGCAGCTCCCCTCTGCCTGACCCGCCCTGAGCCCGCACAGGGGCTCGTCCGGCGCTCGCCGCCGCTACTTCTGCGCTGCCTGTCCCGCCCCGTACTCTTGTCGTGCCGAAGAGCGCTTCTACGACTCCGTTCACCCTTTCCAGCCGGCCTTGCGCCAGCCTGATGTATCCGCGCAGCCGCAGGGCCGGATTTCGGCCCCAGCTGGCCCTCAGAAGCCGTCCTAAGCCCCTGCCCTCCTTTGACTTCAGAAGGCCAAACATGGTATAATGGTTTCCTTGGTGGAAAAGGGATGAACGTGGGGGGCCTTCCCCAGGTGGGACGCCCCCAGGGGGCGTGCAAGAGCGGTTCATTTGTCGTCGAAAACCGGTCGAAAACACGTACGTTAGGTGCTCGCGGAATATGCGAAATCAAAGGCGTTCGCGGCCCTGGGCCGACCAGACCTCGTGTTCCTTACGAAACGCTCAGAGTTATGAACAGGTTCTCGACAGGTTCGTCGCGGACGAGCTCGGTATCGTAAGATCATCGCGAAGGACAAGTTACCGTTCGATAACTCCGTGCTTCAACACTATTGGCGTTCTTGGTATGCCTGTTACAACGGTACTTAGATAGAGAACTTAAACAGTTTAACAAACACCCTCTTTGCGCTCAGACCTACTGCTTCGGAGAAAGCTATGAATCTCATAGCAAATCGGGAAGCTTTGTATCACGGCTTTCAGCGCGTGG
>CAZSET010000103.1:2246-13541 GCA_964605915.1 uncultured candidatus Brocadiaceae bacterium | reverse complement strand
GAGCCGCCCACGTTGACGCCGCCGGGCAGCACGCCCGACAGAGCAGCTTCGGACATCGTCATTTCAAGGCCGTAGAACGCACTGCCCGCGTAGACATAGACCAGGGAGCCGGCGGCGGCTGAAACCTGGGCCGTCGGCTGAAGGACGACCCCCGCCTGCCCGCCGATGTAGATGCTGCCGTTCTGCGTGCCGAGGGCCCCGCCCAGGTCAACCACGCCGATGGCGGCGTCCGGTTGCCCTTCGCCTGCCGACACAACGAAATACTGCCCGCCGGGGGCGAGCACCTCGACGTCGCCCTGGCCGGACACGGCGATGGCGCTGCCCGGCCGGGTCACAATGCCTCCCTCCGCATACGCGTGGATGTCGCCCGTCTGGACGGTCACCGAGCCCCCCACGTCGATGGCGCCGAGGGCTGAGAGGTCCACGCAGGCTTCCTGCGCGGCCACGGTGCCGTTGATCATCAGGTCGCCCCCGGCTGCCAGCTTCACGTCGCCGCCCTGGGTGTTGATCGTCCCTTCCAGGAGGACGTAGTCCGCCAGCAAGTGCACGGGTCTGTTCAGGGAGCCGGGCTGCGCCGTGGCATCGATCGTGCCGGCCACGTCGATGGTTCCCAGGTGGGCGTAGGCGTACACGCCCCCGGCACCGCCGCCTGAAGGTCCGCCGCTCACGTCCACGACGCCGCCCGATTCGAGGGTCACGTCGCCGTCGGGGCTTTCCAGCACGACGAGGCCGCCGTCCGCCGGACCGGATGCTCCGCCGGCCTCCGTAGTGCTGGTAGCGGACAGGACAACTTCGTCCTGCCCGATCAGCTCCACGCGATCCGATCCCCCGGGCTGGGCCACCATGTTCTTGGCGGAGACCAAGCCCTCCTGGTTAACGACGCCGGCCCACATTCGCACGCGCCCGCCCTCGCTCTGGAGGGTATCGTAGTTGTCCGCCACGCCGTCCGGAGTCGGGACCTCCAGGAGAACGGTACCGGCCGGATCCGTGAAGATGTAGGCGTTGGAACCCCCGCCCAGCCCGACGCTGCCCTGCGGCGAGTTGATGGTCCCGTGGTTCTCGACGGTGGAGCCAATCAGGTGGACGTAGCCGCCGGCATCCGTGCTGATGTCGCCGAAGTTCCGGACGGTGGCGCCCGGCCCGCCCCCGCTGAAGGCGTAATTGCCGGCCAGGAAGTCGATGTCCGAGATGCCCAATGCCGAGGCGACCAGCCCATGCGTGGACACCTGCGCCGTGTCGCTGAACACGATGCCCGAAGGGTTGATGAGGAAGATCCTGCCGTTGGCAAGCAGTTGGCCGTCTATCTGTGACAGCGGGCCGCTGCCCACACGGTTGAGTGCGGCCGAGTCAGGGCCGGGCTGGAAGAACTGAACCGTCTCCGGCACGCCGATGGAAAAGTCCGAGTACTCGATGATGACCTTGTCGGTGGTCTGCGTGATGTCCAGCCTGTTCGAGCTCGGGACCAGGGCGGCGCTGCCCGACGTAACCGTCCCGCCGGCCGGCAGCGCGCGTGCAGGCGCTGCCGCTGCAACGCAGAAGCACAGCAACCCGAACGCAAGCGGCCAGCCCAGTGCGGGGACCGGCCTTCGACCGTCCGCTGACAGGGGGAAAACATGCGCAGTTGCCAATGGAAACGCTCCCACAAAGTGATCGAGCGATTGCGGCCAGATTATACACGCAACGTGGTGGGGTTTCTACGCTGGCGCCGAGGACGTCCGGTAACACGGAAGCCGTGGACACCGGGCGCGCTCAGAAGCGGCATTCGACGCCGACGTGGCCTACGCATTCCCCTTCTTCGTTCTTGGTGGTGGCGTCGAGGTCGCGCAGCCCCCAGCCGACGTCTACCCGCGCGGTGACGGTGGAGTCAAGCAACGCCGCCCTCATGCCCAACCCCGTCCCCAGGAGTTCGTCTTCATTGAACTCGCCCGGCTGCACGTCCATGTTGTTGGCCCATCCGTAGTCCAGGAAGGCGAGCAATTGGACCTGCTCCTTGAGCTCCTCGGGCAGCAACCGCGGCAGGACGGGCGTCCGCAACTCGGCCCTGACGGTCACCCCTTCATCTGCGATGATGACGCGCCTGCGGTAGCCGCGAACCGTATCGTAGCCGCCCAGGCCGTACTGCTCGCTGGGGATAAGCCGGTCATTGCTCAACTGGGCCTCCCCGGTCAGTGAGCAGGTCCAGCCCTTGCCGATGTGCTGAACCCTCTGCGCGCCGAGCGTCAGGACCAGGAAGTCGGTGCTGGCCTCGGCCCTGGCCTGCCCGTAGTTCTCGTCGTCGAAATTGTAGATCAGCCCGTCCTTCTGGTACCTTGCGCCAGCGGAGAGGCCCGTCACCCCGTCGCCGTGGCGCCTGCTGGCATTCCAGAGGACGTACAGGGGAAAGGCCCGCACCTCGTTCTCGGAGGCCGACGCTCCTCCGAAGCTCACCACGTCCTCGATTTTCAGGAACTCCGCCCCAACCGCCAGTTCCTGCCTGAAGGAGCAGAGGTCGGGAAGCGAAAACCTGTACTGCGCGCCGATCACGTCGCCCTTGCCGAACAGGGAGAAGACATCCAGGACCACGTCCGTCGAGGTCTCGCTGAAGCCCCCGTAGAGTATGACCGAATGGCCCACAGGGCCGCCGAGCGGACCCAGGGGTATGTGGTAGGTGGCAGCGTACTGACGCACTTTGTCCAGGTCCCCCGGCGACGTGCCGAACTGGAGCATGCCGGTCTGGCTGCGCCCGAAGAAGTTGTCGTACTGGAGGATCGCGTAAGCGCGCGAGCGCGGCGTGTCGATGGTGCCGATGTTGTCGTACCTGAGCGTGAGGTGATAGGGACGGTCCTCCTTCACCAGCAAATGGAGGTCGCTGGTTCCGGGCGCCTCCCCGGCGCGCAGGACGGCCGTCGCGGTCTTGTCGGGATGGGCATTCAACCGATCCAGGCCGCGCCGCAGATCGTGCCAGTTGAACGGCTCCCCCTCAGACGGCAGATAGGGCAGGTAGTTGTGATCCGCGGAGAAGACCTCGTTGCCCTCAATCAGAATCCGGCCGACCCGCCCCTCCGCCACGCGCAGGCGCAGCACGCCGTCCCTGAACTCCTGAGGCGGAACGACGACGAGCGTGGTTCGGTAGCCGCGGTCGAAGTAGAGCTGCTGAAGCGCGGCGGCGATCTGCTGCATGTCCTCCAGAGACAGGTTGTCGCCTTTGAGCCCCCTGCCGAACTCCCACAGGTCCTCGTCGGAGAGCACGATGTTGCCTTCGACGATGATGCGGGTGACGGTGACGCGCACCTCCTGCGGGGCCTGCTGCGCTCCCTCTTCTTCCGCCGCGTCCGAGCCGAGCGCCGGAACGCAGAACACACAGAGGGCCATCATGCACAACCAGCCGACGCGACATGATGGTAATGGCCGAGTTCTCATCTCCCCTTTCCGAGCTGCAGCGTCGTCTGTATCCTGCAATAAGCTACACTGCGCCCCGGCAGCGTCCCATCAAAGCGCCCTAAAGTACGGCATCGCAGCAGGCCCTGTCAAGAAAAGGAGCGCTCGCACAGCGGGCCGGCACTACTCGGTCGCGTGAATGTCTGCCGGACCGGGCGCGACGGCCAGAGCAGGCGCTGACCAGTCCCTGGCGGGCAGGACTCGCACCGTCTGATCGGAACTGGCCGTGGCCACGGCCCGGCAGTCCGGCGAAAAGGCCACGCACCAGATCGCGTGGTCGGCGTGCACCACCGGGCCTATCACCTCCCGGCCCGTCTCCGGGTCCCAGACCCTCATCGTGCCGTCGTCGCCGCCGGATATGAGCCGGCGTCCATCGGGGGAGAAGGCCACGGTCTTGACCCAGGCCTTATGCCCCTTAAGCACGGCGACCTCATCGTACGTCGTCGCGTCCCAGAGCCTGACCAGCGTATCGTCTCCGGCAGATGCAATGAGCTTGCCATGCGGCGAGAACGCAACGGCGCGCACCCAGTAGGTGTGGGGGGCCAGGACGCCCAGCGGGCTGCCCGTCGCCGCGTCATGCACGTACACGCATCCGTCCCGGCTGGCGGCGGCCAGGCGCTTGCCATCGGGCGAGAACGCGACGCATCCGAGGATGTCCTCGCCCGGCTTGACGGTGAGCAGCTCCTCTCCGATCCGGGCGTTCCACACCTTGACGGTTCCGTCCCAACTCGCGGAGGCCAGACGCTCCCCGTCCGGGGAGAAGGCCACGCAACGCACGACGCCATCGTGTCCGCCGAGCGTCGCCCTTATCGTCAGGGACTCTACGTCCCAGAGCACGACGACATTCTCCCAGTAGGCGGCCGCCAGCAGCCTGCCGTCGGGCGAGAAGGCGACCCAGTTCGCAGCCCCCTCTCCGGCGTCCAGGGAGGCGGTGTTCTCGCCGGTCTGCCGGTCCCAGAGCCGCACCGTGCCGTCCTGAGCGGCTGAAGCGACGGTCTTCCCGTCGGGCGAGAAAGCGACGCCCGCCACCATCCCCTCGTGCCCCTTGAGCGTCAGTCCCACGTGGCCGCGCCTGGTCACGTCCCAGACCTTGACCGTGTGATCGGTGCTGGACGAGGCCAGACGAATGCCGTCCGCAAAGGGCGCCAGGTCACGGACCAGGGCCGAGTGTCCGTTGAGGGTGCCGACGCACGCGGACTCGCGCCAGTCCCAGATCTTGATCGTATGGTCCTGACCGCCCGAAAGAACGTAATCTCCGTCCGGGGAGAACGCCACGGCGAACACGGCCCCGTCGTGCCCTTCAGCGTCGGCATCCGCGTCTCTGGTCTTGAACCGCCGAAGCTCGGTTCCGGTGACGGCGTCCCACAGCCTGACCGAGAAGTCCCACGAACCCGAAGCCAGCACGTGACCGTCCGGAGAGAAGGCCACGGCGTTGACGCGGTTCCCATGGCCCTCCAGGCCGAGTTCCTGCTCCCAATAGGGCGGCTTCTCCCGCAGCACGGCAATCCCGCCGCTCTGCGTCAGCTCGCCGAAGCCGCAGGCCAGCCGGCCGTCCGGCCCAAATGCGAGCGACGCGATCCCGCCTGCAAAGCCGGGCACGGACGCGATCTCCTGATGCTCGTGCGCGTCCCAGATCCTCAACACCCCTGCCTTCCCGCCGCTGGCAAGCCGCCCGCCGTCCGGGAAGAAAGCCACACACCACACCTCGTCCTCGTGGCCACGCAACACGGCCATTTCCCGCCCGGTGGCGACGCTCCAGAGCCTGACGGTGCGGTCGTCGCTGGCCGATGCAAGTCGCGCCCCGTCCGGCGAGAACGCCAGGTCGCAGACGATGTCCGTGTGTCCCTCGAGCACGGCCACTTCCCGCCCTTTGTCGGGCTCCCACAGCTTGATGATGCCGTCCGCCCCGCCCGACGCCGCGAGGCTGCCATCCGGCGAGACGGCCACGGCCTCCACCTCGCAGCCATGGCCCAGGAACGTCAGGAGGTCCAGATGAGTGACGTGCTTGAGGAAACCCCAGGCCCAATGCCTGAGGTCCTGCGGGCAGTCGTCCAGGAGCCGCTCCGCTTCATCGAAGCGGAGGTCATCGATCTTCCTCATCGCCAGAGCCACCTTCGCGGAGTAGCCTTCGCGCTCGGCGCGGTCCCGCTGGAACTCGGCGATTATGCGCTGTCGCTCTTCGGCCTTCTCCGCCGCACGCACCAGCAGGAACCCGATGGTGAGCGCAACGATGAGCACGGCAGCCAGGCTGCCGATCGCGATCTTGAGCGTTCTGACGGCGCGAACCTTCCTGAGCCGCTCGTCCCTGGCGCCAATGATGCGCTGCCTGAGGGGCTCGACCCCTTCGCCGGGCTCCTTCTCCAGGACCGAGAGTGCCAGGTCGAAGTCGCCGCCCGCGTAGGCGGCCTCAGCGTAGCCGGTCCGGGCTTCCCGCAGTCCCTTCCTAGCGGACTCGTTGCCCGACCACAGGTTCAAGGCTTCCTCGTAGGCGAACACGGCCCGCGCGAACGTCTCATACTGCCCTGTATCTCTTGCCTCCTCGACGAGCTCTCGCGCGTTCTCCCCCAGGGCGATGCTCTCCGCATGGGCCATGTAACGACGGATCTGGTCGGCGAAATCCGCCACGCTCGCGTACCTGTCCCCGGGCCGGGTGCTCATCGCCTTCAGAGCGATCTCCAGCAGTTCGCCCTTCCTGGACGTCTTCTGGATCTCGTTCCTCGCGGCGTTCATCACGCACTCGAAGGCCGTCTTCCCCACGTGCGGTGTCAAACCCGTCACGATGTGGTACAGAACGGCGCCGAGCAGGTAGACGTCGCTCCTCCTGCCGATCTTGCGGCGGTCGTCCTTAGCCATCTCGGGGGCCATGTAAGCCGGCGTGCCGCCGACCTGGTGGGTCTTGCGGATGTCTTCGGCTTTGCCGTGGCTTTCAACAGAGGCCGCCAATCCCCAGTCCATCACCATGACCTCACCATAGTCGCCGAGCATAACGTTGTCGGGCTTCAGGTCGCGGTGGATCACGCCCCGCGAGTGGGCGAAGCTCATGGCGTCGCAAACGCGCAGGAGGACATCCAGGTTCTGCTGGAGGCTCATTTGGGACAGGCAGTCCTTCCACGAGCGGCCGATCACGTGCTTCATCGTGTAGAAGCTTCGGCCCTTGGTGTCGCTCTCCAGCGTGTGGATGGGCACGATGTTCGGATGGTCCAGATGTCCGGTGACGAGGGCTTCCGCAACGAAGGGGCCCCGCATCGTCTCTTCCATCACCTTGTCTTCGAACCGCTTGACGGTCTTGAGGGCGACCTCGCGGTCCAGGGACTTCTGGCGGGCGCGGTAAACAACGCCCATCCCGCCGGAGCCGATGACGTCCAGTATCTCGAAATCCGCCAGATCCTGCCCCAGCAGCTCGCCGGCGCCTTCCTTGGCCGCTGCAGCGCTCCCCTTGGCTTCGGTCCCCCGCACGGACTTCACGGTCATCTCGGGAGTGTCCGTGCCCCGAATGGTGTCCTCCCAAACCTCGGCCACGCTTTCCTCGTCCGGGGCGACCTGAAGCATCGTCTGCCGGTCGGCAACGTGAGTGCCCTCGGCCTCGATCGTGTCCTGGTCGCTGACCGCCTCGGTCACTGCGGGACGGGTCTTCTGCTCGGCCGTTCGGCGCAGCCTGGACGGCGCCGCCGGCTGCCCCGGCGTCTCGACCCCCTCGGCGGCAGGAGCCTGCTTTCGCCCGGGCGGCCCGGGCTCGGAGACGATGGTGTCCTGGTCCGCAGAAGACTTCACGCTGGAAGGAGCTGCGCCGCCCTGCGCCGTCTCCACAGCGTCGGGCGAGACGACCTCCCCCTCGGTCGGCGTCTCGCCATCCGCCGGTCGGGACTCCTCGTCCGGCTCTGAGCCCCGCTTCTCTTCCTCATTGTGGTTCGATGGCAGCATTGGAAGACGTTGCGCTCTGCATATGATCCACAAGCGATCCTGCGGGGCACAAGGCGCGGCCGGCCCCTACGGCCACAACATGATAGCACACCCGGAGCGGATGTCCATCCCCCTGGGTACTGAGCGACCAGTGACGTCGCGCCGCAGAGATTGACGGGAAGCTCTCCGGCACGAACCCCCGCCCCCAAACGCACAGGCCGCCCGACAACGGGACCGCCGCCCTTAGAGCTCCTAACAGAACCCCGTGCGTCGGCCCGAGGCAGAGCGAAGCGCCGTCATGCAAGGAGGGAGAAGCAGGCGATGCAGAGGCAGAGCATCGCCGATGCAGCCCGACGCCGCAGGGCGGCGCTGCAGCCGGCCGAAGCCAGCAGGGGGTCTCGTTAGGAGCTCTCAGGGCCGCCGGGCGCCTCCCGGCTCCGCACGGCTCTGCAGCAGTTCCATCAACTGGCGGTTCTGCAGGATGATGGCCCGTAACAGGTTCGACATGGCCTGCAGGTACCGGAGCTGGCGGGCCTCGTACTCCTCGCGGAACTCCGCGTCGGATATGAAGCCTTCGGCCGAGTCCACCAACTCAACGATCTGTGCCGCTCGCTCGTCGTCTTCTGCCATTGTCTCGCTCTCTTGCCCACGGGCCCGACGTGGCGGGCTCAGAGCCCGACCAGGAGCCGGTCCCCGAGGGAATCGGGTAGCTCGCCCTGTTGCTTGATCTTCTTAACGGTCGTCGTCACGTCGTAGGGGACACGCTGAATGGTCACAAGCTGGCTGACCAGCCGGAAGCTCATGTCACCGTTGCGGATGTAGGGGAACCGGAACCATGCGCCCTCAAGAGTGGCGAAGCTAGCCAGCCAGTTCCTGTCCCTGGGCTGGCCGACGCTGCCCGGGTTGAGGACCCACTGGGTGCGCATCGGCATGTGACTGTGCCCCACCACCAGGATGTGCCCCTGTATCTCGTCCACGAGCCCCTTGCGAATCTGGCCCGGCATGAGGTACTCGTCCAGCATGTCCTTCTTCGAGCCCGGGGAACCGTGCACCATCGTCGCCCCGCGCACGTTCATCTGGAGCGGCAGCGAGCGCAGGAACGCCTTGTTCTCCGGCGTTAACACGCTGTTGGTCCAGCGTGAGGCCGCCTGGGCGGCGGTGTTCTTCTCCTCGTATATCTCCCGGCAGAGGGCCCTATCTTCGTCGGAGAAAGTCTCGTCATTAGTCCCGAGCCGGTCGAGGTTGGCGCAGACGAAGTCGTGGTTGCCCTGGAGGGCCTGCATCTTGTACTCGCGCACCAGCTCGCAGCACTCGTTGGGGTTCGGGCCGTAACCGACGATGTCACCTGTGCAGTAGATATCCTCGGCATCGCGCACGGCTACCAGGACGGCGCTCAACGCCTCAAGGTTGGAATGGATGTCTGATACTACAGCTATCATGCGCTGTCCGCAACAATGTCGATTCCACCCGATGGAGGCCCTCAAGCGGCGGGCCTTCTGCCGACGTCACGAGGCCCGGCATGAGCCGTTATCTTATCAACGGGCCGGCGCCAACGCAACCCAAAAGGCTTGGGCCCGGGGTGCCCCCAGAGCCGCGCCCCGCCGGTCATTCGCCAATCACCGCACTTCCATGATCGCCAGGCCCGCCGGGGGCCAGCCTGACGCCTCTGGCCGGCGGCGCTCAGGCCGGCCCGCCTATCTCCTCCAGCGCGGCGCAGATGGCCCGTATGTTCTCCAGGGGCACGTCGGGCTCACACTCCGCGTAGAGCATCAGCCCGCCGGCGGCCGTGCGTATGTGGTCGGAGACTTCGCGCGGCTTGGCAAACGGGAAGAGCTGGCGGTCCAGGTCCAGGTTGATGCAAATCCTGCCCTTGGCGGTCGCCTCCAGTCCGTCGAGACCGTTCGCCCGTATCTGCGGATTCAGGACGGTGACGCCCGCCTCGATCAGGTCCGGGATGATCTCCAGAACGTGGCCGTCGGAGTGCAGGTAGACCTCGACTCCACACTCCCGGCAGCGCCCCACCATCTGCCGGTAGCACGGCAGCAGGTACTTGCGCCACGTCGCGGGGCTGAAGGGCAGGGACCTCTGCACTCCCAGGTCGTCGCCGAACGAAATGAACTCGACCCCGCACTCGATCATCTTCTCGATGGCCGCCATGTTGTAGCCCAGGACCATCTCTACGAGATCCGCCAGCCGCGGCTCCTCGGTGGCGAAGTCCAGCATCAGGTTCTCGAAGCCGCGCACGTAGTAGAGGCGCATGTACATGAACCCGTGAGGCATCCCGCCCCAGGCGATCCGGCCCTCGCGTCTGGCGCGGTCGCAGCGCGTTTGCAGCTCGTCCCAATCAGGCGCCGCCCCCCACCCGTCCCCTTCGGTCAGGGGATTCGGAGGGCTATAGTGCTCGAAGTCGGCCCAGTCTCCGAGAGGGTGCTCCACCACCGCGCCGTCCAGCCCTTCCGCTATGTTGTCCCAGACGCATCCCCAGTTATCGGTGAAGCGCCCCGCAGCGTAACGCCGGTCGCCGACGGCGTCGAAGTCCCGCTGCCCCTTGCGGAAGTGAGGGAGGAGCAACGGATAGTCGACCAGCACGTCCTCCACTCGCTCCCGGTATCTCCTCCACGTGGCGGGCATGATGGCCACGGTGCACGGGATCCAGTCGGGCTCCAGAAAGTAGGCCGCCCGCAGGTAGTTGCGCGCCCTCTCGTTCTTCGTCTCCGGGTCTATCATCTTGCCCCCGCGCAGCGGAATCGACGCACCCAGGCCAACGTGGCGCGCATTATAGCCGGCGCCACAGGCCGTTCAAGAAAAGGGGCTTCGGCCCGAGGCGTTGACAACCATGTTGTGCTCGCCATAATAGACGGCCTGCCGGGGCGAACTCGCCGCTCGCGTTACACCCCGAGGGAAGGACAATGAGGAGAGAAGTACGAACAGAAGTCCGTGGCCGGTGGCACAACCGCCACGTCCTGTGCAACGGCGAAACCGTCAGCAGCCTGTCCGTGCTGGCCGCGTCCATCTGGCTGTTCGGCATCCCGGTGCGGATGGCTGGCATCGGCAGCGTGCAGACTGAACGGCAGCATCGCATGAAAGGCCACGCCAGGTATCTCCTCCAGGACACCGTGCGATACATGACAGAAGAGGGATTCGACGTCTCTGTGCTGTTCGGCATCCCGGACTTCTACAACAAGTTCGGCTTCATCCCGTGCCTGCCCGACCATCGCATTGCCGTCGCCACGCGCGACGCGGAGAGAGCCGGCCGGAGGGCCGGGAAGTACACGACCTCTCCCATGTCCAAGAGGGACTACGGGTTCGTCGTGCGGCTCTACAATGAGGACAACCGCCATAGGCCCGCGGCCCTCGTGCGCGAGAGGGAGCACTTTTCGGGCTTTACGAGAGGAACCGACTATTGGATCAAGGCAAACGCGTTCGTCATGCGGGACGAGCATCGAAGAAAGGTTGCCTACGCAGTGTTGGACGACACGAAAACGGCGGTGAAGGTCGCGGAGGTCAGCGCCGCGGAGCCGTCCGCACACGCGGCCCTGCTGTATGAGTTCGCGAGGATGGCGATCGAGCGGCGATGCGGGGAGATCGAGCTGCACATTCCGCCCGACCACGCTTTCGCCTGGTTCGTTCAACGCTTCGGTGCCAGCGTCCACACGAGCCACCATCGCATGGGCGGCGGTATGATGAGGATACTCAACCAGGAGCAGCTCTTCCGCAAGGTCGAGCCCGGCCTTCAGGACCGCTTTGGACGGAGCCGGTTGGGCGGCCGGCCGGTCATCCTCAGCCTGGAGACAGACCTGGGTGCGACGGAGCTGCACCTGGGCGGCGCTTCGGAGGCCGACGAGGTGCATCGGTACCGCCTGGCGCTGGGGCAGGACGAACTGACGCAGCTCATCGTCGGCTACCGAACGGCCGATGACGTTCTTTCCGACCCTGAGGTCGAAGCCGAAGGAAACGTTCAGCCCTTGCTGGAGGCCC
>CAZSET010000103.1:0-2236 GCA_964605915.1 uncultured candidatus Brocadiaceae bacterium | reverse complement strand
GCACCGTACATGTGGTGCCCGGACAGGTTCTGAAGCGCGCCGCTTTGCACCCCGCAGGGGGTCCCCGTACAATCTGGCTGTCAGAACTGCGGCAGTGTCAGGGTTTAGGAGCAGGCAAATGCAGCGCGGCACAAAGAAGGAAGAGCAGAAACTGGCCCTCCAGGGCGGTTTGAAGGCCGTCTCGCAGATCGAAGGCAAGGGCAAACCGAAGATCGGGGTCGAGGAGTTCATGTCCGTCGCCCGGCGATTCGGTTTCTCCAAGCCTACGCTGGGAAAGATACGGGACGCCGTTGCGCAGGAGGAGATGGGAAGTGGTCCGTTCCTGGCGAACTACTACTCGGACCTCGAGGAGACCTGCGTGCAGGCTTTCGAGCGGGTGGCCCGCGAGACCTTCGGGGTCAAGTACGCGATCGGCCTCAGCTCGGGCACGGGAGCGCTGCACGCCGCCTTCGTGGCCGCCGGCGTCGGGCCGGGCACGGAGGTCATTTGCCCGGCCATCGGCTTTTTCGCCACGGCCGCTGCGGTCGTGACGGCAAAGGGAATCCCCGTCTTCTGCGACGTGGACGAATCCCTCAGCATGGATCCGAGCAAGATCGAGCCGCTCATCACCGAGCGCACCGTCGCCCTCGCGCCCACCTGCGTCATGGGCAGCGTCCCCGACATGCGCCCCATCATGAAGGTCGCCCGCAAGCACAAACTGAAGGTGGTGGAGGACTGCGCGCAGTCCTGCGGAGCAACCTACAGGGGACGCCACGTCGGCACCATCGGGGACATCGGATGCTTCAGCATCTCGGCCTACAAGATCGTGGGCGGCGGTGAGGGTGGCCTGCTGCTCACCGACAGCAAGCGGCTCTGGGAACGAGCCAGCCAACTGGCCGAGTGCGGCGGGCTGTGGCGCCCCGACCGATTCGGATCGCCGCGCCACGAGGGCGAGCTCTTCTGTGGGACCAACTATCGGATGTCAGAGTTGGAGGCGGCCATCGACGTCGTCCAGCTCAAGCAGATGGCGGCCATCGTCAAGCGGTTCAACCAAGTCAAGCGGCGCATCATCACGCAGCTCAAGACCTACCGCGAGATAGTCCCCCAGAAGCTGAACGACGCGGACGGGGAGGTGGGCTATTCCCTGCGGTTCTTCCCTGAGACGGTCGAGCTCGGCAAGAAGATCGTCGAAGCCCTGAATGCCGAAGGCGTCCGGGCGCAGATGCGGGGGCGAGATGCTCACCCCGACTGGCACCAGTACTCCTACATGTTCCCCGTGACGCTAAAGAACGGGCCCACCGACGTCAACTGCCCCTACGAATGCCCGATCTACCTCCAGCGGGGCGGGAAGGTGGAGTATGGCAGGGGCGACTGCCCCGTGGCCGACGATCTGTTCGACCGCGTCATCGTCATCTCCCTGAACCAGTGGCTCACGGCCCGTGACTGCCGCAACATTGCCACGGGCATCAACAAGGTCCTCTCGGCGTATTGCACCGAGGACGCCGGCGCGGCGGGCTGGCTCTGAGCCGCGCTCCTGACCGCCCGCGGAGAGACGGCGCGTGACCCTCTACATCGCCGCATACGACGTGGAAAGCCCGGCGTGCCTGCCCGCATGCCGGAAGATCGTCGACGTGCACCGGCGTCACGACCTGCCTGCGACGTTCTTCCTGGTCGGGCGGATCCTCGAGGCCGACCCGGAGGAGTACGGGCAGTTGCTCGGGGGCCCGCTCTTCGAGGTTGCTTCGCACACCTACTCCCACGCTACGCTGCGGGACCATCCGTTCTGCGGCCCGGCCGTGCCGCCCGAACGGGCAAGGAACGAGATCCTGCGCGGCAAGGCAGCAGTCGAACAGGTGTTCGACCGCCCGTGCCGCGGGGTGCGCCCCGGCTGCAGCTTCGTGGACGGGCTCAAGGGGGCCCCCCGCCTG
Organism: uncultured candidatus Brocadiaceae bacterium; assembly: GCA_964605915.1. Lineage (GTDB taxonomy): Bacteria > Planctomycetota > Brocadiia > SM23-32 > SM23-32 > DAOVRD01. Next base: position 329 of record CAZSET010000103.1, on the reverse strand, counting down.
CTCGAAGCACTCTCGGAAGGCGGACTCGAGTACGCGAGCAGCATGGCCTGGGGGCGAGACTACTCCCTGCCGGCGCCATTGAACCAGCCGTTCCGCTACGAGGAGGATGGGTTCCCGGAGCTCTGGGAGCTGCCCACCCACGGCTGGCACGACAATCTGCTGAAGGACAACAACCGCTGGGGGCCGAGGCGGCTGACGCTCTGGCCGCCTGTGATGCCGGAGGCCATCCCGCCCGGCTTTCTGGAGTCGCCGGACGAAGAGTTCGCACTCAACCGCGTCTTCATCGACCGCGCGGCCGCGGACGATCTGACCTTCGTATCGCTTGTCTG
>CAZSET010000102.1:0-13639 GCA_964605915.1 uncultured candidatus Brocadiaceae bacterium | reverse complement strand
GGGCGGACTGGAGCGCGCCGCGCGAGCCACGGGTGCGGGATACGATAGGCAGGGAGATCGCGCCTGTCAACGCCCCGATGCAGGATCACGAGGGCGCGACGGCCTTGCAGGCGGGGATTGGCAAGAGGACGCATCCAAGACGCTGATCGAGGCCGCGCCACGGCCGTGAACGCGGTCAGCGACTGGTCTGTGTGGATCGGTGCAGATCAGCGGCCAGAGCCGTTCGCAGGTCTTCGCAGCTCGCCTGCACCCCTTGAGCCCTGTGGACTTTGAATGCCGCGCCGAGGACCTTCCCCGTGATGTCCCCGCGCTTCATCCGCCTTCATTCCGTTGCGCCGTACTTCCGCAGGATCTCGACCGCCTCCCTATGACCATGGAACTCGGCCATTTCAAGAGGCGTCGTGCTGGTCCCGAAAAGCAGCATCCCCTCGGGATGGAGCACCCTTACACTGACGTTTGGCTCGGCTTCGTTGGCGAGCAGCGCTGCTACGACTGTCTTCCGACCAGTCCCTGCTGCGAGAAACAGGGGTGTTAGCCCTTGCCGGTCCGTCGCCTCGACTGAAGCGCCCCCCGCCACCAGCCGCCCGACCACTTCTGTCGAGTCTGCGTAGTGCATGGGTGTCCGCCCCTGATCGTCCTTCGCCTTCACCCGGCCACCAGCGCTTATCAGTAGACCGACGACCTCGGGGTAATCACTGCTGGCAGCTAAGTGCAAGGGAGTCTTGCCTCTCTCGTCCGTGGCGTTCGGGTCTGCGCCCCCACTCAGGAGCAGCTCAACTGCTTCGCTGTGACCTGCCTCCGCCGCCAGATGTAGAGCTGTTTGTCTGACCTCATCCCTCGTATCGACCTGTGGGCCCTCAGAGAGCAAGAGCTTGACCATCTCTGCGTGTCCCCGCCGGGCGGCCAGATGAAGCGCCGTTAGCCCCTCATTGTCAGCCGCGTCCAGTGCACCGCCGTGGGTCAGCAACAGCTCCACAACATCAGCGTGCCCCGCTTCAGCAGCCACGTGAAGCGGCGGTGAACCGTAGCGCTTCTCCCGCTTCGTTGCGAGCTCCGGCTCGGCCGTCAGCATACGGGTGGCCAGTCCCAATTCGCCCAGAGCTGAAGCCGTGAATATGTCTTGCTCCGCCCCCATGCCAAGCAGCACATTGACGGTGCCTCTGTCTCCCCAACGCGCCGCCAAGCGAAGGGGCGTCCTTCCAAGCCCATCGCTTGCGTTCACGTCGGCTCCTGCGAGAATCAGTAGCTCTGCCATTCTCTCATCGCCTTGGGTCGCCGCTTCGTGAAGGGCTGTCCAGCCCTCCTGAGCTTGCGCGTTCACGTTCGCCCCTGCGTCTGCGAGTATCCGAACCAGGTCTCTGAAGCCACGCATGGCGGCATAGTGGAGCGGGGTCTCAGCGTAGCTGTTGCGGGCGTCAAGTTGGGCTCCCTCGGCGACAAGTCGGCGGAGTCCACGCTCAGAGCCGTTCCACGCAACCTTGTGCAGTTCAGACTCGGAACTCTTGGACGGCCGTTTGTGCCACGGGCCTCTTACACTCGGCCAGTATGGTATCACGGTCCTCGGGGCGAACAGGAGGCGCCCGTCCCGCGGCACCTCCACCCTTAAGACGTTGGATTCCACGTCCCCGAAAAGAAAGAACAACTCGTGTTCTCCGGGCCCGAGGGTCGTCTTCAACTCATCCTCCGTTCTCGACCAGTTGAGCGAATGGCCTCCGCCCCGAGGGAGAATGTGTTGAGTCAGCGCGTACTCGGACCATGCGGCCGGCTTCTCGGTTTCTCGCCCATCCACGTAGAATCGCAGATCCTGAATCCCGAATGGCGGCCACAGGGTTGGGCCTGTCGTTGCGAACCACAGCCGAAACTGAACTTGCTCTGGGCGGTGCGTCAACCTGCCAGACAATTCGAGCCGCGCGTACTTCGCGAATTCCTGTTCTGTTGTGGCCGCGCAGCATGAGCTTGCTGCGCATAGGAGCCAAACCAAAGGCGTTAACAGCCGCTGCCGCCCGTGCATTCTCAGTGACCTCGTATATCCGGGTCTGGCGCAGGGACCCTCGACCCTCCAGAGCTATTCACGGCCCTTACCGGCGTGCCCGATACGCGCATGCCCCAACAGCCGGGCGCTCTGCCATGAGTGTACCGCCGACCGATAGCCACGTCAAGCCATAAAGTGAGTCTTAGTTGTAAGTGCTGCGCGAAGGGCCTCATCTGGAATACGCCTCGCGTGTATGCAGGGCAGCGGGGCGATGCAAGTGTTGACCTCGCCGGCCAGCGGCCATATACTGCTGAGGATCCGCCGCCTTTAGGCCTGAGCCATACGGGCGGCAGGGCCGTCGCTGCACGGAGCTTGCCGCCGTGGCACCGCTCCCGTACAATGCGCCCACGCTTTGCCTGGCGCCGTGCGAAGAAACGGGCCGGGGGGGGCTCCTTCGGCGCGCAGCAACTATTCACAGGAGGCGGCGGATGTCCCCGAGGACAGTGATTACGGGAGGCGCGGGGTTCATCGGCTCCCACCTGTGCGATTACTTCGTTGAGCAGGGCCACGACGTGATCTGCATGGACAGTTTGCTGACAGGCTCCGCCGAGCACATCGGGCACCTGTTGGGGAAGGAGAACTTCCGCTTCATCAAGCATGACGTGAGCGAATACATCCACGTGGGAGGCGACGTAGACAATGTGCTTCACTTCGCCTCCCCGGCCAGTCCCGTCGACTACCTGAAGTATCCGATTGAGACCCTGAAGGCGGGTGCGATAGGGACCCACAAGGGGCTCGGACTGGCCAAGCAGAAGGGCGCGCGGTTCCTGCTGGCTTCCACCAGCGAGGTTTACGGGGACCCGCTGATCCATCCCCAGTCGGAGGACTACTGGGGAAACGTGAACCCGGTAGGCCCCCGCGGCGTCTACGACGAGGCGAAGCGTTTCGCCGAAGCGCTGACCATGGCCTACCATGAGTCCTGCGGCCTGGACACGCGCATCGCGCGCATCTTCAACACCTACGGGTCCAGGATGCGTCTTTACGACGGGCGTGCCCTCCCGACGTTCTTCCGCCAGGCCCTGATGGGCGAACCGCTGAGCGTGTACGGCGACGGTTCCCAGACGCGGAGTTTCTGCTACATCGACGACATGGTGCGGGGGATAGCGCTCCTGCTGGAGAGCGGTGAGCACGATCCCGTCAATCTGGGGAACCCCCAGGAGCTCACGGTTCTGGAGCTGGCAAAGGAGATCATCGAGCTGACCGGCTCCCGGAGTGCCATCACGTTCGAGCCCTTGCCAACGGATGACCCGAAAGTGCGGCAGCCGGATGTCTCCAGGGCGAAGCAACTGCTGGGGTGGGAACCCCTGACTCCGCGCGCCGAGGGCCTCCGGAAGGCCCTTGCCTACTTCCAGGAACAAGTGGGGGTGTTGAGGGGTGCCTGACATACCGGCATCGAGCGTCGGCGTCCGGAATGGCCGCAGCGTCGGCGTGGAACTGCTGGCCGTCTGTGTGTTCGGCGCCGTCCTGTTCCTTCCGGGATTATGGAGCCGCGATTTGTGGCATCCTCTGGAGCCGCGCTATGCTCAAGTGGCGCACGAGATAGTGACGCGCGACGATTGGTTGGTGCTCCACCTGAACGGAGGGCCGTATTACAACAAGCCCCCCCTGCTTTTCTGGCTTGCGGCGCTGAGCATCAAGGCACTGGGTCGCCACACGGTAGCGGTGCGGCTGCCGGTCCTGTTGTTCGGCGTGGGGTGCCTGATCGCGTGCTACCTCGTCGCGCTCTCCCTGGGGATCAACCCGGTGCTGGCAAGCCTGGTGCTTGGCACTTCCATGCGGTTCGTCTGGGCGGCCCAGCGCGTCACGACGGACGTGATCCTGGCTTTCTTCGTGCTCATGGCCTTCTACCTCTACCTGAAAAGCACGCAGCAGGCGAAGCGTTGGTGGCTATACTTCGGGGCCAGCTCGCTCGCGGTGGGGTTCGCCCTTCTTACGAAAGGCCCCGTTGCCCTGCTGATGCTGGCGTGCGCCATCGTGCCGTACCTCGTCTGGCAGCGGAACTGGAGGGAGCTACTGCACTGGAAATGGCTGGCTGGCCTAGCGATCGCGAGCCTGCCGGTCATGGCATGGCTGATCCCGGTGGTCCTGCTGAAGGGGCGCTGCGTTATCGACATTGCCCTGGGGCGGGAGGTCATCGCCAGGGTAGGCGGCTATGAGGCTCGCGGGGCTATCTACTATTACCTGGGGAGCTTGCCCTGTGAGTTCCTGCCTTGGGTGGCGTACTTGCCCTTTGCGTTGATCTACGTGTGCCAGCGCCCCAGGCGCTCCGGAGCGTTCCGGATGGTCCTGTGGCTGGCCGCGGCCTTGTTGGTGTTCAGCCTGCTGCCGGCCAAGGCGGACCGTTACCTCATCCCGCTTCTGCCGCCTGCCGCCATAACGGTCGCCGCCTACCTGGACGAAAGGGACCACTGGATCGGGAGGGTCCTGTTGGCGCTGTTGCTCGTTGCGTCAATGGGGCTGGTCGTCTGTGCGGCCCGGCGGCCGGCGATGCTCCCGTGGGCGCTGGGTCTTGCCGTCCCCGTCGGCCTGGCCTCGCTGGCGGGGTGGATACTGTGGAAGCGCATGGGCTACCGGGCTGTGCTGGGCGCGGCTGCCGTTGGCCTCGTGGCCTACCCACTGACCTATGGCGCTCACGCCGACGCCCGGAAGTCGCCAGTGCCTCTTGCCAGGTTCCTAGAGAGCACGGGCGCGCCGGCAGCGAGGATCGTCTGGGTCGGTGGTTACGAGGCCGGCGTTGCTTTCCACGCCGGCTTCGCGGAGATGCCGTGCGTGGACGCAATCGGTTCGCTGGATGAGTACCCGGCGAGCTGGTTAGCTGTGCTCGGCAGCGTGGTGCGCGCCTCGCCGGAGGTGTACGCAGGCGCCGAGCCGATACGGGAATTCACGATCGCGCGCGCCACCTACTACGTCTACGCCCCGCGCGAAGGCCCGGAGCAATGCGTCGGCCCGGGCACGTACCCATGACGCCGGGCTGTTGTCTGTCCGCACGCCAGGTGCGGCTTCGGCAGGGGATTGCCACGAGGCCGGCAACCGGCGCTCAATGGCCGGAAGCCAGCATCGCCTCGATACCGTGCCGGTCGACCTCGTCGACGAGCTTCTGGACCAGGAAGCCCCGAGCTTCAAGCAGCGCCTTCATTGCTTCGGCGGCGGGCGGTCGACGCCCACGGCCTGCACCATAAAGGACGGACCTGCCAGAGCGGGCGCAGCCACGGGCAAACGCATGCCTGCGGCGTGGCCTTCTTCCTGCGATCCCCTATTCGTCCCGCCGCCGGTGGTCCGTCTGGCCGTAGAACTCCTGCTGGACGCGGGGGCTGATCTGGTCTGACTTGATGGCCCGCATCTGGCGCACCACCTTGTCGACGCAGGCGCGGAACATGAACTCGCCCTTCTCTGCGGTGGCCGTGCGGGCATCGCCCGCGTAATGGGTGGGATGGTCGGCGTACCAGCTCACCGAGGTGCTCAGCCCGGGCAGGTGGTCGGTCCGCTGCCTCGACAGGCCGTCCGCCGGGTCGCCCAGCGCTTCCATGTGCACGAGCTCCGGCCGCATGTGGAGCATCAGGCTGGTCTCCATCTCGTCGGCGTGACCGCCGAAGTCGCTGTCGCGCATCTCGTGCCAGCGCTGCCGGGGCCCTTCTTCCATCTCGTAATGGTTGCTGCTGTAGACTACGTAGCCGCGCGGCTCTTCCAGCAGTGAGCGCAGGAAGACATGGATCATGCTCGTGTTGCCGCCGTGACCGTTGACGATGAAGATCTTGCCGAAGCCGTTGCGCGCGATCTCCTCCACGATGGCTTCGAGCAGCGGCAGAAGCAGCGTCCGCGTCAGCGCAACCGTGCCGGGAACGTGCCGGGCCGTGAAGATCTTGCCGAAGTAGTGGGACGGGAAAACGACGGCCGGCTCTTCTTCGGCCGCCTGGCGGGCGACCGTGTCGACCGTGATCTGGTCCGTGCCGAGCGGCAGGTGCGGCCCGTGGCGCTCGATGCAGCCGAACGGCAGCAGGCAGAGGCCTTGCGACGCCGCGACGGCGTTGGGGAAGTCGTCAGATGTCAGTTCGGTCCAGAGCATTGCGAACTCCCAGGATCCAGGTGATAGGTTCTAGACAATAGGTTCTAGGTGATAGGTGTCAGGTGCTAGATCCGAGGGGAGAAGGGAGCGTGCCGCTTGCCTCTATCACCTAGAACCTATCACCTCTCACCTATAGTCTGTCCAGTTTCTCGCGCAGCATTTGGTTGGCCAACTTCGGGTCGGCCCTGCCGCGCGTCAGTTTCATCACCTGACCCACCAGGGGCCCGACGGCCTGCTTCCGGCCGCCCAGGTAGTCCTGCACCGTATCGGGATTGTCGCGTATGACCTGCTCGATGACGGGCTCGAGGGCGGCCCCGTCGCTGATCTGCTCGACGCCTTCCTCCTGGACGAGCGTGGCGGCGTCCTTCCCGGTCCGGATCATTTTCGTCATGATGTCGCGAGCGACGTTGGCGTTGATCCTGCCCTCGTCGGTCAGGCGCACGAGTTCGGCCAGGCGCTCCGGCGGCACCTCGAACTCCTCGATGGAGATCTTGCGTTCATTCACCTCGCGCAGGACCTCGTTGATGATCCAGTTGGCGACGCTCTTCGGGGAGCCATGGGCTTCCAGACACGCCTCTAAGTAATCGCCCACTTCCTTCTGGTCGCAGAGCACCGTAGCGTCGTACTCGCTCAGGCCGAGCTCGTCGCGGATCCTGCGCCGGCGCTTGAGCGGCAGCTCAGGCACGCTCTCCCGCACGCGCCCGAGCATCTCGTCCGTGACCTGGACGGGCAGCAGGTCCGGCTCGGGGAAGTAGCGATAGTCCTGGGCTTCCTCCTTGGTGCGCATGCGGTTCGTGCGTTCGCGCGCCTCGTCCCAGAGCTGTGTCTCTTGCTCGACGGCTTCGCCCCTCTTGAGAAGGGAGGTCTGGCGGCGGATCTCCCATTCCAGCGCACCGCGCACGGCCTTCATCGAGTTCAGGTTCTTGATCTCGACCCGCGCGCCGAGGCCGTCCGTGCCGGCGGGCCGCATGCTGATGCTGGCCTCAAAGCGGAGCGAGCCCTCCTGCATCTTGCAGTCCGACACTTGCGTGTACAGCAGCACCTGCCGCAGCGTGTGCATGAAGGCGTCGGCCTCCTCGACGCTGTGCATGTCGGGCGCCGTCACGACTTCCAGAAGGGGAGTGCCGGCCCGGTTCAGGTCGACAAGGCTATAGTCGGCGCCGGGATGCTCGGCGTGGACGTTCTTGCCAGCGTCTTCTTCCAGGTGGACGTTCAGGATGCCGACCCGGCGCACGTCGCCGTCCAGGGGGATCTCCAGGTGCCCGTCCACGCCCAGGTTGCAGTAGTTCTGCGAGATCTGAGAGTTCTTCGGCAGGTCGGGATAATAGTAATTCTTGCGATCGAAGAAAGTGGTGCGATTGAGCTGGCAGTTCAGGGCGAGCGCGGCGCGGAGGGCCAGTTCGAACGCCTTGACGTTCAGCACCGGCAGCACGCCCGGCATGCCCAGGCAGACGGGGCAAGTTTGGCTGTTGGGGGGCCTGCCGAACCGCGTGCTGCACCGGCACCAGAGCTTGCTTTCGGTCAGCAGCTCGGCGTGCGTTTCCAGTCCGATGACGGGCTCGTAGTCCATTGCCGATGCCTCTTCGGTCGCCGGAGGGCAGAGCTTCCCTTATACCACGGTCGGGGCGGTGGCTCAAGAACGGCGGCGCGCGAGTAAGAAGTGGCAGGTGGCCGATGGCAGGTGGCAGGAAGCTAACGGTTACCTGCTATCTGCTACCCGCCGCCGCTAGCAGGGGTAGGGGCACGGCGCGCCGTGCCCGAGGACGACTTCCTCTACGTGTCGTTGCCGGGCGAGCCGGGCTGCGGAGGCTCCACCCCCATCATGGCGCAGACGCCGCAATGCACGCAGCCGCCCATGCGGCAATCGGGCGTGGTCTCGCCGCGGAAGGCTTTCTCACGTTCTTCGCGCAGGAACTCCTTGCGCAGGCCGAAGTCGATGTGGTCCCAGGGAAGGGCCTCATCGAGCGCGCGGGAGCGCGTCGCGTAGAAGTCCATGTCGAGCCCTTCCTCCTCCAAGGCGCGCTGCCAGCGTTCGAACGAGAAGTGCTCGCTCCAGGCGTCGAATTGCTGGCCCGACCGCCAGGCGCGTTCGATGGCCCGGCCCAGGCGCCGGTCGCCACGCGCCAGGACCCCCTCCAGGAAACTGGTCTCCGGGTCGTTGAACTTGTAACGCACGCTCTTCAGCCTGGCGTTCGACAGGATCGCCCCTCTAATGGATCGCAGCTCCCCCAGCCCGGCCATCGGCTCCCATTGGAAGGGCGTGTGCGCCTTCGGCACGAAGGGGGCGATCGTCACGTTGACGTTCCCCAATCCGCGGCCGGCCTCCCGCCGGGCCTCGCTGACCCTTTCGCTCAGCCCGACAATCCCGGCCACGTCTTCGGCCGTTTCGGTGGGCAGGCCCACCATGAAGTAAAGCTTGATGCGCCTCCATCCCTCCCGGAAGGCGGCCCGAGCGCCCTCCAGAAGTTCCTCGTCCGAGATGTCCTTGTTGATGACGCGCCGCAGCCGGTCGGAAGCCGCCTCCGGCGCAACGGTCAGGCCGCTCTTGCGAACGCGTGCAAGCACCTCGGGGATGAGGCGCAACTGGTCATCCGCGCGCAGGCTCGACAGCGACAGGCCGATCTGGCGGGGCTCGGCGAACTCGTTCATCCGCTCCAGCAGCTCCTGGAAGCCGGGATAGTCGCTGGAGGACAGCGAGGCCAGCGCTATCTCGTTGTGGCCCGTCCGGCGGTAGGCCTGCGCGGCCAGGTTAAGCAGTTCGTCGATCGTCCGCGGACGCAAGGGGCGCCGTAGCATTCCGGCCTGGCAGAACCGGCATCCCCGCGTGCAGCCGCGCATGATCTCCAACGTGATCCGGTCGTGGACTGTCTCGACGAAGGGGACGATCAGGTCACAGGGGAAGGGCGCCCCCGCCAGGCTGGGCAGCTTGGAGGCCCGCACCCGGTCGGGCAATCCGGGCTTCGTGGGGCGGATGCTCTCCACGGTGCCCTGGCGCGTGTAGCTTACCTCGTAGTGAGCCGGCGCGTAGACGCCCTCGATCTCTCGTGCGGCCGCCAGGATCGTCTCCGAGCGCGACAGGGCCTCCGCTTTCGCCCTGCGGACCAGCTCGGCAAACTGCACGATGACCGCCTCGCCGTCGCCCGGGAAGAAGAGGTCAATGAAGTCAGCCATCGGTTCAGGGGCGGCGGCCCCGGGTCCGCCGGCGATCACGATCGGATCGCCCTCCGCCCGGTCGGCGCTCCTCAGCGGGATGCCGGCCAGGTCCAGCATGGCCAGCACGTTCGTGTAGAGCAGCTCGTACTGAAGGCTGAATCCGACGACGTCGAACCCGCGCACCGGACGGAAGCTCTCCAGCGCAAAAAGCGGTATCCCGTGCTCCCGCATCTGGCGCTGCATGTCGGGCCAGGCCGCGTATGCCCGCTCAGCCGCCGCCCAGTCCAGGCCGTTCAGGATCGAGTAGAGTATCTGATAGCCCAGGTGGGACATGCCGACCTCGTAGACGTCCGGGAAGAGGAAGGCGAAGCTGACGTCGACCTCCGTACGATCCTTGCGGACGGCGTTCCTCTCGCCGCCTACGTAGCGGCCGGGCTTCTCCACGTCGGGCAAGACCTGTGCGTCGAGCAGGTCGTGGATCTCATCCGGGTCTGATAGAAGTGGCGGCATGTCGGCAATCCGTGCAAGAAGTCAAAGCGCCGCCGCAGTGCGCAACGGCGCTCCTGGGCGGCCGCGAGTGTCCTTGGAGGGCGCGCAAGACGGGAGCGCGCCCTCCGTCCGGCTCGCGCACCTTTGGGACGAGACTCCCATCGCTCAGTCTATCACAGCGCGTCAGGTCCTGCCAATGGGGGCGGCGGGCGCCTTGCAAAACTGAGGCGGCCGCAAGTACAATGTGACCGGAGGTTAGACCATGGCGGGCGTGGCCCCACCCCAGGACGTCATCACCATAAAGTGCGTCTGCGGCGAGGAAGTGACCTTCAACGCCCATCGCCTGGGCAAGATCCTTTCCTGCCCTCACTGCCGACGCTACTTGCGGCCCGCCCTGCAGTTCCTGCTGGTGGACAGGTCCGTAGCGCCCAACCTGACCGTCCAGTGCACCTACTGCGGCCGGTTCATCGTGGAGGAGCCGGACAAGGTGGGTAAACGCGTGCGGTGCAGCGGGTGCAAGCGGCACCTCATCATGCCCAAACCGGTCGTGAAGTTCGATACCGAGGGCTACGTGCGGGTATCGCGCAAAGTCCTGGAAAACCAGCTAAGGAAGGTCCGGAGTCAGTGGGCGCCCCCGGAGGCCGGCATGCGTAAGCTGGAGAGTGCCGCCCACGCCGGTCGGATCAGCCTGCGGCCAGGCGAGCACATCTGCGCCAATGAAGCATGCGGGGCGCTGCTTCCGGCCGGGGCCAATGTCTGCGCCAAATGCGGTACGAACCGCCTGACGGGCGACCATTACATTGGCCCGGGGCCGGAGGGCGACCCCGTGGGCAAGTGGCGAGAGGTGTGAGCGCCCGCGTCGTGGCGGCCTGGCGTGCGCTGCGGCGCATCGGTCGGGCGGCGGTTGCCTGCATCTCCTGAGAGCGATCCCCATGTCTTCCATCGTCAGCCTGGACGCCCCTAGCCTGGATAGCTTCACCGTGCCGTACTCGCTGCGGCTCCTGGGCGATAAGCAGCACCTGCTGGGTTGCGGCTCGGTATGTCTGGCTACGAACCTGCGCATGGCAGTGCTGGTCCGCGAAACGGCGGGAGCGTTCTCACTCTCCTTCGGCGGCGTGGCCGGCGATGATGACTTCGGGGTGTCAGGGGTCCCGGGCAGGCTTCCCTGGCCCGACGAGATATCCGTCAGCCGGTTCCCCGAGCGCTGGCGGAACGCGCTCGGCCGGCTCGTCCCTGATCCGTCCGTCCTGGAGGGGCTGGACGTGGAGGTCGACCTGGGGCCGCTCTGGGCCGTCTGCCCCGTAGGGGTGCTGTTGTCCTGCCCCTCGCTGGCGGCCGCGCTGGCGGCGGTCGTTGCGGCCCACAGGATGGATCCCCTCCCGCCGACGGACGCCGGCCTGGCAGGGGTGGCTTGTCGTGTGCTTAGTGAGATCCTGCCCGCCGGGCCGGAGGACACCGGCGGGGCCTATGGCGAGGCCCTGATGAGCCTCGTGGGCGGCGCGGGGTACGTCGAGCCCGGCGGCGAGCGACTTAACGTTCAGCAGCTTATGCCGCCTGAGTCGTTGCTGCTGTGCCTGATGCCGGGCGTCGGTCCCGCCGCCGGGGCAGCGGAACGGGACCAGGCCCTGCGCGAGGCGCTGGCGGCCGCCGGCCGGGTGGGATGCGACTTTGCCGGGGACGCGGAGGGAGCACTGTCCGGCCTGTTCGGCCTCGGCCCGGACGTTATCAGCGAGGCGGAGACGGTGATGGTCTACGGCCTTCTGCGCGTGCGGCAGATGATTGAGTCCTTCCTGGAGTACCTGGGCGACCCCTTCGTGGACAACGATCGGCTGGCTGAGATCTGCGATGAGGAAAGCGCGATCCTGACCGATTACTTTGCGTTCCCGGCCGACGTCTACGAGAAGGTGCGGGGCCTGGCCGCTGAGGCCGGCGCGCTCGGCGCCAAGCTCACGAGGGCCTTCGGCGGTTATCCGGCGGCCGTCGTGCTGGCGCCGGGATGCCGCCAGGAGGTGCAGGAGGCCCTTCGGGGGGAGTTGCCGGAAGCCCACTTGCTGCCTATCAACGTGGATCCGACTGGCCTGCTGCGCAAGGAGGAAGGGCCGAATGGCGTGGGGGCCGAGCCCTGGGACGTCTAGCTTTCTTGGCGCAGGTCGCGCGGGAGCGCGCCGCCCACGGCACTGCGGGTCAGTCTGACGGGTTCACCTCCGGCTCCACGGTGCCGGTGCTTGCGGATTGCGCCGTCGGGGTCGGCCGCACGGGCAGGCTGACGACGAACGGGTATTCCTGTGCGAAGTCGTCGCGCAACGCCTCCTTGAGGAAACGTGCCAGCTCCGGCGGTCCCTCCACCAGGAGAAGATCGTTGGACTCCGTCACAACCTGCTGCTCGCCTGGCGGAATCCATCCGCCCTTGACCCCCTCGATGTAGGTGTACCCGCCGGCGCGCGCCGCCACTTCCTTGAGCAGGCGAGCCACCTGTTCGGCCGGATCGCTGCCGTCGGGCAGCTGCCTGGGAACGATGGCGAGGTGCAGGACGCGCCCCCCGGCATCGGCGGCTTCGGTGCGGGGCGTGTCCGAGAGCGCGGAGCAGCCGCCCGCCGACACCAGCAGGGCGGCCAGACAGGCCAGGAAGCACCGCCGCGACATCGCGAGATTCATGGGCGCTCCGTGGTAAGCGTGAGCAGCGAGTTCGGGGCCAGCGTCAATTCCACGGCTCCACCCCGCACTGGCACGGCGCCGAGGTCCGCGAACGATTCGGCCTCACTGGTGCGCACGGCGCGCAACTCCGTTATCCCCTGCGGCAGACCGGTCAAGGTGGCCGGCCGTTCTGAGCCGAAGTTGGCGACGTGAACCGCGTAGACCGGGGCCGCCTGCCCCGCGTCCGGGCCCCGGAACGCCGTGATCAGAACGCTCGGGTTGTCCGACTCCGTTTCGAGCACAACGGCCGGCGCGGGCGTCAGGTTGCAGAAGTGTTTGACGAACCAGAAGCGCTTTTTCGGCAACAGCCTGGCCCCGCCTGAGTCCGTCCGCTCCACGTTGACGGTGGAGTAATCCGAGGTGAACTCCCACTGCATCGTGCCCTGCGGGCGCGCGTAGAGGATGAGCTCCTGGTACATCCTGACTTCGCGCATGGCGTAGCGGAAGGTGTCCAGCGGAACGGCGCGCCAGTTGGCGTCCACGCCCAGCTCCGTCACCAGCAGCGGCAGGCTCAGCCGTTCGGCCAGGTCGCCCCATTCGGCGTACTGCTCGGGCGTCGCGCCGCCCCAGGAGTGGAAGGCCACGGCGCCGACGTAGCGCATTGCCTCCGGGTCCTGCACGGCCGGCATGGCGTAGGCAACCGTGCCGCGGGGATTCGCCACGTCGGCCAGCAGCATCTTCGTCCTCAGCCCGAGCTTCTCGAAGTGCGCGCGGATGGACTTGATGGCGTCCCGGTGCTCCTCGGGCGTCAGCTTGACCCGCACGCCGTACTCCGGCTCGTTGAACGAGAACAGGTCGGGCTCGACGCCGTGCTGCTCGCGCGCGTAGAGCAGGTAGGAGCCGAGGCATTCGAGCAGCTCCGGCCACTTCTCGGGCGGCACGCGGCGGCCGTGCACGCCCGCTCCCTTACCGGGGTCGGCGTACAGCCACTCGGGCAGGTGCCAGATGGAGATCACGTAAGGAATGCCCCGGCGCTGGATCTGCTGGGCGAGCAGGAATTCGCGGCGCAAGTTGCTGTCCGGCGTGTCGTGCGACTTCAGGAAGTCCCAGTCGGTCTGACCGGGCGAAGCGTTGTCGTTCTCCGGTTCCCACTCGGCGGGGGTCATCTCCGTCCGAGCCCAGGCGACGCGGAGGTTGTCCAGCGTGTACTGCGTGACCGGAGACTCGATGCCGAACTCCGTTTCGACCACCTCGTACATCTGGCCGTA
>CAZSET010000101.1:0-13860 GCA_964605915.1 uncultured candidatus Brocadiaceae bacterium | reverse complement strand
GGCTTGCTTCACTGTCTCAGCGGATGAGGATCCGGATGAAGTGGGCGCGGACCGGCCACTCGCTTGCCGGCGCAAGACCAGCTGTGCACCCCCAAGAGTCACTCCCCTCACTCGCTGACCCGCCGCGTCGAGACGAGCATGGGCTACTCGGCGACTTCGGACGATTTCCTTGCTGCCTGCGACACAATCGACCATGCGCGATGAGTGATCCGCTCTGCAGGGACAACCGCAGTCGGGCCGGTTTGCTGCCAGTTCACCACTCAATTGGACGGTAACGCGATGGTGTGGTTTGAGAACGCAACGATCTTCTACGACTGGATCCGCTATGCCGAGGACCTGGACGAGTCGTACGCCCGCCACGTGGTCCGCAAGACGCTCGACTGCCACTGCGACACACTCGCGTTCTGCGTCCAGGTCGGCGGCTATGCACTCTGGGACAGCAAGGTAAGCCCGCCCTACGAACGGCTGGGTGGGATGGACCTCATCGGGGAACTTGCCCGCCTGTGTCGGGACGAGGGACTGCACTTCGTCCCGTGGTGGCTGGCCACCGTGACGGGTGGCGTGCGGCGCTGGGTCGAGGAGAACCCGGACTGGCAGCTCGTCGGGCCGCCGGTCGAGGGCCACGAGCAGGCCCGGCACAACTACGTCTGCTACAACTCGCCGTACCGCGACATCCTCTATGGCGAAGTGCGCGAGGTGCTCGCGGGCTACGAGGTCGACGGCATCTACTTCGATCAACTGCCCGGCAGTTGCTACTGTCCGGCCTGCCGGCGCGCGTTCCGTGAGGCGCACGGTGAAGAGATGCCGATCGTCGAGGACGAGTTCTTCGTGTACAACACGGCCGCCGGTCTGCCTGACCCTTTGCGCGAATTCCGGGACGCCTGTGTCCGCGACTTCATGGCCGGCATCCGGCGCCTCGTGGACGAGACCCGGCCGGGAACCTGCTACGCGCAGAACTGGGTGCGCAACCAACAGGCCTACCTGGCGTGTGGCTATGCCGATGTGCTCCTGCCGGAGTTCTACCAGAAGGAGGATCTGGTCCCGCTCGGACTCAAGCACCGGCTCACGAAGGCGTACTTCGGCGAAGGGCCGATCTGGGGGAACGTCCGCCACTCGGCGCAGCACGACGCCCGGCATAACCCGATCAGCGGAACGAAGATGCTGCTCGTCGACTGCGTCGCCAACCTGGCCTCCCCCCTCATGCTCGACCTCTGCGCGATGGACTTCGATCCCACCGGCACGGACGCCCTGGCCGAGACGTTCGATCACATCCGCGCAATGCAACGGGATGGCGCGGGGGCCTCGGAAGTGCGGTATGCGGCCTTGCTGCACTCGCGCCGTTCGCACGAACTGTTCCGGGAGCAGTTCGATGCTGCCTTCGAGGGCCTCTACCGGTTGCTGTTCGAGAACCACGTCCCGTTCGACATCGTGACGGAGGACGGGATCCAGGACGGCTGCCTCTCCGACTTCAAGGTAATCGTCCTGCCCGATGCCATGTGCCTTGCGGACGCGACGGGCGCGGCGATCTGTGAGGCGGTCGGCAGTGGTCTGGGCCTCGTGGGTACGTTCGGCACAGGGGTGTTCGACCACCAAGGTGGCGAGCGCCCTCAGCCGCTCCTGGCGGACTTGTTCGGTGTGGAAGTCAAGGCGCTCGTTCCTTACGACACAAGCCGGCAAGGGGCGCTCGATCCGGTGCTGAAGCTGCGACAGTACGGCAGCCCCCTCTACTACTACGGCAGCGCGCGGCCCGGGCACCGCTTGACCGAAGGCATCCCGACGACGGCGAGGTTCGCGTTCCTCGGCGGTTTCGTCGACTGCCGGCCGAGCAGGGAATCAGAGGTCGTTGCGGACGTGCACGCGCCCGATCAGGCCCGGCTCGACGCACGCATTTTCAACCGTTGCGGCGTTTTCCCCGCCGAAGCCCGTTGGCCATTGGCCGTCGCTCGGGAGACGGGGACGGCGCGCACTGTCTACATCGCCGCGCAGGCCGAAGCCGAGGGCCGGCGTGCACAGGCCCCCGAACTGGACTCGTTGCTGGTGGCGTCGGTTCTGTGGGCCGGCGGTGCGCCGCCTCTGGAGGCCATCGATTGCCCGCACACTGTGGAAGTGCGCCTCTTACACGACGCCGAGCGGCGCAGGTTCCAGGTTATCCTCGTGAACCAGACGACGAACCCGCTGGTTAGAGTCGCCAACAACGGCGTGGTGCGCTACGTCACGCCCCAGAAGGGGCTGCGGATCGCGCTCAACATCGACGTGGCAGTGAAGCGGGTTACCAGCGTGATCGGTGCCGAAGTGGAATGCAGCGCACAGGGCGGCAAGGTGTTCCTTGACGTCCCGGTGCTGGACCTGTACGACAGCATCCTCGTGGAGTACGCTTGACCGGTCTTTCGCGCTCCGGCGCGCCGTTGGGACGCTGGGAAGCTGCCGGCTCGAGGGCAACAGGCGGTCAGACTACGTCTCCATGCAGTCATCCGAGCACCCTCCCAGAAGGGCCGCGCAGGCCCTCAACGTGTGGAAGGCATCCCCGACCGGGAAGTAGACGGCGCACTACTTCCTCTAGCTCGGGCCGGGACGGCACGCCGTTCAGCTGGATCGCGCATCGTTCCGAAAAAGGGCTCGCAACTGCGCCAAGACCTGCAGAGCCGCCGCGACATCGAGCCGGCCCGGACCCGCTTAGACGTTTGCGCTGAGGTCGAGGCTTGAGTAGCGCACGGCCGCCCAGGGCTGGGCGCTCCGATCACTAGGGCGCGCCGGATCGCCAGAGGTGCACGAAGTTCGGCTCCTGCCAGGCATGGCTAACGATGGCCAGGCGACCTGGCGCAAGCTCAATGACCTTCGCCCCGTCGTGGTGCTCGAAGCGGTCGTCCAGTGTCCAGCGCTTCCACGTGATGCCGGCGGGATCCGCCTTCTTGTAGACGAATAGCTTGCAGCGGCTGCGGTAGGGCTTGAACGGGTAATGCTCCCCCGCCACGACCTCCAGCTCCCCGTCCCCATCCAGGTCGCCGATGCCGATCGAGTGGGCGCAGCGCACCGTATCGATCACGTGCATTCTCCACGGCCCATCAACGCCGGGCCCGGGGTTCTCAAACCATGCCAGTGGCGACCAGGGCACGGTCTTGGTCGGGTAGTCCATAGCCTCCTGGCCCAGGATCACGTCGGGGAGCCCATTGCCGTTCACGTCCATGATGGCGCAGCGGGCCGGATAGAAGTCCGGGTCATCGACGATGCGGTGCGGTTTGAAGCTGCCGTCGCCCTTGTTCTCAAACCACCATCCCCCCAGGAGGAGGTCCAGCGTGCCGTCGCTCGTGAAGTCGTACGCAATGACCTCCTCACCGTAGAGAACTTCGGCGACCGGCCGCGCCGACCAAGGCCGAGTAGGGTCGTTGGGCACTTCCCAGATCTGAGGGTAGTGGGGCGGGTCCTGGCCGGCCGAGGCATGGGCCGAATGGTAGGCCGTGACGAGTGCCAGGCGTCCGCCAGGCAAGACCGGTGCCACACACGAGCCGTGCGGCCAGTCACCGATGCCTGTGCCGATCGAATGCTGCTCCCACTTGCCGGCGCGGGGGTCAACGGGCTTGAGCCAGACGAGCTCCGACGTCAACCCGCCGTAGCCCGTCGCGTTGCCGTTGCGTCGGATGGCGATCAGCTCTTGCCGCCCATCACCGTCCACGTCATGGGCATTGATGACCTGAGCGATGCCGGGGATGGGGAACTTCTCCCAGGTCGGGTTCTTGTACCACCAGGACGCGCAGACGATGTCGTCGAGGCCGTCCCCGTCGATGTCAGCGGACACGATGTCGGTGCCCACCTCCGCCTTGTCATGGTCGATGAATCTGTGCTCGTAGCGGGCGATCGGGGAAGGGCTGTCGACCCGGTCATACCAGTGGACCTTCGAGATGCGCCATTCTTTGCCCACCACCTCCAGTTCGCCGTCGCCGTCGGCGTCGAACATGGTGGCCTCGTGCGTGCCGGCGCCGCGGTAGAGGACGCTGCGATCCCAGTTGGCCCCGTTGTCGGCCGTCTCGTAGCAAATGATGCGGGCATCGTAATCATACGCTGCATTCCAGCCGCCGCCGGCCATCTCCGCCACCATGACGCGCACGCGTCCAGCGTCGTCGCGGCTAGCCCATAGGGAATGGCCATAGTAGATGCCGTGCTCCAGATGGTGCTCAACCCAGGGGCGTGCGGGATCCTCCACCATGCGGTTCTCGAACCACGAGATGTCGCCCTCCAGGTACTCCGAGTCATCGATCACCAGATCCGGGCGTCCGTTGCCGGTGATGTCGACAGCGCGCACGCGGCACATCTCGCGGTGTGCGGGCGCCACGATCATGGGTGTCCACGGGCAGGCATAGGGACCGGCGTCGGGCGGCAGATAGAGCCGGACGCCCGAAGCGATACCGATGCGGCCGTCGCCAAGGAAGTCGCCGACGGCCAGGCCTTCCTCGATGCTGCCCTCCTGCACGCAGTGCTTCTGCCATGGCTCCCGCACGTCGGCCCCGCGCTTGTATATGAAGACGCCGGGCACGGGGCAGTAGCAGGCGTTGACAAGTAGTTCGAGCTCCCCATCGCCGTCCACGTCGGCGAAGATGACATCATGGCCGCCACCCGTGGGGGCGGGGTCGATCACGTGCGGGATCCACTCCGCGTCCAGGCGCCGGTCCGTCATCTCCAGCCAGGCGATCACGCTTCCGTCACCGCGCACCTCGCGCAGGTGGCAGGCCAGGTCGAGTCGACCGTTGCCCGTGATGTCGGCCAGGGCCAGGCCGACGTGCGTTTGCCAGCCGCCCAGCACGACTCCCCGGTCAGCGGACCCGGGCCTGTACCACATGATGCACTCGGGTGTGCCGATGAACATTTCCACGCGGTCGTCGCCGTCCGCGTCGCCCACGGCGCATGAACCACAGCCCTGCTCACGCTTACCGGGAGGGTCGCCGTCGAGTATGGTGAGTTCCCAGTGGGGATCGGTGATCTTGTGCGTCACGGTCTGCTCCATTCGCTAAGTCCCTGCGACATGCACATCAACGCGCGGCAGTATAGCACGGCAAGACCACGGGCGCCAGACGAGTGCAGCAGCGCGCGCTAACTGCCCGCCGACGGGGCGCTGTGCCCCTGACCCCAAGCGGGCGCAATGGATAATGCGGTTTCGCAGCGATAGGGCGCTTCTTGGGACTCGGGAAGATGCGGGTGAGGGTCGACGAACTGGACGACTGGCAGGGGCAGCCGAGCTTCCGGATCGAGACCCCGGCTGCAACATACGTCTACCACAGACGGGGTGCCGGCTTCGCCTCGATAATCGATCCGTCGGGGGCGGACTGGATCTCGTATCGTCCGGGCGGTGGCTCCGCGGGAGAGTATCGGGGCATCCCGAACATCATCCATCCGGAGGGCGGCTTCCATCCGGGGGCGGAGACATGCTCGAGCCGTCTGGTTGAGGCCCAGCGCCAGCGGGTCGTCATCGCGTCCGAGTCGCTCGACGGCGAATGGGCATGCACCTGGACGATCGGGCCCGACAGGGCCGTCATGGATCTCGAGCGCATCGGCCACCCTTACTGGATTCTCTGCGAGGGAGCGCCTGGGGGCCGCTATGAGGAGACGCAGGCCTATACGGTGGATGCCGCCGACCGGCGGGATCCTGCCTTCGCGACGTGGGAGCGCAGGCTGCCCGATCCTCGCTGGGTCTACTTCGGGATGACCGCCCCGCCCTACGTGCTCTACTTGGTCGACCACACGCCGCGTTCGCCCGACGTGCTTGACTCGTACTGGTCGATGGAGAAGAACATGACCGTTTTCGGGTTCGGGCGCGGGCCTGACAGTTCCGAGGCTGACAGTGGGGGTCCTGAGGACGGAATCGCCTGCAGCGACGAGCAAGCGCCTCGACGACCTGTGCAGGTGAACCTACTTGCAGAATCCTCACTCTGCGCCAGATCCTCGCCGAGTTGCCGGTTGTCCTTGTCAGCCAGTTCACTCGGTCATGCGGGGAGCGCTCTCGGCTGGCAGCCAGGGGCTTCGAAGCCGTCTTCCTGTGACGTGGTTTCCAGAGCCCAATGTGTCTGCTGGGAACTTCGTCCGCGCATCGTGTGGAACGGTTCGGGGCCGGTTCCGGAGTGGACCAACAGCCTTTCAAAGAGGCTTGAGCGTGACCAGCGCCGCCGCGCTGGCCAGCGGGGCGGACCTTACTTCGCAGCGCATTCTGCGCCGGCATGCTCCTCGCCACTCAGCGACAGCTCCGGCAGCGCCGCTAGCCACCGCATCCGGCGCGCCATGCAGAGCATCCCAACGTCCGCACGCCGACGGGACAAGCATCGTCCAGCTCCTCGCCGACCTCTCCGACCTCAGGAAGGCCCTCCATGTGAAGAAAGTGCCACACTACTCCACCCCCTGCTACGCCGAAAAGCGCCTGCTAGAAGGGGGGCTTTCGAGTCGCTCCTTGGAGCTGTTTTCGCCCGAGCTCGAAACCGCGGCCTGATCGACGAGCGGCCCGAAGCCGCCATCGACGCCACAGGGCTGGAGACCCGCCAGGCAAGCCCATACTACCTGACCCGCAGCGGAAGGCTTAAGCGGCGCAAGGATTGGCCCAAGCTGACCGTAGTCTGCCACAGCGCCACGCACCTTGTCGCGGGGGAGGTGGTCAGCCGCGGGCCAAGCAACGACTCTCCCCAATTCCCCCAGGCCATGCGTCAGACCGCGCGGAACTTGCGGTTTGACCGCCTGCTGGCCGACGCCGCCTACCACGCCGAGCACAACCAGGCCCTGTGCCGACGGGAGCTGGGCATCCGCTCGACGGTGATTCCCATCAACGAGCGGAGGGCGAATGCGCCGCCCTCGGGCCCTTACCGTGGGCAGATGGCGCGCAGATTTCACCGGCGCCTCTGCGGGCAGGGGTGGCAGGTTGAGAGTGCCATCAGCCAGAACAAGCGCGTCCTGGGGCCTGCGGTGCGGGCCGCCGGCGACGACGCTCAAGCCCGCAAGTGCCTCGTGCGCGTACTGACCCACAACCTTATGATCCTCTGACTAACGGCAGAGGACCTTCTGAACAGAGCAACCGCGTCCTCAATCCAGCGGCACCGGCCACGAAGGAGTTTTCGGGAGGTACAGGTCTCCTCTGCCTAAAGGCTGCATAAGCGGGCTACGGCCACGCCCTGGCCAAGGAGGTCCGTCCGCTCTCAGCCCCCAACGGGCTGAACAAGCACTGCCCAGAAGGCTCCGGATGGGGCGGTCAGCAAGGTCGTCCTCCCGGCGGGATGGAGCTCCTTGTGTGTCCAGTGCGATGCGCGGACGTCCAACCACCGCAAGCACACCTTGCCTTGCACGGCCGAGCAATCGAGCTGCACGGCGCCCCCGTTCGGGAAGAATACGGCATATGCACGGCCGGGATCGGCCAGACAATAGGCCTCGAGGCCCCAGCCCATCGAGTCCCTCACGAGTTCCGGCTGATCAGTGCTGCGGTACAGTTCCACTACCCGGGTCACGCCCCAGTGCATGTCGTCGTCGAGCAAGTCCGGTCGCGGCTCGCAGGTGAAGATGCCCAACTCGTCTGTAAACATCCGCATGCTGCGGATGTGGGCTTGGGCTACTTCGTTCAGACCAAGGCCGCTAGGCGGGCGATGGAACCGCACAGCTGAGACGCCAGCGAAGACGTTGCGCCAGAAGCGGTTCTCACCCTCAACGGGCGGGCCGGAGTGGGAGTGCGTAGGCTCAGCGCCGTAGACCTTGTCGCAATTGACCGGCTTTGGCGTG
The DNA here is from genome assembly GCA_964605915.1 of uncultured candidatus Brocadiaceae bacterium. Lineage (GTDB taxonomy): Bacteria > Planctomycetota > Brocadiia > SM23-32 > SM23-32 > DAOVRD01. The sequence continues at coordinate 6,120 of CAZSET010000101.1, read as the reverse complement.
CCGCGACGCTCGAGCTGCTTGCGGACCCACAGCGTGGCTGCGTAGTGGGTGCGACCGAGCTGGGTGTTGGTGTTCGAGATGTCAACAAACGTGTAGAGGCCCGGGTTCTCAAGGGTCACGCGCACGCAGGAGCGCATCAGGTAATCGCGTCGGTCGGCCTGGATGCGTATGCCAGGGATCGCCCCGTCGGTCGGGTCCCACATGTTCCACATCTCGGTCACCTCGATTTCGCATCCCTTGCGTTTGGCGGCCGACTTGACGAACTCAGCCCAGTATCGGCTCCATGCTGGATGGGCGTTGGTCTCATTATTCATGCAATAGAGCACGTGATCATGGGTGAGAGAGATAGAGAGCAGTTTCTCGGCGAACGCCTCTTGGTGACGGCGGATGATCGGCAGGTCTCTGAGAGCGGGCACGCTCTCGAAGAACGCCTGTACCTGAGTGTTCTGACGGTGTTCCAGGACTTCTTGGAGGCCCGATTCCTCTGCGGTGTAGTTGACATTGTTCTTGGGGTTGAACGGATGGGCGTCCCAGGCGCTGTAGTAGTCGTAGGTGGCCCAGAGCTCGATCTGCGGGATGATCGCTCTTTCGGCTGTCAGATGCAGGAACCTGCTGAAACGGCACCAGTATTCGTCGTTCCATTGCGCGAGGTCGTAGAGCCCCGTCGTGTCATCGCGCGCGAAGGGCTGCACGTTGCCTTCGTCCCGGGCCGACATTGTGCAGCGCACGAAGTTCCCGCCCACGGACTGGAGCAGGTTCAGGTGCTCTTCGATGTCGCGTATCTGGAAGAGATTGTCCTCCACTGAGCCGCCGATGAGTAGACTGGGACGGCCGCGGTACTGCCAGTAGAATGGGTTGGCTTCGTAGCGCCGGATGCGGCCGTTGCTGTTGTCCGCGCCGCCGGGCATGTTTCTGGCTCCGAAGCAGGAATGAAGAGCAAGAAGCTACGGTGGAGGATGCTATCGGTGGGAACGGGGGCCGTCAAGTGATGTCGGGACCGACGCTGCCCAGGTCGGATTTGCGTCAGCGACGCGGGTGACGTACAGTGGCCCAGTCTAGGCACCGAGCAGGAGCGCGGAGCATGGAGTCGCTGACGAAAGCCCTTCGCAACGGAGGAGTGGCGAGGGTCGCGTTTGCAGACTTGAATGCGCTTCCGTCCAAAGCTCGCAGTGGCATGCCTCGCAGCGTTGCCATCGCAGTGACTGTGGACCCAGGAACGGTCTCGCGAATGCCGACCAAGCCCTTGCCGTTTGCCACGAAGTCCAGCAGGGACTGGCGCAGCATCGGGTCCTCCGTGAGCACGCCCACGGTGTTGTTGAAGCAGATCGAGTCGTACTCCGCGAGGTCCTCAGGCCGGAAGACGGAGACATCGTTGTTGAAGACGGTCTCGTACGCGCACGTCCTCTTCCCCATCAGCTCGAAGGCCAGGTTGGCGCAGCCGATAGACTTGTGGCCGCGGCTCGTCGGGGCGCCATCGCGCACGTTCAGGCTCATAACGAGCAACTTGCGAGGACGTTTCGGGGCGCCCAGGGCTTGCGTAGGAATGGCGCCCTCGACCAACTGCCTCTCTTCGTCGGTGCCGGCAAACCCGTTGGGACCGAGACTCTTGGTCACAGACCCCTCTGCTACATATCCCGATGATGCGCGACCGGGCCGGGATTCGCGAGTGAGGCCACGGCCGACCCGTGGCCCTGGCAGGATGGTACCGGCCCGGCAGAGCACAGTCAACGGGGGGGCCCTGGACAGGGCCCGCTTGTGCCCAGACCCTTTGTAGTCGGCGCACCGAGTTCTTTCGGGCGCCGAGCTGGCCATGATCGAATCGGAAAGAGCCGGACTCGGTGCACCTCGCAGGTTGGTCAGGCGCCCTGTCCCGGCGGCCGGCGAGGAGCGAACCGGAGTGCGGTGAGTTGACGCGGGCGGACCGGGCGCGTACATTTCGGTCGTCCGGGCCGCGCCGGTCAGTAGAGGTTCGTGCTGAAACGCAACGTTCGGAAAGGTAAGACCGGCAGATGGAAGAATCGCAACTGCTGGAGCGCTATCGAGCCGTTCGGCTGCCCGACGTTTCGGATGCATTGGACTGCCTGGGTCTCGCCGATCGGTACATAATGTCGCCCCGGATGCGGCCCATCTGGGAAGGAATCAGGTTCGCCGGGCGTGCGCACACCGTCAAGCTGCTGCCTTCCGGGCGAGTCCTCTCGGCCATGTCCTACGAGGACTACAAGGCCCGAAGCGACGAGATGACAGACGGCTGTTATCGCTTCGTCCAGTCGGCCGCGCAGGACGAAGTAGTGGTCATCGATGCCGAGGGGATCAGCGCCGGCGTGCTCGGCTCGGACGTGGTGATGTCACTGATGCAGAAGGGCGTGGTGGGCGTGGTGATCGACGGCGCTTGTCGAGACGCCCGCGAGGTGCGGCTGGAGCGCGCCCCCGTGTTCGCCACGGTCCGCACGTGTGCGCACGTGATGGGGCGCCTGGCGTTCGGCTCCGAGAACGAGCTGATCCACTGCGCGGGCGCGGCCGTCTCGCCCGGCGACATCGTGCTGGGCGACGAGGACGGCGTGCTGGTGGTCCCGGCGAACTTGGCTGAGAAGGCGATCGCCATGGCCGAGGACATCCTCCGGAGGGACAAGCGCTCCCGCCGCCGCAAGTATGAGGCGCTCGGCCTTGAGCCCGACGACAGCCTGGCCTGATGGATGCCACGACGGCGGGCGTAACGCGAACCGGTTGGCTCGGAAAGGAAGGAAGTCATGAAGCCGAAAGGATGGGGGCAGCGAGGCAGGGCGGGACGGAGGGCGTCTTGGTTCGCACTGGCCGCGTTGGGGGCCACGCTGTTCCTTATGGCGCCGTCACAGTGCCGATCGGCGCAGGAGGCCGAGATGGAGAAATTCATTAGGAACGGTGACTTCTCGCAGGTGGAGGAAGGGAGCCCCGTCGGCTGGGTGACGATCGGAGATCCGGAGTACGTGACCCAGGAACTCGTCGCAGCCGACGAAGGGGGTAACCCTTGCGCGAAGTTCGTTTGCACTCGTTTGGCGGGCGGCGGAAGGAGGCGATACGCCGGGCTCGCACAGGCCGGTCAGCTCCGGCTGGAGGAAGGCCGGCTCTATGAGATGAGATGCCGCATGCGGACGGAAGGGAGGGATGAGCTGACCGTCCGCGTCTCCATCGTGGAGGCGGAGCAGCGCCGGTCTTCCGGCTTGAGGGCCGACCTGTCCGTAACCGGCTCCTGGGCGGAGTACAGTCTGCCGTTTGCAGCCGCTCGCGCCATCGGGCAGGCGGGGCAGCTCCAATTCGCGATTGCCGAGCCCGCCACGTTCTACCTCGATGATGTGCGGCTCTCGGCCGTCGAACCGGATCAGATCGCGTTCACGCACGTCGTCCCGGCCAGGCCGGGCAAGAACCTCGTGCCGAACGGGTCGTTCGAGCTGGGCAAGATCGGCTGGTCCGCCGTCGGCAGGGACATAGCGTGGGGCAACCTGGACCGGCTGCACGGTCGGGTCGAGCAATCGGGAGGCACGGACGGCCGGCGCTTCCTTAGTATTCGCCTGGGCGCCGGGCAGGGGCCCACCTTCTACTGGGACTACTACGACCCCGTCGTTCGCACGCTGCGAACGATGCTGGCGGCCAACCTGGGCTGGATTCCGGTCGAGCCGGATCAGCCGTACACCCTCTCTTGCGAGATGCGCGCGAGCATCCCGGGGGTGAAGGCCGCCCTCGGCGTGCACGGGCAGAATCCTCCAGGCGCGAGCGCGTCACGGGCGCAGGATCTGCGGGATGAAGTGCGGTTGACCTCCGAGTGGCAGTGCTATTCGTTTACTTTTCGTCCTCAGCATCGCTACGTGTTCGTCACTGTCGGGCCCGACCTGGAAGAGGAGACGGCCGTCACGGTCGACATAGACACCATCCAGCTCGAGGCGGGAACACAGGCCACGGCTTTCGGGCCCCATGGCCCGGTCGAAGTCGGCGTCGAACCCTCCGAGCCGGGCGGCATCTTCACCAGCGGCAAGCCGGCCGCACTGAAGCTCAGAGCATACAACCCCGGAACCGCGCCTGCCTCGGTTCACGCCCGTTTCGAGGTCACCGATTTCTTCGACTCACGTGCCGAACTGCCGGGCGTCTCATTGGAGGTGCCTGGCGGAAGCCTCGCCGAGCGCGACGTGCCGCTGCCCGAGGACTGGCAGGGCTATTACCACGTGCAGGCTGCCTACGATGGCGAGGGCGTCGGCGGAGCCCAGAGCCTGCGGATTGCCATCGTGCCGCCGCAGACGGAGACGGACAGCATTCTGGGCATTAACCACGCCTTCCCCGACCCTCTCTTGATCCAACTGTCCAAGAAGGCCGGCGTCACCTGGTACCGGGACTGGTCCTTGAAGTGGCACGACCTGGAGCCGGTGCCCGGCCAGTACCGGTGGCAGATCGGCGACGCGCAGGTCGACCGCGTGGTGCAAGAGGGCGTGCACCTGATGGCGCTGATGCCCCCCTACCCTTCCGCTCCGTGGAACACGACGGGCACGCGGGAGGCGGCCTCGGACAGGATGCCCAGGGAGCTGGCCTGGGCCCCAAATGACCCGCAGAAACTGGGCGAGTTCATTGAGAAGGCCGTCAGCCACTATCGGGACCGCGTCAAGGTGTGGGAGTTCCTGAACGAACCCATCTACACCCACTACGCGCTGCCGGCCCGCGGCGGGGACTACACCCCGGCCGACTACGTGGCGTTGCTGAAGGTCGCTTACGCCGCCATGCACCAAGCCGACCCCGACTGCACCGTCATCGCCGGCATCGGCAGCTCTCCGCGCCGACTGACCCGAGAGGTGATCGAGGCCGGATGCCTGGAACACTGCGACGCGTTTGTGCTGCATCTGTACCCGGGCCGGATGCCACCCGAGGGCTTCATCGAGGAAACGGACACGCTGCTGCGGAACATGGAGGAGCGCGGCCGCCTCATGCCCATGTGGGTGACCGAGTTCGCCTATTACGGCGATGACGATCCGCCCAGCCGTCCGTACGTGCCGGGAGAGTCCTGGGCCGAGTCGCGACTCCTGGCGGACGAGCGCCAGTGCGTCGATTACACGATCCGGCTCTTCGCGCTCATGATGGCGCGAGGGGCGGAGAAGTTCTTCTACCACGCGGGCGTCGGGGGCGAGGTGAATCAGCCTTACTATAACTGCTCCTACTTGAAGTACGGCGGCACGCCGGCCAAGCTGTTCCCCGCGCTGGCCATCTACACGAGGCTGCTGGGGGCCGGTTGGCGGTTCGCCGGGGAGAAACGCCTGGGCGAGGACGGCTTCTGCGTCGCGTTCGAGACGGACAGACAGTCCGTAGCCGTCCTGTGGCAGGCGCGCGGACAGGCTGCGGCGACTGTGCCCGCCGGCGCTGCCTGCCTGGACATCGTGGGGCGCATTTTGGCGGAGCGACCTCTGCCGCTTTGTTCCACGCCCGTCTACCTCGTCGGGCCTCCGGGTGAGGCCGGCAGGCTGGTTGACGCCGTCCAGCTGGCCAGTCAGTAGGCCGCCGGAAGGGCGCCCGATTTGACGCCAAGCAACGAAGGCTGCGCAGGGCTACACCCCCCAACCGAGCATCGCAGAATCCGCGTCATTAAACCCGGAGAAACGGCACAGAGTCTATTGCGGGGACCTGGGTTGCAGCCAAGACCTGCGGGTTGATGAGGAGTTCGGCCGAGAAGCACCCGAGGCCGAAGGTGGGAAGTTTCGGGAAGTGCTGGACATCGAATACCGGGAGGCAGACGGCATCCAATACCCCAGCCATTGGATCCGGCATCAGTTCGAACAAGGCCTCGTGACCGAATCCTGGGTACAGAAGCTCGTCATCAACGGGATACCTGCGCAGAAGCGAATGAGGCCGTCGGCGAGGGGCTGAGGCCGCCTGAGGGGATTCTCGCGGCCCATCCGTCAGAGCACGTTGATCTCGTCGTCCTGGGGTGCGAGGTGGGCGTAGATCATGGTGGTGTTGACGCTCTTGTGGCCCAGCCACTGGGAAACCTTGTAGATGCTGATGCCGTTCATCACCAGGTGGCCGGCGAAGGTGTGACGCAGGGCGTGGAGGTCGACGGAGCGCCCGTGCTCGTCTTCCTTCGGGATGTCCGCCGCGGCCAGGTCCAGG
>CAZSET010000100.1:10499-14022 GCA_964605915.1 uncultured candidatus Brocadiaceae bacterium | reverse complement strand
TGGCGAGGCGCAAGCGGCGGGAGCTCGCCTTCTTCCGCCGCATGCTGATCCTGACGGTCCCGGTGAGTCTGGCGGCCATCGGAATCAGCCTGTCGTTCCCGCATTCGTTCCCGCCGACGGCGTGGCTGTGCGTGTCGGCTTCGGGCCTCATCTGCGGGCTCTACTACTGCTTCCTGGGGCTGGCGTACGGTTCGTCGGACTTCACGGTCGTCTACCCCGTGGCGCGGGCGCTTCCCGTGCTGATCGTGGCGGGACTGGACATGCTGCGCGGGCGCTATCCCAGCGGCCCGGGGTGGGCCGGACTGCTGCTGGTCGTGGGCGGCTGCATGCTGGCCCCGCAGGCATCTTACCGGGGGTTCGATTTCAAGCATTACGGGACCAAGACGATCCTCTGGATCGTTCTGACCGCCAGCACGATCGTCGGGTTCACGATGTTCGACAAGATAGCGGCGGAGGCGGTCCGCCCGGGTTTGGCGAGCGCAGTGATCTACTGCGGGTTCTTTCACATCTTCGCGTGCGTGAGCTACGTTGCCGTGCACGCGCTGCTGGCGCGGGAGAAGGAAGGCGCGCGGGAAGTCGGTTGGAAGCTGCCAGCCTTCGGCGCTCTGCTCGGCTTCGGCACCTACGCGCTGGTTCTCTGGGCGTACCAGATGGCGGAGCAGACGAGCTACCTGCTGGCGTTCCGCCAGTTCAGCATCTTCATCGGCGTGGTGCTGGCGTTCCGCGTCTACAGAGAGAAGGGGCTCGCCGTGCGGCTGCCGGCCACGCTGGCCATCCTGGGCGGCCTGGTGCTGGTGGCGCTATGGGGTTAATGCACCTCCAGCATTGAGCCTTCCGGCGGGGCCCCTGCTTTGAGGTGGCGCACGAGGAATTCGGTCTGCGACATCGGCGGCTCCGGCCCGCCCCTGTAGACCACGATGCACTCGATTCCGAGCGGCTCGAGCTTCTCGCGAAGGACAAGCCCGTGCCGCGGATGGTGGATGATAGCATTCATCGGAATGTCGGGACCGATTTCATCCGCAACGCCATACGTCATGTAGACGGGCGGATCGTCCGCGCTCGTGTGCGTGATGGGCGCGCATTCCTCGTAGAGAGTGACCAGACGCGGCGATTCCGGCGGCTCCCCTTCCCTGCGCCCGTACATCCGCCCGAAGCTGGGATGCTCGAGGCCGCGCGTCAGCCCGATCCGGCGCCAGAACCGCGGGTCATAGGACACCTGCGCGCCGCTGACGGCAGCGCATGACAGGCGCGTGGACTGGCGGAGGAGAGGATTCTCCGCGTCGGGGTCGGCCAGGTCGTCGTGGAACGCGAGCCACAGGCTGATGCCCGCGCCCGCGCTGCCGCCGGAGGCCGCGAAGCGCTTCGGGTCGAGGTTGTACTTCGGCGCGTTGAGCCGCAGGAACTGAACCGCGCGCGCCGCATCGTGGAAGCAAGCGGGCATCGGGTCTGTGGTGATGAAGCGGTAATTGAGCGATGCGACCGAGATGCCGTGCCGATGCATGTCCCGGATCAGAGGCGGCTGCACGTTGCGCTTGTCGCCGCCGACGAATCCCCCGCCGTGGATGAACACCAGCAGCGGCGTCGGCTCGTCCGATTCGGCCAGGTACAGGTCCAGGACGTTCCTCTCGTGAGGGCCGTAGGGCACGTCGGCGTGCGTGGGAGGAACGGCCGGCTGAGGCCGGCGCGCCCCTTCCTCCGAGCGAAGCGCGGCCCGCGCCTCTTGCGACGTGACGCGCCCGTTCCCGTCCGCGTCCATTCGCCTGAACAGGCCGGGGCGTTCCACCTCGTCCGGCGTCAGAACGCCGTCCCCGTTGCGGTCGAGCCGACGGAAGATGGCCGCCCCCCGGCCGGGCTGCTGCCCCTGTTGGCCACGTACAACACCCGCAACGCAAGACGCAACGACCAGCGACACCAAGACCGCAAGTCCAGTTCGTCGCATGATTCCCTCCCGGCAGGAGCATCCGCTCACCATCCCTTGCCACTGCCCTGTTAAACGGACGAGCAGTCCGTTCCCCGCGCACTGAAACGACCGGCCCGCCGCTCAGATGGCAAAGGAGTTGACGACGTTCTGAGGGCTGCCCCTCAGGAACGCACTGACGTTCTGCACGACGGCCTTCATCAGACGGGCGCGCGCAGCGCGCGTGGCCCAGGCAATGTGCGGCGTGACAAGGCAGTTCGGCGCCGAGAGCAAGGGGCTGTCGCGTTCCGCCGGCTCCGCGGCCAGGACGTCCAGGCCCGCTCCGGCTATCCCGCCGGCCTCCAGCGCCTCGACCAGGTCCCGCTCGTTGACAACGGCGCCCCGGCTGGTATTGATCAGGAACGCCGACGGCTTCATCTGCGCCAGGCGCTCCGCGTCGACCAGTCCATCCGTCTCCGGCGTCAGGGGGCAGTGCAGCGTGACCACGTCGCTCCGGGTGAACAGCGTGTCCAGGTCGACGAACTCGACGTCCGCCACTTCGGGGCGCACGATGTAGATGTCGTAGATCAGCACCTTCATGCCGAAGCCCAGCGCGATCCGCGACACGGCGCGACCGATGCGCCCGAACCCGACGATGCCCATCGTCAGGCCGTGCAGCTCCACCAGCCGGTAGTCCCAGTAGCAGAAGTCCTCGGACGACGACCACCTGCCCTCCCGAACCGTATGGGCGTGATGCCCGACGCGTTGCGTGAGTTCAAGCAGGAGCGCGAAGACCATCTGAGCCACGGAGTGAGTGCCGTAGGTCGGCACGTTCGTGACCGGGATCTCGCGCTCCGAGGCCGCGTCCACGTCCACGATGTTGTAGCCGGTCGCGATGACGCCGATGTACTGCAGGTTCGGCAACCGCTCGATGGCCGCACGGTCGAGCACGGCCTTGTTGGTCAGCACAATCTGCGCGTCCTGCGCCCGCGCCACCACCTTTTCCGGCGGTGTGCGCTCGTAGATGGTGCAGTCTCCGAGGGACTTCAGTCCATCCCAGCTCAGGTCGCCGGGGTTGAGAGTGTAACCGTCCAGCACCACGATCTTCATTGGGCATCGTCCCCTTCCGTGCTGGCTCCGTGCGGTGCAGCCGACATGCGTGGTTCGTCCATTCTAATCCCCTATCACTCGCGGCGTGCGAGGGCTCGCCTGGTCCGGAAGTGAAGCGCCGCGGCGGAGTGCCTCGTCGCCGAACCTGTCCTTGACGGCGTCTTCGGCCCGCGCGATCCGCAGTCGAATGTCGTCCCTCTCCCGCTCAGCGTCCTCGCCAAACAGGCTGAGTTGCCTGGCGCCTTCCCGCTGGGAATCGAAGCCGGATACCTGGACCCCGATCAGGCGCACCTTGCGGCCGCGCGCGTCGGCTGCCTCGAAGTTGGCCACGGTCGCTGCGTGCAACTGCCCGGCCTCGAAGACGGGGGCATCGAACGTGGTCTGGCGCGTCACGGTGGAGAAATCCTCGAATCGCACCTTGGTCGTAACCGTGTGGCCGCGCTCGCCGGCCTTGCGCAGGCGCCGCGCCACCTTCTCGCACAGTTCCATCAGCTTGCGGTCGATCCGTTCCCAATC
>CAZSET010000100.1:0-10489 GCA_964605915.1 uncultured candidatus Brocadiaceae bacterium | reverse complement strand
GTGTCCTCGCCGAAGGTGTGTTCATGGCCGATGGACTTGGCCTCGTCGCTCCCCTCGACGGGGCTGTCGTCCTGTCCGCGCGCCTTGCGCCACAGATCTCTGCCATGCTCGCCGAAACGCCGCTCAAGCTCCTCGCGCGGGACCTCAGCCAGGTCGCCGATGGTCCGGATGCCCAGGTCGCCGAGCGCGTCGCGCAGCTTCGGGCCCACCCCCGGCAGGCGGCCCACGGGGAGGGGTCGGAGAAACTCCTCGACCTGGCCCGGTTCGACGACGACCAACCCGCGCGGCTTCTCCAGGTCGGACCCGATCTTGGCCACCAGCTTGTTCGGCGCCACGCCCAGCGAGGCGGTCAGGCCGGTCTCCTCCTGGATGCGCCGGCGGATCAGCTCCGCGATGCGGCGCTTGTCGCCGAAGATGCGCAACGAACCCGTCACATCCAGGAACGCCTCGTCGATGCTGACGAACTGAATCTGCGGCGTGAACTCGACCAGGATGTCCCGGATGCGGCGCGACTCCCGCCGGTACTTCTCGCCGTCCACGGGCAGGAAAACGGCGTGCGGGCAGCGCCGGTAGGCCTCGCTTATGGGCTGGGCGCTGCGGATCCCGTATTCCCGCGCTTCGTATGAGCAGGTGGAGACGACGCCCCGCCCCCGTCCTCCCTTCGGATCGGCGCCCACGACAACCGGCTTGCCGCGCAGGGCGGGATCGTCCCGTTGTTCGATGGCGGCAAAGAACGCGTCCATGTCGACGTGAATGATGACGCGCTCTTCAATCATCTCTTGCGCCTTCCCGCGCGGGCCACGCCTGACCAATCCGGCGGCAGCGTCCCACGCCGGTTCAGGCCGCACCCATGACCACTTCGACGCGATGGACCTTGCCGTCGCCGAACGCTGGCAGCACGTCTCCTTCGATGGCCTCACCATCCACGGTGACGGAGCGGACGCCTTTGCAGACGCCGTCGGGGTTGCTCACCGCGATCTCGTACGTGGCATCCCTGAACTGCCGCACGGCCTTGAAACCGTCCCATCCCGCCGGGATGCAAGGGTCGATTATCAGCCCGTCCCAATCGGGCCGGACGCCCAGGATGTACTGCGTCGCGGCGACGTAGTTCCACGCAGCGGCGCCGGTCAGCCACGTGCCGGCGCACTTGCCGAACTGGCGATGCTGGCTGCCGTAGCGCTGCTGGCCGTAGACGTAAGGCTCGGCGCAGTAGTGGACGGGCGCCTTCTCGCTGGCCGCCGGGGGAAGGATGGCCTTGTAGTAGGCGAACGCACGGTCGCCCCGACCCAGCAGGGACTCGGCGCACATCGCCCAGGGGTTCGGGTGGCAGAAGATGCCGCCGTTCTCCTTGGCCCCGCGCGGAAAGACGTGGAAGCCGCCGCTGGGCGCCACGGTGCAGCCGGGCGCCAGGATCTGGATGCCGTGCTCGGTGAACAGCTTCTCGTGCACGCTGTCCATCGCCCGGATGGCGCGCTCCCGGTCGGCCACTCCGGCCATCACGGCCCAGGGCTGGGGCTCCAGGAAGATCCTGGCCTCTTCGCGCTCCGGCACGCCGAACCATTCGCCCTTCGCGTCCGTGCCGCGGGCATACCAGGGGCCTTGCTCCACCCACGCCTGGCCGTTGACGGCCTCGCTCAAATCCTCCGCGACCCTCCGGAGGTAATCCATGACGGGCGCGCTCTTGCCGTCCAGCTCCACCTGCACGTCCTCCCGGCCGCTCAGCTCGGTCAGGCGCATCATGTCCCTGGCCATCCGGACCAGCATGATGCCCACGAGGACGGACTCGCTGACCTCGTCGTCCGGCCCCTCGCCGATCGTGTCGTTCCAGTCCGCCGAGCGCAGCCTGGGTATCCCGTGCGCGCCCCGGTCGCTGTAGCTGTAGCGAATGGCGCGCAGCAGGTGATGGTAGAGGTCCTCGGTCAGGTCGGGATTGTCGCTGTAGCCGAACTCCTCGTCCAGTATGGACAGGTCGCCCGTCTCCTTGACGTAGGCGCCGACGGCGAGGACGGACCAGAGGTGATCGTCCGAGAAGCCGGTCTGACCCGAGCCCTGCTTGGTCAGGGCGGCGTACTGGTGCTGGCAGCCGCCGTTCTCGAGCTGCACGGCCGCCATGATCTCGAGGATCCGCTGGCGGGCGCCGGCGTGGGCCATGTGCATGTAGCCCAGGAGGTCCTGCAGGGAATCCCGCGTGCCCATGCTGCGCCGCAGCCCAGTGGCGTAGCCGGATATCGAGCGCGAGAACTGGAAGTTGATCCAGCACTGATACGGATTCCAGGTGTTGACCATCAGGTCCATGTAGTCGTCGGGCACCGTGCACTGGAACCTGCTCAGCAAGTTGCCGGCGTAGCCCTTCAGCTCATCAAGCGCCGAGAGCACCTTGCCGTCGTCGCCGAGCCAGCGGTCGAGTATGCGCCGGGCGTCCTGCTTGTCGCGGGGCTGAGCTATGCCCAGGATCAGGTGCAGGACCTTCTGCTCGCCCGGGTCCAGCGTCAGGTCCACCTGGAAGACGCCGATGGCGGTGTCGTCGCCGACGAGCGAGTTCCGGGCCCTGCCCTCGCGCACCACCTGCGGGTCCTCGATTGAGCCGTCCCCCAGGAACACGGCGCACTCGGTGTCGTAACCCGCAACGGGTTCGCTGACGGCGAAGAAGGGCAGCGGCCGGTGGCCGTCCTGGCGCGTGACGACGTACATGATCCTGCCGTCCTCTTCGTCCACGTCGACGTGCGCCAGGTGGCCGCTGTACTGGATGTTGGTCAGGTCGTTGACGGCGGTGCAGTTCACGAACTCGCGGTAGGGGAACAGCGAGAGGCGCCGCTCCCCCTCGCTCTCGTTCTTGACAACCACCCGCTGGATCTCAATGTGCTCGCCGACGGGGATGAAGTGCAGCATCTCCGTGGCGATGCCGTCGTAGCGCGAGCTGATGCGCGTGTAGCCCAGGCCGTGGCGGCACTCATACGTCTCGGGCTTGACGTGGGTGACCGGCTGATAGCTGGCGGACCAGAACCGCCCGGACCCGTTATCCCGGACGTAGAGCCACCGGCCCGGCCTGTCCTTGTTGCAACCCACCTGGATGTACCGGGTTATCCGCCTCTCCGCCGGGTCTTGAAACCACGTCGGCCCGCCCGCCGTGTTGGACACAATGCCGCACAGCATCCCTTCCAGGCCCACATAGTTGATCCAGGGCGCGGGCGTAGCGGCGGCGGTAACCACGTACTCCCGGCTGGCCACGTCGAAGTAGCCCAGATGGGTGACCGCCACCTTGTTCAGTTCCGCCATGTGTCGCTCCCCCCTCTTCGGGTTCTACAGAGCCGCACTCGGGGATTCCGCAGGTACCTTCTATCCGCCCATTTTGGGATTGTCAAGCCGAACGCAAGAGGGCCCGTGAGACGCCCGTGAGCCGCCGTGCGTCCGTCCGGTAGCCGCCGACGTGGTCCACGCAAACACCGGTTGGAAATCACCTTACGGGACGTGTTAGCCTATGACGCCGGCCAGTTCGTGTCGGTGTCACTCGCCCGACCGCCGACGCGAGCGGAGCCCGGCGCACGGTCCGTCGCGCCCCGTCGCCGGAGCAAGATTCACGACGGAGCCGGGAACACGAGCAAATGGCCTGGCTGCTCCTTTCCATGATTGCCGGCCTGCGCCGCGAGCGCGGCCCAGATGGCCGTCTCAGCACGTAAGGCTATTCCTGACAGGGGATCTGCATCCGCTCCTCCATATCCTCCTGGGAACGCAACAGCAATGAACACCAAGCGGCCTCGCGGCGGCGTCGGTCCCTACGACCTCTGGCTCATGACCAGGTCGCCCCTACGGCTCTTGTTCATCACGGTCGCCTTCGTCTTCCTGGGTGAGTTTCTCATCAACGTCTGGCTGCCGGTCCTTTCGCCGATGGCGCCGATGCTGGTAGCGGTTCTGGAGTCGGTTCTGCTGGTCCTCATCCTTTTCCCGGCCCTGTATTTCCTGCTGTTTCGTCCGCTGGCGCTTCACATGAAGAAGCAGCGAGAGGCCGAGCAGGCCCTGCAAGACAGCGAGCAGCGGAACCGCATGTTGCTAGCGAGTCTGCCGCAGCACATTTTCTTCAAGGACGCCGATTCGGTGTTTGTCTCCGTCAATGATCCTTTCGCGCTCGACCTGGGAGTGAAGCCGGAGCAGATAGTCGGCAGAACGGACTTCGACTTCTCCCCCAGGGAACTGGCCGAGAAGTACCGCGCGGACGACAGGCGCGTCATGGCGACGGGGCAGCCCGAGACACTGGTGGAGAGGAACGTTGTCGGCGATCAGGAGCGCATAGTCGAGGTCGTGAAGGCGCCCGTCCTCGACGACTCGGCAGAGGTGATCGGCCTTCTCGGGATCTTCACCGACATCACCGAGCGCGTGCGCGCCGAAGAGGCCCTGCGCCGACAGGAAAGCGAGAGAGCCGCGATCCTGAACAGCATGTCGGAGCTCGTGCTCTACCAGGACACAAGCGGCCGGGTCCTTTGGGCCAATCGGGCCGCTGCGGAATCAGTCAAACTGACCATTGAGGACCTCATAGGCAAACGCTGCTATGGAGTCTGGCACGGACGGTCCGACCGCTGCGTCGGCTGCCCCGTCGCTGAAGCCCTGGAGACGGGCCAGCCGCAGACGCGGGAGATGACCTCCCCCGATGGCAGGGCCTGGCGGATCCGGGGAGATCCGGTCAGGGATGACGAGGGGAACATCGTTGGAGCCGTAGAGGCCACGCTCGACATCACGGAACGAAAACGAGCCGAGCAAGCGCTGCGGACGTCCGAGGAGCAGTACCGCACCACCCTCGACGCGATGGCCGACGCCATACACGCCGTCGACAGGGACCTGCGGATCGTGCTGGTCAACAGAGCTCTCCAGCAGTGGTGCCGCAAGTTGGGGCTGGACAGCGATATAGTCGGGCGGACCGTGTTCGAGGCCTTCCCCTTCCTGCCCGACGGCGTGAGCGAGGAGTACAGGCGGGCGTTCGAATTGGGCGAAGTCGTGCGCGCCGAAGATCGGAGCACGGTCGGGGACTCCCAGTTTCTCACGGAGACGCGCAAGATACCGGTCTTCGAGGGGGACACCGTCGTCCGCGTCATCACGGTGATCCGCGACATCACCGAGCAACGGCGCTCGGAGGAGCAGCTCGCCTACGAGCGGGGCCTGCTGAACGTGCTGATGGAGCACACTCCTGACCACATCTATTTCAAAGACCAGGACTGCCGCTTCATTCGCACCAGCCGGGCATTGGCCGACTGGTTCGGGCTGAGCGACCCCCAGGAAACCATCGGCAAGACCGACTTCGACTTCTTCAGCGAAGAGCACGCCCGGCAGGCTTACGAAGACGAGAAGGCCGTGATGAGGACCGGCCGGCCCATCGTGGCCAAGGCGGAGAAGGAAACCTGGCCCGACGGCACGGAGACCTGGGTCTCCACGACGAAGGCGGCGCTGCGGGACCCGGAAGGCAACGTCGTCGGCACGTTCGGCATCTCCCGCGACATTGCCGAGCAACAGCAGGCAGCCGTGACCTTACGGGAGAATGAGGAGGCCGAACGGCGCCTTGCTGCCCAGCTGAAAGGGCTGAATGAGATCGGCAATGAGCTGTCGAAGATCGACTCACTTGACGAGCTGTGCCGCCTGGCCGTCGAACTGGGAAGGGACCGCCTTGGATTCGAAAGACTGGGGCTGGGGCTGGTGGACGAGCAGGATTCCAACTTCGTATGGGGAACGTGGGGCGTGGATGAGAAGGGAGATCTGCGCGACGAACGGTCCGTCAGGCTGCCCGTGCACCACAGCCCGGCCATCGAGTCCGTGGTGCTGCAGCACAGAAGACTGGCCGTCCTGGAAGATGCGGAACTGCGCGACGGCGAAGGCAAGGCCGTCGGCAAAGGCACGAACGCCATCGCGCCGCTCTGGGATGGGGAGGAGGTCATCGGCTACCTGGCTGCGGACAACCTGCTGCACGGGGGACCGATCACGGAACGCAACCAGGAGCTGTTGTCCGTTTACGCCGCCACGCTGGGCCACCTGTGCACCCGCAAGCGGGCCGAGCAGGCCCTGCGCGAAAGCGAGGAACGGTTCCGACTGCTCGTCGACACCGCTTTCGACGGCATCAACATCTGCGAGGCGGAGGCCGAAACGGGGAAGCGACGGCTCCTCTTCTGCAACGACCGCTTCGTGGAGATGTCCGGGTACACAAGGCCGGAGCTGGAAGACGCGGCCGACCTGGACGCGCTGACCGTATCGGACATGACTCCCGAGCAGGGACGGGAGATATCCAGAGCCATGGAGAAGGAGCGCCCCTATAGGGGCACAGCATCCTGGATACGCCCGGACGGGAAGGAGAACGTCTACGAGTTCTCCGCCGTCGCAATGGAGAGAGACGGCCGATACTACCTGATGGGTTTCGACCGGGACATCACCGACCGAATCCTGGCCCAGCGACGCCTGGCGGAATACGCGGAACAGCTCAAAGCCATGAATGCCGAGCTGCAACGCTCCAACCGCGATCTGCAGGACTTCACCTACACCGTGTCGCACGACCTGCAGGAGCCGCTGCGCAAGGTCCACAGCTTCGGCCAGTTCCTGGTGGAGGACTGTGGGGACCAACTGCCCGAAGTGGGTCGCGAGCATCTGCGTCACATGCAGAACGCCGCCGTGCGCATGAAGGAATTCATCCAGCACCTGCTGGCCCTGGCGCGCGTCGGCACCCAAGGCGCAGACCCGGAGCCCGTCGATCCCGGGCGTATCGTCGGTGTCGCGCTCGAGACGCTCAGTGACCGCATCCGCGAGTGCGGTGGCCAGGTCACGGTGCAGGATGGCCTGCCGACGGTCATGGCCGATCCGGTCCAACTCGGACAGGTCTTTCAGAACCTGATCGGCAACGCACTGAAGTTCCGCAAGCCCGATCAGCCCCCACGGGTCGCCGTCGGCGCACGCATCGAGGACGATCAGGCCATCTTCAACGTCGCGGACAACGGCGTCGGCATCGAGGAACGCTACCTGGAGAAGATATTCGGGGTATTCCAGCGCCTGCACGCACGTGACGTGTACGGGGGAGCCGGCGTGGGGCTGGCGCTGTGCGAGAAAATCGTTCGCAGGCATGGCGGCATCATCTGGGCGGAATCGGAGCCGGGAGAAGGCTCCGTCTTCCGCTTCACTCTCTCACTTGCATCGCAATTGGAGGAAGAAAAGTCGTGAAACCGATGGGGAACGGCCAGATTGTCCCTGTCCTGCTGGTTGAGGATGACCTGGAGGACATCGAGATCGCCGAGCGTGCCTTCAAGAAGGGCAGAATCGCAAACCCGTTCTACACGGTGCGCGATGGCGAGGAAGCGATGGAGTTCCTTCGACAGGAGGGCCGCTATTCAGGCCCTGTCGATGCGCCACGGCCGGGGCTGATCCTGCTGGACCTGAACCTGCCCCGGCTGGACGGCCGCGAGGTGCTCAGGCTGATAAAGACGGACCCGGACCTGCACCGTATCCCCGTGGTCGTCCTGACGACCTCCAGCGAGGAGGCCGACGTGCTCGGCTGCTACGACGACGGGGCCAACACCTACGTGACCAAGCCGGTGGAGTTCGAAAAGTTTCTTCAGGCCGTCGTCACCATCGGCGAGTACTGGCTCTGCATCGCCGTCATACCGGACACCACCTCGGAGTTCGACCCATGAGCGAGCTGCCCAGGATCGTGGGATTGCTGGTAGAAGACGACGATGAGGACGCGTCCATCTTCTCCCGGTACGCACGGCAACTCGGCAGCCACGCTCTCCAACTGACGCGTGCCCGCAGTGAAGACGAGGCCATGTCCTGCCTGAGCGAGGCCGAATTCGACCTCGTCTTCCTCGACCTGAATCTGCGCGGAGGCGGCACGGGACTCCATCTGCTGAGCCGCGTGAACCAGGAGAACATGGACGTCCCCGTCGTCATCGTGACCGGCTCAGGCGACGAACTCAGGGCCGTCGAGGCGATGAAAGCCGGCGCCTACGACTACCTCGTCAAGGACGCCCTGAACATCGACCTGCTGGACAGGACCATCCGCAACACGTGCCAGAGGCACCTGTTGGCCCGGGAGCGCGCACGCATGGTGGCCACGCTGGCCGAGCTGACCGTGACCGACGAACTGACCGGCGTCGCCAACCGAAGGCGCCTTACCCAGGTGCTGGAGGATGAGGTCAAGCGCTCGGCGCGCACCGGACACATGTTTGGGCTGATGATGATCGACCTGGACCGCTTCAAACGCGTCAACGACCAGTACGGACATCAGGTGGGCGACGCCGTGCTGAAACGCTGCGCCGACGAGTTCCAGTGCAACGTCCGCAGCACGGACCTGGCGGCCCGCTATGGGGGCGAGGAGTTCTGCGTTGTGCTGCCGGAGACCTCTGCCGACGGTGCGCGCCGCGTCGCCGAGAAACTCAGGCAGATGATCGAAGCCCTGAGCGATCCGGTCCCAACCATCAGCGTGGGCGTCACGTTCTGGGAACCGCGTAGCTCCGCCGTGGACATGCTCAGACGAGCGGACGAGGCCCTCTATGAGGCCAAGCGGGCGGGACGTAACCGCGTGGCGGTCTACGGCGATCTCCCCGCAGCCGGTCTCCAGGCGACGCAGTTCGGCACGGAAGCGGGCGGTGAGTAACGCAACGCCCGTTGGGATCCGCCGGGGGGGGAGGACGACGCGGAAGACGCGCGAATCTCCTCTCGCCAAGCCGACACAGTCGCCGCCCGGCTGAAGCTACTGTTCAACGAGGGCGTCAGAGACGGGCCGGGCTGCGCTTACTGCCCTTGCCTTCCTGCCGCTTTTGCAGTAGTCTCACAGTCGAAGTACGGCTTGCGGGCGAGGGGGCAATCGGGGATACCGCTGCAGCGGTGAGGAGGGGTGGCTCACGTCTGGCCCGCAAGGCAGGCCCCGGAGGCAAGCTATGGACGAACGACAGGCCGTGCACGTACTCCTCATCGAGGATGATCGCGAAGACGCGCATCTCTTCCGCCGGTATGCAGAGGGCTCCGAGCTGTACGCCGTGCGCGTGACGCACGTGCCTGGCGTTCAGCAGGCCCCGGGGGCGCTGGCCAGCGACAAGCCCGATCTCGTGTTCCTGGACCTGCGGCTGGGGGGCATCGATGCCGGACTGGCGCTTCTGCGCCACATCACCGCGGAGGCGCCGGCCCTGCCGGTCATCGTCCTGACGGGCGTCGGGAATGAGCACACGGCCGTCGAAGCAATGAAGACCGGGGCTGTCGACTATCTGGTCAAGGACGCCCTCGGCCCCGAGGCCCTCGAGCGCACGATGCACCGCGCCCTGGAGCAACAGCAGGCCGCCGTCGAACGCGAAGAGGCCCAGCGAGCCCTTCGCGAGAGCGAGGCTCGATACCGGGCCCTCGTAGAGGACATGCCGGCCTTGATCTGCCGATTCCTGCCCGACGGAACGCTGACCTTCGTCAACGACGAGTACTGCGCCTGCTTCGGCAGGAAACGCTCCGAACTGATGGGGAAGAGCTTCCTCCAGTTCATCCCCGAAGCAGACCGCGCGGGCGTCAGGAAACGTTACGCGTCCCTTACGCTGGAGAATCCCGCCGCGAGTTACGAGCACCCCATTGTGGCCCCCGACGGGACCGTCCGCCACCAGCGGTGGACGGACAGGGCCCTCTGCAACGCCGCCGGCCGGCCCGTGGAGTACCAATCCATCGGCATCGACATCACTGAGCACAAGGAAGCGGAAGATGCCCTGAGGAGAAGCGAAGAGAAGTACCGCAACGTGGTCGAGCACGCCAGCGACGGCATCTGTATCGTCCAGGATGGCATCGTCAGGTACGCCAACAGCCAGATGGCCCGGATGGGGGGCCACTGCGTGGAGGAAGTCCTCGGGACTCCGTTCCTCCAGTACGTCCATCCCGACGTGGCGGAGGGATTGAAGCAGGCGTACGACCAGTTCGTGTCAGGCGACGAAGACGAGGGCCGCCAGCGGAGCGCACTGCAGCACAAAGACGGCCAGAGGGTGGAGATCGAGTTCAGCGCCAGCGCCACGGAATACGAGGGCCGCCGCGCGGCGCTTGTGTTCGTGCGAGACGTAACGGAGCTGAAGCGGGCCGAGCGAGAGAGGCGCCAGCTCGAAGCGCAGATGCAGCACGCCCAGAAACTGGAAAGCCTCGGCGTGCTGGCCGGCGGCATCGCGCACGACTTCAACAACCTGCTGGTCGGCGTGCTCGGCAACGCGGGGCTGGCCTTGATGGAGCTCCCGCTGGAGTCGCCGGCCCGCCAGAGCATCGAGCAAATCCGGATCGCCGCCGAGCGCGCCGCCGAGCTGTGCAAACAGATGCTGGCGTACTCGGGCAGGGGACGCTTCGTCATACAGCCTCTGAACCTGTCCGGCCTCGTCCGGGAGATGGGACATCTGCTCCAGACCGCCATCCAGAAAGCGATCACCCTCAAGTACGACTTCGCCGAGGACCTGCCCGCAGTCCTGGGAGATGCAAATGAGCTCCGACAGGTCATCATGAACCTGATTACGAA
>CAZSET010000099.1:0-14068 GCA_964605915.1 uncultured candidatus Brocadiaceae bacterium | reverse complement strand
GAGCCAGGGAAATTGATCCAGGGCGGAGATATCAACAGCCGGGACAACGACCCTCGCGACCTGGTGGCGACGGCGCGAATGATCGGCAGGGGAACGCTGCGAGTGGACGATCTGATCACGCTCCGGACGCGACCGCAAGAGGCTGCGGACGCATTCGCCGAACTGCTGGCGCACCCCGAGCAGAACCTGACGATCGTCTTCGACTGGGAGTAGGCGCGGCGTCAGCGGGCCGCATCTGGCGAGCGTTTCGAAGGACAACTGGTTCTATCGCTTTGCCCGGAAAGGAGGCATCATGCCGAGCAATCCGACGGTCGTTTTCACGGGCTCGCGGAAGGTCGAGGTGCAGGACCGCCCGATCCCGGAGCCGGGGCCGGGCGAACTGCTGGTCCGCACGCATTGCACGTTGATAAGCACCGGCACGGAGCTGTCTTCACTGGACGGCGAGAGGCCCTGCGGGGGAATCTGGGAGAGGTACCGCAAGTACCCGCGAACGCCGGGATACGACAACATCGGCACCGTCCTCGACGTGGGAGAGGGCGTCGAACGCGAATGGATCGGCAAGCGCGTGGCGAGCTGCGCCATCCACGGCGCCTACGTGGTCATCGGCGAGCACCGGTGCTGGCCCGTCTCGCGGGACGTCTCCGATGAGGAGGCAGCGTTCTTCACGCTGGCGCAGATAGCGCTGAACGGCGTCCGGCGCGGCCAGCTCGTGTTCGGGGAGGCGGCCGTGGTCTACGGGCTCGGGATCATCGGCCAGATCACGGCCCAGTTGTGCTGGTTCGCCGGGGCCAGGCCCGTCATGGGGATTGACTTGTCGGAGCAGCGGGTCGGGCTCCTTCCGTCGAAGGAGGGGATGCAGGGCGTGGTGGCCGGCGCGGCGGACGTGAAGGAAGAGGTCAAGTCCGCCACCGGCGGGCGCATGGCGGACGTGGTCTTCGAGGTGACCGGGAATCCGGAAGTGCTACCGAAGGAGTTCGAGGTCCTGCGCTTCCAGGGGCGCTGCGTCATCCTGGCCAGTCCTCTTGCACCGACGAAGCAGTTCGACTTCCACGACCTGTGCAACTCGCCGTCGTTCACCATCATCGGCGCGCACAACGGGTCGCATCCGCCGTGCGCAACCGGCGACAATCCGTGGACGATGGAGCGGCACGCGGAGATGTTCTTCGACCTGGTGGCAGACGGGGAGCTTCAGGTTTCTCAGCTTATCAGCCACCAGGAGCCCGTCGAGAAGGCTCCGGAGCTATACGGTATGCTCGTAGCCGACCGGTCCCGGGCGATGGGGGTGATACTCACCTGGCCGGGCGAATAGCGCGTTCGTCGTCGACCCCGTGCACGGCCGTCGGAACGCCAAAGCGGCGGCAGCTTACTCCGCCGTAGTAGCCGCTGCGGCTACGAAGGCCGGAAGCCGTAGCACTCCACAGGCCGGGCGCCCCGTTTGCTGTCATTCCGAGGAGGCCGTCCCGCACGTGCGGGAGCGGCCGACGAGGAATCTGGCCTTGCACCGGCCTCCACTGGTGGGAGGTGGAGATTCCTCGTTCGCCGGACGGCGAACTCGGAATGACATGCTGCGGCTACCGCACGGGCAGAGCGGCCGGCCGCCTTTGCATTGTCGCGTTTTGTCTGGCATACTTACGCCACCCCTGGCCTGACGCCCTGCCGGGGACGGTTCGTGCGAGCCCTTTGATCGGGAGGTGCCTCCGTGGCGAAAGCGAAGTCGAAGCGCATCGGGGTCGGGATCATCGGACAGGGACGCAGCGGCCATGACATCCATGCAGACCACCTGCGGCGGGACAAGAGGTACCGGATCGTGGCCGTCGTCGATCCCCTGCCCGAGTACCGAAAGCAGGCGGAGGAGGAGTTCGGCGCGGACGCCTACGCGAGCCACGAGGAGATGCTCGGTCGCAAGGACCTGGACCTCGTCGTCAACGCCGCCCCGTCCTACCTGCACGTGCCCATCACGCTGGAGTTCCTCCGGGCCGGCTACAACGTGCTGTGCGAGAAGCCTCTGGCGCGGCGCGTGGCGGACGTGGACAAGCTCATCAGGGCCGCCAAGAAGGCCAAGAAGCTGTTGGCCATCTACCAGCAGTCCCGCTTCGCGCCCTACTTCGTGCAGATCCGCAAGGTGATAGACTCGGGCGTGCTCGGGCGCATCGTGATGATCAAGAGCGCGTCGAACGGATTCAGCCGGCGATGGGACTGGCAGACCCTTCAGGAGTACGACGGCGGCAACCTGCTCAACACGGGTCCCCACCCCCTGGATCAGGTGCTGCAGCTCTTCGGCGAGGGCATGCCGCAGGTGAAGTGCATAATGGACCGGGTGAATACCTTCGGCAATGCCGAGGACCACGTGAAGGTCGTGTTGACCCGGAAGGGCCGGCCCACGATAGACCTCGAAGTTTCCTCCTGCGCCGCATATTCACCGTACAGCTACCTGGTCTACGGCACGCGCGGAGGTCTGATGGCCGGCCGTTCAGAGATCACTTGGAGGCATCACAATCCGGCGCGCGCTCCCAAGCAAGAGCTCACGCGCAAGCCGCTGCCGGGCCGCCGGTACTGCAGGGAGAAGCTGCACTGGACAGAGAGGAAATGGACCGTCCCCAAGTCAAAGTCCAACCTGTTTCCCTACATGGCACGGCAGTTCTACACGCATCTTTACGCCACGTTGACGGAGGGCGCCCCGCTGGTCATCACGCCCAAACAGGTTCGTCGGCAGGTAGCCGTGATCGAGGAGTGCCACCGGCAGAACCCGCTGCCGCGCAAGAAGCTCCGATGAGGGGCGCGGGGCCGAACCCCGGAGGCATGAGTCGCAAGTCCCGAAAGGATGGCGAGGCCATGAATGAAGCTGCGAAACACGTTGCGTCGGTGCTGGGGGCGCTGTTGGCCGTCGGCTCGCCCGCGCTGGCTCAGAAGACGGCGTTCCCCGTCGCCGTCAGCGAGAACAAGAGGTACCTGGTCGACAGCAACGGCGACCCCGTGTTCTGGTTGGGCACCACGCAGTGGCAGCTCTTCCGGGAATACACGCTGGACGAGGCCGGGACGATACTGGAGAGGTCCGCCGCCAACGGCTTCAAGTTCGCGCAGGTCATGCTGATGGGAGTCGGCGACGGCACCCAGCCGAACGTCCACGGCCAGAAGCCCTGGGTCAATGACGATCCCCTGACGCCCAACGAGGAGTACTTCAAGAACGTCGACGCGGTGCTCGAGATAGCGGGTGAGAACAACGTGGCCATCTCGATGACGCTGTACCACCAGCGCTACCGCGAGCACATCACACTGGAGAACGCGCGGGCCTGGGCCACCTGGCTGGCCGGGCGCTACAAGGACGTGCCCCACATCGTCTGGTCGATGACGCCCGAGGCGAAGGACGAGTTCGTCCCGGTCCTGCGCGAGCTGGCAGCCGGGCTGCGCGAGGGCGACGGCGGCCGGCACCCCATCACCTTCAAGCCCGATCCCTCCCCCCACTCGTCCAGCTTCATCCACGGGGAGGACTGGCTGGATTTCAACTCGATGCAGACGTGGACGGACGTGAAGTTGATCTACCCCATGGTGACGCACGACTATAACCTGAAGCCGGTCAAGCCCGTCCTCATGGCTGAGGGGGCCTACGAGGCGGGCACGGAGTACCGCTTCGACGTCACGCCGCTGTGGGTTCGCCGGCAGGCGTACTACTCCTATCTGGCCGGGGCGCACCACACCTACGGGCATAACGATAGCTGGCGCGTGCTGCCCACGTGGCGGGAGTCCCTGGATGCGCCGGGCGCCGCTCAGATGGGCATCCTGAAGAGGTTTTTCATGGCTCGACCGGAGTGGTGGCTGCTCGTGCCCGATCAGTCGGTGTTTGCTTCCGGGGGCCGGACGGACGGGGATATGCTGCGCCTCTCAGCCCGTCACCGAGACGGCAAGTGGGTTATGATCTACCTGGCCGAGAAAAACACGTTCTCCGTCAATATGGACAAGGTGGCGGGGGACGGTGTAAGCGCCTTCTGGATCGACCCGGCGACCGGCGATGCGGTGCCCGCCGGCACATTCCCCAACTCGGGGCAGCAGTCCTTCTCGACCCCCGACGGCTGGGAGGATACACTGCTCGTATTGGAGGCGGGCGAGTCCTAGACGGCTTCCGGACGGCATTGGTGGAGTCTCGGCACGCAACTTCGGCATGGGGCCTTTACGCTCTTACGAGGCATGGGCACGGCGCGCCGTGCCCTCGAGAGAGCGGATGGATTCGTCTGGCTATTGAGCGCGGTCAAACGCATGATGTCATTCTGAGTTCGCCGTACGGCGAATGAAGAATCTCGGCCGCACCGACGTCGCCGCCGTTACGGTCGAGATTCCTCGTCGCGGCTGCGCCGCTCCTCGGAATGACAAGACTTGCCCGGGCGCAACATTACTTTCGCCATCCTCAATGGCGTTTGCCGTATTCTTCTGCAGGGGGAAGATGCGATGGCGCCCTGCGCGATTTCGAGACGGGGGTTCAGGGGAAGCACGGAGACTGGCGCCCGGAACGTGTGCGTGCTGCTTGCAGCAGCCGCACTGCTGACCTTTTCCGGGATTGTGAGCGCCGACGGCAAAGCTTTCAGTGCGGCTCACTATGCATCGCTTGTGCCGACGACCCAGGATGAACAGAGGGCGGCGATCGCCCACGTTGACGGCGTTCAGCGCATGATAATCGCCGTCAGCCTGGGGCTGGAAGACCAGGACAAGGCGCTCTGGATATTCCCCATCCCGGGGACCCCGGATGGAGTGGCGCTCGACTTCGTGGACACGTTCCCGACGTTCGCGGGCATCGATCCACAGGAGCGCGCCGCTGCGACAGTCGGAGGGCTCGCGACCGGATTTGGGCTCTATCCGATCTTCGGGCCGGTGGGCATTCTGACGGCGCTGGGCGGCACGGCGAGCTCCCGGATGGGCGTCACAGTGCACGAAGAAGTGGAGAAGTGGGGCCTTCGCGCTGAGTCTGTCACGGCCGGGTCCGCCGCTGCCCTGGCCGCTCACCTGGCGGACAAGGGGGCCGCGCTGCCCGAGGAGGAGCTGAGTGCTTTCGAGCCCTACCTGTCGGGCGATTACGTCCTGGTGCTTGTGTGGATCGCTTCCCGCGAGGAACTGCGTCAGGAGTTCCCGGACTATGCGGCCGGTGCAAGCAGAACGGCGCGCTGGCCCTGCGTCTACGTGGAGTTCCCCACCGATCGCGCCTTCTATCCGCTTCGCCCCACCGGCACGTACGGCGAAGCGCGCATCCCCGTCAGCCTTTTCGTCATCGGCTACGTCAAGCCCGACCCGAAGCCCGACTTCCCGCTTTCCTTGGAGCACTTGCGGCAAATGGACTGGCGCCCGCCCCGATTGTCAGCATGGACCGGGGACTCCGACGATATACTCGCTCCCGCGCCGCCGCCCAGGTTCACACGGGGGCTGGGGAAGGGACCCATCCGGTACACGGCCGTCGAGATCGACGTGCCTGCCCGCGAGCTGACCGAAGACCTCTGGTTCTCGCCCGGCGCGCCACTTGCGACGCGGTATGCGGAGGCCATTGAGAGCTTTCCTGCCGTCGTAGGCATTGTTCTCGTGGTGTCCGGGTGCTTCGCGCTGGCCTGTCTCTCGGCGGGCCTTTCGGGTCGCGTGCTCTACGGCAAGTGGGGCAGATATGCCGCACTGGGCCTCTGGTGCATGCTGACCATTATCGTTTTCGTGGTGGTCGTGGCCCGCGCCAAAGGCGACGATGGGAAGCGGCTTCCCCGACGCGCGGAGTTCGTGGCGTTGTTCCTTGCCACGTACTGGGTCTTGGTGATGGTGCTGTGGCTCCTCCTCCGGGCGCCGCTGGGGTGGATTTGAAACCGGCACCCGAAAGCGCCCAAACCCGAGGGCCGCACCCATTCATAGCCCCCGGGCTGCGCAGGTGCTCGCGACGCACTTGCCGGCACGGATCCTTGCTCGCCAGTCGGCGGGCCGGCGCTACCGGTGCCGCGAATGGGTTCGCAGCCGGTAGCGCTGACTTCCGGGCGGCATCATGGCTGGACTTGCCGGCAGGGATGCCGGCGCTACCCATGGGGCGAGTGTGTTCGCAGGCCGTAGCGCTGGCTTCCAGCCGGCTTCGTGCCTGAACGCACCGGCGCGGCTGCTCGCCCGCCCTACAGCCCCAGGCTGCGGAGGTACTCGCGGCTCACGACGGCGCTTTCGAGCGCGGTCGGCAGTTGGGTGATGTCGGTCTCGACCAGGAGCCAGCCTTCGAAGCCGACGCCTTCCAGGATCTCCAGCAGAGCCGGGAAGTCGATCATGCCCTGGCCCAGCTCCGTGTAGATGCCGTGCTTCTTGAACGTGTCGTAATCCCACTCCTTCGCGCGGCCCTCTGCCAGCACGTCCCCATCGATGTCCTTCAGATGGACCGTCTTGATGCTCTCGGCGTAGTCGCGGAAGAACTGGACAACGTCCGCTCCGCCGAAGGCCAGGTGCCCGGTGTCCGGGCCCATGAAGAGGAGGTCGCGGTCCACGAGCGAGAAGAGCCGGTCTATCTCGGCGGGCGTCTCGACAACCGTGGCGACGTGGTTGTGGAAGCAACTGCGCACGCCCTCTGCCAGCGTGATCTCTCCCACGCGGTTGATCATGTCGGCCGTCTGCTCGAACTCCTCGTCGGTCATCCCGTCCTCGGGCAGCACGTGCCCTGCTGTGGCGTCACGCGTGAGGCCCCGGGCCGTGGTGTAGGCGCGGAATCCGCCCGCCGCCACGTAGACCTCCGTGCAGCCGATCTCACGGTGGAAGGCGGCCTGGCGCCGCGCGCGCTCCAGGGTCTCCTCCTCCTTTTCTTTCTGCCAGAAGTAGCCCTGGAGGTAGCCCGGGGCGGGCTCGAGGCCGTACTGGGCTATGCGGTCCAGGACGTCCTGCGTCGTCTCCTCTTTCCCCCGCCAGACGGGGCAGCCCTCATATCCCGCCTCGGCGATCTCGCTCAGAACCTGATCCTGAGGCACATTCTTCCACGTGATTGGGACGCAGCCGATTCGAAAGGCAGCCATGGTTTCTCCAGTCATTCTTGCAGGCAGACGCGCTCGCCCGGCGTGGTTCAGACGGGTTTGCACAGGTCCATGAGGTCTTCGAGCTTCGCCGTTGCCAGGGCCAGCACCGTGTCGCAGGCGCCGTAGTAGATGCGCACCGTGCCGTCGTCCTCCAGCAGCGTGGCGCTGGGGAAGAGGGTGTAGCTGCGGAACCCGTCGGTCTCGTAGGGCTCTTCGGGCACCATGAGCGGGTCCTGGGATATGCCGACGATCTTCCAGGGCTCTTCCAGGTCCAGCATCATGATGCCGGCGCAGTAGAGCTTGTGCCAATTCTCCTCGCGCCAGGTGGGGTAGACGGTGTCCGGGTCGTAGTGGGTGGCGTGGAAGATGGTCAGCCAGCCCTTGTCGGTCTTGATCGGCTGGCCGGACGGGCCGTTCTTCCAGTTGCAGAAGGGCAGATCGTTCGCCCGCAGCACGAGGTGGTTGTTGCCCCAGTAGCGGCAGTCGGGCGAATCGGCGAACCAGGTGTCATACTTGTCGTCGCCCCTCATGCCGTAGGCGCGGAACGGCCGCTCCAGGCGCACGAACTTGCCGTTCACCTTCTCCGGGAAGACGATCATGTTGCGATTGTCCGGGGCGGAGATGCTGAGCATTTCGTAGTTCTCGAAGTCGTCGGTGACGGCGATGCAGCCCCGGATGCCGTCGCGGGAGTTCTCGGTGAAGGTGACGTAGACGCGCCCCTCGCAGACCGTCATGCGCGGGTCCTCGGGGTTCGTGACGCCCTCCGGTTTGAACCGGTAGTCCGCGTCCACGTCCCAATGTATGCCGTCGTCACTGAAGGCTCGGCCGATGCTGCGGGTGGACTTGCCGTAGCGCTCGTTCCAGTAGATGTTCCGGAACAGCATGGCATAGCGGCCACCGAACTTGACGATGCCGGCGTTGTAGGCCATGTGACAGGGCCAGGGCACGTCCTCCGGCAGGAGCACCGGGCCTTGACGCTTGACGACGGGGCTGCCCTTCCACGTGAACTTCGCCATGACACTCCTCCTTCTGCGATCGACGATCGCGAAAAAGCCTGCGGGTTCCCTTGTGAGCCAACGCGTGAACCAACGATACCCAAACTCGCGCGCTTCGTCCAGGGTCGCGAGGTCGTGGCCCCGTGCCTTCCGGTCTTGCCTGGCAACGCGCCTCGCGGCTCAGACCGGCTTGCACAGGCCGATCAGGTCGTCCAGCCCGGCCGTCGCCAGGGCCACCACCGTATCGCACGCGCCGTAGTAGATTCGCACCGTGCCGTCGTCCTCCAGGGTGGTTGCACAGGGGAAGATCGTGTAGCTCCGGCACCCGTCCGTCTCGTAGTCATAGGGTGCCTCCGGCACCATCAGCGGCTCGCGGGACAGGCCGACGATCCTCCACGGCTCCTCCAGGTCCAGCATCATGATCCCGACGCAGTAGAGCTTGTGCCACGTCTCGTCGCGCCAGGTGGGGTAGACGGTGTCCGGATCGTGGTGGACGGCGTGGAAGAGCGTCAGCCAGCCCCTATCGGTCTTGATGGGCTGACCGGCGGGCCCGTTCTTGCGGTTGCAGAAGGGCACGTCGTCGTACTTGAGCACCAGTTGCGTGTTGCCCCAGTATCGGCAGTCGGGCGAGTCGGAGTACCAGGTCTCGAACGCTTCGGGCTCGCGCCGGCCGTAGACGGGGAAGGGGCGCTCCAGGCGGGCGAACTTGCCGCCGATCTTCTCGGGGAAGAGGACCATGTTGCGATTGTCGGGCGCCGACATGCTCAGCATCTGGTAGTTCTCGAAGTCGTCGGTGACCGCGATCGCCCCGCGCAGCCCGTGCGGCGTGACGTCGGCGAAGCAGACGTAGACCCGCCCGTCGATGACCGTCATGCGCGGATCGGCCGGGAACCTCGTGCCCTCGGGCTTGAATCGGAAGTCCCGGTCCACCTCCCAGCTCAGGCCGTCGTCGCTGTAGGCCAGCCCCAGGAAGTGCGTGTAGCTCTTGTAGGGCTCGTCCCAGACCAGGTTGCGGAACATCATGACGTAGCGCCCGCCGAACCTGATCACGGCGGCGTTGTAGACCATGTGCGAGGGGAAAGGCATGTCCCGGGCGGCGAGGATCGGGTTGCCTTCGTATCGGTTGACGACCGGGCTGCTGGTCCACGTGAACTTGCCCATGCTGCTCCTCTCTGCATACCATGACGCGACGTCGAGGTTGCGGCAGAGGTTACCCAGCGGCTTCCGGAGCGTCAAGTCGTGCGGGGCGGCGGGCCACGTTCGGGCGGAGTCCCGGGCCGTCCGGGCCTTATTGCGTCTGTGCGTTGCGCCTGGTACAATCGGGGCGCCGCGCGTTCTCGGCCGGGGATCGGCCACGGAACGGCGGAGCCGTGATCGAAACGTTGGCGCCGAGGTGAAGCGGTGCGGGCCAGTGGGGTTGCGATGTCAAACCGCCTGCCGGGACGAGTCGGCGCGATCCGCCACGTGCCTCTCGGCTCAGTCGTGTTCTTCGGGCTCTTCCTGCTCTACGTCGGGCTGCGAGTGGACCCGGCCTTGATCTACCACGGCTACTGGGCCAGCGACAGGTTCCCCACTTTCTCGCTGGGGGCGGAGTTCTTCGCGCGATCGTTCGCCCATCCGAGCGGCCCGGTGGAGTACGCCTCGGCTTTCCTGTGTCAGCTTTACTTCTTCCAATGGGTGGGCGCGCTCGTCATCACGCTGGTGGCGTGGGTCCTGTGCGCGTCCACGCGCGTCGTCCTCGGGTCCATAGCGGGCGGGCGGCCTCACGCGCTGCACTTCGGTCCGGCCGTGCTGCTGCTGTTGCTCTATGGCCGTTACGCCGACCCCATGCCGACGGCGCTGGCGCTCTGTGCGGCGATGCTGTGCGCGTGCGCTTACGTGCGGGCGCCGCTGCGCGGGAGCTTCGCGCGAATCAGCGTTTTCCTGGCCCTGGCCGGGGTCCTGTCCTACGCGGCGGCCGGGGCCGTCCTCCTCTATGCCGTGGTCTGCGGGGTGTTCGACGTGGCAGCCGGGCGGCGCCTGCTCGGGCTGATCTACGTGGCGGCCGCCGCTGCGGCCCTCTGCGTAGCGGCTACGTGGATATTGCGAGCCGGCATCGAGCAAACCTACGTGCGTCTGTTCCCGCCCTTCGGCGTTGAGCGCGGCGAGGTGGTCATCGTGCTCACGCGCTGCCTGCACCTTTTCTTTCCGGTTGCCGCGCTGGGGATGGCCCTTCAGCCGAGGCTTGCCGCGCCGCCGGTGGGACGGAGATGGCGGAAGGCTCTGGCGGGGCTCGCCCTGGGCTGCGCCCTCCTCGCCGCGGTTGCGGCATGTGCATGGTTCCTGTTCGATGACGGTCTATCCGCCGTGCTGCGGATCCGCCGATACGCCCGCCAGGGGAGGTGGGCCGAGCTGCTGGCGGAAGTCCGGCGGCTTCCCTGCAATCGCTACGACCTTACCGTGAACTGGGCCGTCAACGAAGCCCTTTACCACACGGGGCGGCTGCCTTACGACATGTTCACGTATCCGCAGCGTGATATGGCCGGGGGCCTCATGCTTCTGGAGGACCCCGGCTCGGTCTACATGGCCTACAGCGGCATCCTGCTCGAGCTCGGCGCAGTCAACAAGGCTGAGCACATGGCCCACGAAGCACTGGAGCTGTTGGGCGATCGTCCCTTCGTCCTCAAGCGACTGGCGGTCGTCAACGTCGCGAAGGACCAGCAGCGGGCGGCACGCGTCTTCCTGGGCGCGCTCAGCAAGGACGTCATCCACGGGAGATGGGCACGGGGCTGTCTGCGCCGAATGGGCGCGGATGGCCCCATGCCCGCCGAGGCTCGCGTGCGGCGCATCCGATCCCTTGCGATCACCGAGGACGAGGTCGCGCCTTTCACTTTCGAGATGCTGCTCGGCTGTCTGCTGCGGAGCAACAGGCACAATCGCATGGCGTTCGAGTACCTGATGGCCCACTACCTGCTGAACGGTGAGCTTGACGGGGTCGTCCGGGACCTCGACGACCTGGACGACTTCGACTACTCCGGCATCCCGCGGCATTACGAGGAGGCGGTGCTGCTCTACGAGCACGTCACCGGCAAGGAGGCCGACCTGCACGGACGGCAGGTGAGCGCGGCGACGAAGCAGCGGTTCCGCGAGTTCCAGAGAAGCCTGGCCGAGCACGGCGCCGACAGGGACATCGCCCGGCGCGCGCTCCGAAGGAGCCATGGAGACACCTACTTCTACTACTACGAGTTCGTCCTCTGATCGGTGACCGCGATGAGCAGGCGACGCCGTTACGTCGTTATCCTCTGTGTTGTTGCGACGCTCGCGGCGGCCGGCGTCTACGGTCTGGCCGCGGGCGGCACGCGCGGCATCGCGGAGAGCACGCTCGTGGACCGGCCGCCCCGCATGGCGCCCGATTACGCGGGCGTCGTGATTCCCGCCAACGTCGCGCCCCTGAACTTCTGCGTGCAGGAGCCGGGCACGCGCTACTTTGTCAGGATTCATTCGACGCGAGGGGAGGCCGTCGAGGTCCTCAGCAGGACACGCCGCATCGCGATCCCCATCAAGGAATGGAAGGCCCTTCTGGCCGGCAGCCGCGGCCAGGAGGTGCGGTTTGACGTCTACGTGCGCGGGACGGAAGGGAGCTGGCGCCGCTACGCTAGCATCACGAACGAGGTCTCCGATGACGAGATCGATCCGTACCTGGTGTATCGCCGCATAAACCCCATGTACAACCTGTACCGCACAATGAGCCTCCGGCAGCGGGACCTTCGGGGCTTCGACGACGTCGTCGTCCTGGACAACGCGTCCTTCGGCAGCGGTTGCATGAACTGCCACTCGTTCCCGCGGAACAGCCCGGACAAGGTCGTGCTGCAGGTGCGCAGCGGACTCAAGAACTACGGCGCCGGCATGCTGCTGATCCAGGACGGCGCCATTCGAAAGGTCGACACCAGGACGCAGTTCGCCCCGCGCGTGGCCGGCTTCCCCGCCTGGCACCCGAGCGGCCGGGCCGTCGCGTTCTCGATCAACAAGGTCAGGCAGGCCTTTCACTGTGCCAGGGCCGAAGTCCGCGACGGAGTCGACCTCGTGTCGGACATGGCCCTCTACCTGCTCGACTCGGGCTCCGTCGTCTCCACGTCCGCCATCGCCAGTCCCGACTACCTGGAGACCTATCCGGCGTGGTCGCCGGCCGGCGGGCACCTCTACTTCTGCCGCGCGCCCATGCTCTGGTCGGACACCGACGAAATGCCGAGCGAACGCCTCACCGAGGTCAAGTACGACCTGATGCGCATCGGCTATGACCTGGGCACCGGCCGGTGGGGAGAGCTGGAAACCGTGCTGTCTTCGGACGAGACCGGGCTCAGCATTACGCAGCCCAGGATCTCGCCTGACGGGCGGTTCCTGGCGTTCTGCATGTCCGATTACAGCACGTTTCCCACGTTCCAGCCGAGCAGCGACCTGTACCTGATGGACCTGGAGGGCGGGCGGTACGAGAGGATGGCGTGCAGCAGCGAGTGGGCGGAGTCCTGGCACTGCTGGTCAAGCAACGGCCGGTGGCTCGCCTTCAGCAGCAAGAGGGAGGACGGCCAGTTCGTCAAGGTCTACTTCAGCCACGTGGACGAGGACGGCACGGCGCGCAAGCCGTTCTTGCTGCCGCAGAAGGATCCGACCCATTACGAGTGGTTCTTCAAGCTGTACCAACTGCCCGAGCTGCTGCGGGGACCGCTTCCCGTGGCGGGAGAGGAGATCGCCCGCGCGATTCGCTCGCCGGGCTGGGGTCGGGCCGGCCTGCCCGTGACGGGAGCGACGCCCCGGGCCGGCTCGCCGGCCGCTGGCCAGTGAGCGGAACGTTCGCCCCAGGCTCACCAGGCCCGCACCAAGGCCGAGGGCACTGAGAGAGCCATGAGGATCTTCCCAACGCGCGCGTTGCCGTAGCCTGGCCATACTGCTCTCTCCCGTGGCAATCGTGCTCGGCTTCTATCTGTGGCGCACCACGTGCTGGCCGGGCGTGACCGTGCGGACGCGGCACTACACGATCCGCTCCAGCGCAACGCCCGCGCAGGCGGAGGACGCAGGCCGCGCATTGGAGGAGCTCTACCAGGCCTATCAGGAGTTCTTCTCGGACCTTCCGGGCCCTGTCGAACCGGACGCGGGGCTCAAGGTCGACCTCTACAGGGACCGGCGTGAGTTCCGCCGCTACAACCCGCGCGTGGGCTGGGCGGAAGCGTTCTACCGCCAGGGGCGGTGCTATGCCTACTGCGGCACGTGGGAGGCGAATCCTTACTACTGGCTGCTCCACGAGGCAACTCACCAACTGAACCACGAAGTGGCGCGCCTGCACGTGCCCAAGTGGATCGACGAGGGCCTGGCCACGTTCTTCAGCGCGAGCCAATACGTCGACGGCCACCTGCTGGTCGGCCGGCCGAACCGCGACGCCTACCCCGTGTGGTGGCTATACGACCTGGACCTGAGCGGGGACGTGGAAGCCGACGTCCGGTCCGGCAAGGCCATCCCTCTCCATGCCATCATCACCGGCCGGGGCGGGCCGGACATGGACACGCAGTTCAACCTCTACTACATCCATTGGTGGAGCCTGACCCATTTCCTGCTGGCGGGCGAAGACGGACGCCGACGCAACGCGTACGTCCGTATCATCCGCGACGGGGGGAGCCTCGATGCCTTCGAAGAGCACCTCGGCGCCGTGGAAGAGATCCAGGGCCGGTGGTACGAGCACCTGCGTGAGTTGCACCGCCGGGCCATCGACGGCGAGTTCAAGCCGTAGGCCGGCGCCGGCCGGTACAGGGAGCGTGTTCGCAGCCGGTAGCGCCTCCCTCACCCTGACCCTCTCCCGGGGGGAGGGCAGAAGCGTCGACAACTTGTGTCGGCCCTCCCAAGAGGCCGAACAGAAGTCCCCTCAGGTTTCGGTGTCATCCTGAGCCCGGCGCGGGCCGGGCGAAGGATCTCCTCGCTGAGGCGCTCCAAAGCCGTCCAAGAGCGGAGATACTTCGTCGCGCGCGAAGCTGCGCGCTCCTCAGCATGACAGCCAGGGAGCCGGGCCGTTTCCTCTACTTCCGCGTGCTTCGGGGCGCTCTTGGC
>CAZSET010000098.1:0-14092 GCA_964605915.1 uncultured candidatus Brocadiaceae bacterium | reverse complement strand
CGGGAAGGTGACCGTCCTGCTCGTCCTCGACCGGCAGGAGGGCGCCGAGGAGGCCTTCCGAGAGGCCGGCATTCCCTGGCGCGCCCTGTTCACCAGCGAGTCCCTCGGCATCAAGGGAGAGCCATGACGGCTGAGGAGCCGAGCAGGCTGATCTACACATCGCCCTTCGTTACCCGCTGGGCCAGCCGGGAGATGCTGGAGAACTGGGGCGACCTGAAGAAGTACCGCACCTGGCGGCGGCTCTGGATTGCCCTGGCGGAGGCGCAGAAAGAGCTCGGGCTGGACATCTCCGACGGGCAGATCGCCGAACTCAGAGAGCACGCCGACGACGTGGATTTCGACAGGGCCGAGGCCATCGAGCGGGAGACGCGCCACGACGTAATGGCCCACCTGCGGGCCTACGGAGAGCAGTGCCCTGCGGCCCGCCCCATCATCCACCTGGGCGCAACGAGCGCGTTCGTCGGCGATAACACGGACCTGATCCAGATGCGCGACGGGCTCAGGCTGCTCGCCACGCCCCTGGCCTCGGCGTGCCGTAACCTGGCCGCGTTCGCCCTTACCTACAGGGACCTGCCGTGCCTGGCCTACACGCACTTCCAGCCCGCGCAGTTGACGACTGTGGGCAAGAGGGCCTGCCTCTGGCTGGCGGACCTGATCGGGGCGCTGGAGACCGTTTCGGCCCTGTCCGCACAGATTCCCCTCCGTGGCGCGAAGGGCACCACGGGCACACAGGCCAGCTACCTGGCGTTGTTCGGTGGCGATCACGACAAGGTCGAGAAGCTCGACGAGCTGGTGGCCGAGAAACTGGGGTTCTTGCGCGTCTTCGTCATCACGGGCCAGACCTACCCGCGCGCGTTCGACTACAAGGTGCTCTCCTCGCTCGGCGGGCTGGCGCTGGCCTGCTATAAGATGGCCGGCGACATCCGGCTGCTGGCGGGCCTGAAGGAGCTGGAGGAGCCGTTCGGCCAGGCCCAGGTGGGCTCTTCGGCCATGCCCTACAAGCGCAACCCCATGCGGTGCGAGCGCATGGCTTCGTTGAGCCGCTTCTTGCTGAACAACGTGCAGAACGCGGCGATGACGGCCGCCGATCAGTGGCTCGAGCGCACGTTGGACGATTCGGCCATACGGCGCCTGTGCCTGCCGGAGGGATTCCTGGCCGCCGATTCCATTGCGCACTTGGCCGCCAACATAACGGCCGGGCTCGTCGTGAACGAGGGCGTGATCGCGCGGCGCGTGCAGGCGGAGCTGCCTTTCATGGCCACCGAGGCCATACTGATGGCCGCCGTGAAAGCAGGGGGCGACCGCCAGGACCTGCACGAGCGCATCCGCGTGCACTCCCTGGGCGCGGGCGACAGGATCAAGAAGGGCGACGGCGTCAACGACCTGCTCGATCGCATCCGGCAGGACGGGGCATTCGTTGCAGTGCGCGACCGGCTGGGCGAGCTGGTCGATCCGGCGGCGTTCGTCGGGCGCGCGCCCCGGCAGGTTGAGGAGTTCCTCCGCGAGATCGTGGGGCCTCTGCTCGGCAAGTTCCCCGAGACCGACCGACCCGCTCCGGACCTGAGAGTTTAGGGCGTTTTCAACAGCGAGAGTCCAAGCGGAATGAGAGCTGCGACGCCGGAACAGAAGCGGCGCAAGAAGTGGCTCTGGGGCTGCACGGGTGGCTGCCTCGGCTTCATCGTGGTGGTCGTCGTCTTGATGTTCGTGGGAGGGCGGTTGCTCAAGAGGATGCTGGAGCGCCCTCAGCCCATCGTCTCCCCGGAGCTTCTTGTGACCGCCGAAACGGACGCGTTTGTGTTCGCCACTGTCCAGCCCGACGATGCCTTGATGCTTGGGACAGCCGTCCGGCTGCTCATGCTGCCGGCCATCCGCGACAGGGCACCGACCCGCGAAGGCCGTCAACTGAGCATGGATGCCGACACCATGCGGGTGAACCTGCAGCAAATCGCGCCCATCCAGGGCGTCGTGCTCCTGGAGCGCCTGGGCGAGCCGGAGCGTACGGGCAAGGGCTTGATCCTGTCCGTCCACAGGTACGCGCCGCTGCTGGCGCTGCTGGTCCGCGGCGTCATCAAGGCGCAGGAAGACGAGGGCTCCTCGAGCGAGTACAAGGAAGCCACACTGCTCATCAAGGAAGACGGCACGGCCGTGGCCGTCAGGAACAATAACCTCATGCTGGCTGACCGCGAGGACCTCGTGCGGGCCTGGGTCGACAGCCTTGAGCTGCGCACGCCCTCCGAGGAAGGGGCGCAGGGCGAGGCCCCTCCCGCTGAGCTGCAAGCGGGTCCCCTGCTGACGTCCGCCCACGATTTGCTCGGCCGGACGGCCCCCATCCGGTTCGCCTGCGGCAATGCACATGGCGAATTACTGGCCCTCATGGCGGTGATCCCGGAAGATCAGGGACGGGCGGAGCTCGCCGCCACGGGCGTAGCGTCGCCAGCGGTGCTCTGCCTGAGCGGGCAGTTCGAGAGCCTGAACAACCTCGACGCGATTCTCACTCTCTTCGTGACTTGCGCCGACTCCGGATCGGCCGGGCAGTTGCAGCAGCGGCTCCAGCAATTCGCTGACGCAGCCGGCGATTCGGCGCTGCTGAAGGAAGTGGCGATGGCGCAGGTTTCAGACGCCGTGCTTCGGATCGAGGCGCGCGTGCCGAATCTGCCCGACAAGGTTGTCTGGCTGGCCGAGCGCGTCGCCGCCCTGAAGGAGAAGCCGGCCGCCGGGCAGGGGGACGAGGGGGAGCAGCCGGCGCCAACTCCGCCGTCACCTCCACAATGACGCGCTTGGGGCGCTGCCCGTCGAACCGGACGCAGTATATCTGCTGCCACAGCCTCACGTGTGTTTCCCTCCCGTTGTCGGCACGAGGCCCTCCTGTCCGACCAGCAGCCCATCTTGTTGCGGCAATGGGCGGCCATATGTATCATGGCGGTCCTCGTCCCATTGGCCGCCGAAATGTCCGGCGCGTCCGGGTGCGGTTGGCCTGGAGGAGAGACGCGGTGCGCATTCCATTCCGCACGTGAATTGCTACGGTGTGGGTCCTGATGGCGTTTGGCTGCGGCGCGCTTCAACAGGCGTCCGGCCAGGAGGGTGCGGACATGCAATTGCCCGAAGGTGTGAAGGCAGTGTGGGCCGTCGATAAGTCCTGGCGCGAACGTACCGAGACACGGGAGCGTATCTGTATCAACGGCCTATGGCGCTGGCAACCGGCCGAGGGCGCTGAGGACGCGGTGCCCGCCGAGGGCTGGGGCTACTTCAGAGTGCCGGAGCCATGGCCCGGCGGCCCGCGGGGGGGACACTCCAGTGCGTTGTTCGCGCATCCCGGTTGGGATGAGGAGCGGCTACGCGGAATCAATGCCGCGTGGCACCAGCGGGAGATCACGATCCCGGCCGGCTGGGCGGGGCGCCGCATCGCATTGAAGGCGGAGTACCTGAACTCCTACGCGGCCGTGTACGTCGACGGGACGAAAGTCGGGGAGATGCGCTATCCATGGGGAGAGGTGGACCTCACCTCTGCGTGCCGCCCGGGACAGACCCACGTGCTGAGCATGCTCGTCGTGGCCATGCCGCTCAACGCCGTCATGCTGTCGTACAACGACACGGCTTCGGCCAGGCAAGTCGAGGGCAGTGTGGCGCGACGGGGACTGTGCGGCGACGTGTACCTGGTGGGCGAGCCGGGAGGCCCGCGCATCACCGAAGTCAAGGTGGAGACCTCGGTTCGCAGGTGGCAGATCACGTTCGACGCTGCGCTTGACGGGCTGGACCCCGACGCCCGGTATGCCCTCCGTGCCCGAGTAAGGGACGGGGACCGGACGGTGAAGGAGTTCACCGGCGCGCCCTTCAAAGGGAGCGACCTGGCGGACGGCCACGTGCTGCTGACCGAACACTGGCGGCCCGAGAAGCTGTGGGACGTGCACACGCCGCAGAACCAGTACGACCTGGACCTTGCCCTTCTGGGCGCCGACGGTGATCTGCTGGACGAGGCCTTGCCCGTCCGCTTCGGTTTCCGCGAGTTCTGGATCGAAGGCCGGGATTTCTACCTGAACGGCACGCGCATCTACCTGTCGGGCATCCCCCTGGACAACGGCCAGATGAGCCCGACCATGGCGAGCTACGAGGCCACCAGGGCGACCCTCCAGTGGTACAAGAGCTTCGGGATCAACTTCGTCTACACGCACAACTACGGCTGTCAGCCCGGCGCCCACTTGAACTTCGAGGAGGTGCTGAGGGCCGCGGACGACGAGGGCATGTTGCTCTCTTTCTCTCAGCCGCATTTCGGGCACTACGAGTGGGACGCGCCCGATGCAGACCTGAGCAACGGGTATGCGCGGCACGCTGCGTTCTACGTCCACGTGGCGGGGAGCCATCCGTCTGTGGTCTGCTACTCCACCAGCCACAACGCGACCGGCTATTCCGAAGACATGAACCCGGACATGATCGACGGCATCCAGAATCCCCGGGACCCGTGGGCCCTGCGAAATGCCAGCCTGGCGCTCCGCGCGGAGACGGTCATCGGACGGCTGGACCCGAGCCGGTTCGTCTACCACCACTCCTCGGGCAGCCTGAGCACGATGTACACGAGCAACTTCTACCCAAACTGGGTGCCGATCCAGGAGATGTCCGACTGGTTCGAGCACTGGGCCACGCTGGGCGTCAAGCCCGTCTTCACCTGCGAGTTCAGCGCGCCATTCCTGTGGGACTGGGCGATGTACCGCGGGTGGTACAAGGGCAAGCGCGAGTTCGGGAGCGCCGTGGCGCCCTGGGAGTTTTGCCTGGCCGAGTGGAACGCCCAATTCCTGGGCCCCCAGGCCTACGACATCCCCGAGGGGCAGAAGGAGAACCTCCGCTGGGAGGCGGAGCAGTTCCGGCAGGGCAGGGCGTGGCAGCGCTGGGATTACCCCCAGCGCATCGGCACGCAGGAGTTCGACGAGCGGTACGAGATCATCGCCATGTACCTGACGGATAACTGGCGTGCCTTCCGCACGTGGGGAATGTCGGCGAGCTCCCCGTGGGAGTACGGAAGCTACTGGAAGCGTCCCAGCGGCCGCGGGCGGGATATCGGGCCCCTGGAGCTCGACATCGATTGGGAGAACCTCCAGCGGCCAGGGCCGAGGCCCGCTTACGTGCGGGAGGAGGAAGCGCGGGCCCAACTCGCCTATGATCCGGCCGATTGGGAGCCCACCGCCGCCGCGGAAGCCCTTTACCGGAACAACCTGCCCCTGCTGGCCTACATCGCGGGCGGGCCCGAAGCCTTCACCAGCAAGGACCACAATTATCTTTCCGGCGGTAAGGTCGAAAAGCAACTCATCGTCATCAACAACTCGCGCGAGGCCCTGACGTGCGACTGCGAGTGGTCGTTGGGCCTGCCCCGGGCCGTGACCGGCAGCACCTCGCTACCGCTGCCCACGGGGCAGCAGGAGCGGATTCCGCTGGTCTTCGACCTTCCGGCGGACCTGGCTCCCGGAGCGTACGAGCTTTCGGCGACCGTGCGCTTCAGCAACGGCGAGACGCAGCAGGATTCCTTCACGGTCGACGTCCTGGCGCCCCCGGAATCGGTACAGACCGGCGCGAAGATCGCGCTCTTTGACCCTCAGGGCGAGACCGCCGAGCTGTTGAAGGGGTTAGGCGTTCGCTTCGATGCCGTCGAGGCGGACGCCGGGCTCTCCGCGTACGATGTCCTCCTGATCGGCAAGGGCGCGCTGACGCTCGAAGGGCCGGCGCCGGACCTGTCGCGCGTTCGGGACGGCCTGAAGGTGGTCGTGTTCGAGCAGACGGGGGACGTGCTGGAGAAGCGGCTGGGCTTCCGCGTGGCGGAGTACGGGCTGCGGTGGGTCTTCAAGCGCGTGCCGGATCATCCGCTGCTGGCGGGGCTGGGCGAGGAGCACCTGCGCAACTGGCGCGGCGAAGCCACGATCCTGCCGGCGCGCCTCGATTACGAGCGCATCCCGGAATTCAACCACGTGCCGACAGTCGAGTGGTGCGGCATCCCGGTCACGCGGCTCTGGCGGTGCGGTCACCGCGGCAACGTGGCCTCGGCCCTCGTCGAAAAACCGGCCGGCGGCGACTTCCTGCCCATCCTTGACGGCGGCTACGCCCTCCAGTACACGGCGCTCATGGAGCACCGCGACGGCAAGGGCGTGGTGCTGTTCTGCCAGGCGGACGTGACCGGGCGGACGGAGGCCGATCCTGCCGCGGAGGCCCTGGCGCGCAACATACTGCGGTATGTTTCGGATTGGCAGCCGGCGCCCCGGCGCAAGGGCGTCTACGTGGGCGATCCGGCCGGACGGAGCTACCTGGAATCGGCCGCTCTCTCGGTGGCAGCTTACGGGGGTGGGAAGCTCTCGGACACCCAGGTCCTGATCGTCGGGCCGGGCGGCGGCAAAGAGCTCGCCGGCGATGCAGAGGCCATCGCCGGCTGGCTGCGCGACGGCGGGCACGTGCTGGGCATCGGCCTCAGCGAGGAGGATGCGGATGCGTTCCTGCCCCTCGACGTCGGCATGAAGAGGGGGGAGCACATTGCCGCCTGCTTCGAGCCGTTCGGTGTGGACTCCGCGCTGGCGGGCGTCTCGCCGGCGGAAGTTCACAACCGCGACCCGCGGGAGCTGCCCCTCGTGTCGGGCGGGCTAACCGTCATCGGTAACGGCGTGCTGGCGGCGAGCGAGGACGGATCGGTCGTTCTCTGTCAGCTCGCCCCCTGGCAGTTCGACTACTCCGGGGAGAAGATGAACGTCAAGCGCACGTTCCGGCGGGTCTCCTGCCTGGTGACGCGCCTGCTGGCCAACATGGGAGCAGCCGGGCAGACGCCACTGCTCGATCACCTCTCCCGGCCCGTCGCGGAAGGCGAAACGCGCTGGCTGGACGGCCTTTACCTCGACGAGCCGGAGGAATGGGACGATCCCTACCGCTTCTTCCGCTGGTAGGGCGCGAACAAGCCTGCGAGCGAAGCATTTGGAGGAGATCATGCCGCACAAGGGACCAGAGCCCGGCGACCGGGCCGTTGACGGCCTCCTGTCCCCCCGAGTCCTGGTGGAGATGGGGGCCTTTAGCGGGTTCCCCGCGCTTCCGCCGGGCTACGACGTCGCGGGAGACTGGAGCCAGACCTACCGCATATGGGGCAACAGCGGCCGTTTCCGCTTCCAGAACAAGGACATGGGCCACCTGAAGATCGACCGCAGGAGAGACGGCGAAGGTCTCACCTTCCAGGTCGATCACGTGCTGGTCAACGCCGACGGCATCGAGAACAAGGTGAAGGCCGAGATCCTCTGCCGCGACGATGAACTGGCCTCCCCCGTCCGCTGGCGGCTGGAGACCGGCTTCACGGACGCGTCCCGCTGTCCTCGCCCGGAGCTGTCCCTGACACTCGATGGGTCGGTCGAGGGTGGGCGGGTCTTCGAGACGTGTCGCGGGAGCCGGCGCGAACTTGGTCTGTCCCCGCCGTTCACTGCGGACTGGTGTCTGGTCGACGTCGTCCAACGCTGGGCCGGCCAGAGGCTTGAGTTCACGCTGCTGGAGGGCCTGACGAAGGTGAAGGCCGGCCACCACCTTGGCAACTTGGGAGCCGGGCTGGCGGCCAAGCTGGCCGCGGACGGCATGAGGCCGAAATGCGTGTACCAGATCGGCCACGCGATCCTGCCCCGGCAGTACTGGCTGGACGAGGCCGAACGCGTCGTCCTGATGATCTCCAACTCGGTGATGTACGTCCTGGACGACGAGGCGATGCAGAGGACGGAGGAGCTGACCGTCGACCTGATCAAGGGGGGAGTTCACTATGAGTACTGAGCCGAACATCCTCCTGATCGTCACCGATCAGCAACACATCGACACGATCTCCGCGTTCGGGAACCGGCACGTAAGCACGCCGGGACTTGACCGGCTGGCGGAGCGTGGGACGGCGTTCCGCCACAGCTACTGCACCTATCCCCTGTGTTCGCCCGCCAGAAGCTCCATTTTCACCGGCAGGATGCCGAGCGAGACGGGCGTGTTCGAAAACGGGAACAACGTCCGCACGGCCATCCCCAATCTGGGGCAGTGGATCGGTCGGCACACGGACAGGGAGCCGGCCTACTCCGGTAAGTGGCACGTGCGCGAGCCGCACACGGCTTTCGTTCCCGGCTTCGACGTGATCGCCAGCGGCATCAACTGCAAGGGCCAGGAAGGCGACAAGAGCGTCACGCAGTCCTGCGAAGCCTACATCCGCAACTACGACGAAGGGAAGCCCTTCTTCCTGGCTGCTATGTACACGCAGCCGCACGACATCGGCCTGTGGACGAGCTACAACTTCAGGAATCGCCTGGGTTTCCCTTACCCGGAGCTGCTGGACGATCTGCCGCCGCTGCCCGAGAGCTTCGAGCCGACGCATGAGGAGCCGGAGCGCTACCGGAAGCGTCGCTCCGGTTCCGGCCCCGTGGACCGGGAGCAGGCGGAAGCCTACTGGCGCTATTACGTGTGGGGCTACTACCGCCACGTGGAGATGGTGGACGCGGAGATCGGCCGGCTGCTCCAGGCCGTTGAGGACGCGGGTAGGGCAGAGGACACGCTCATCATCTTCACCAGCGACCACGGCGAGGGCATGGCCGAGCACCAGTTCAGGACGAAGCACTTTCTGTACGACGCGGCCGCGAGAGTGCCTCTCATAATCAGTTGGCCGGGCGTGCTGCCCGAAGGCCGCGAGGAGACTGGCGAGCTGGTCTCGGGGCTGGACCTCTTCCCGACTGTCTGCGACTACTGGGATCTGCCCCTGCCGGAGAACGTGAAGGGACTCAGCCTGCGAGCGCTGCTCGAGGACGGAACGCGCCTGGACCGGGAGTATGTCGCCGTCGAGTGCCACGGCGGAAGCGGCCAGGGGATCCGCAGCGCGGACTACAAGTACATCGCGCACAACGATGACCCGGTCGAGATGCTCTTCAACATGCGGGAAGATCCGGCCGAGACCCGCAACCTGGCCGGATCGACGGAACACGCCGGGACGCTGCGCAAGCATCGCGGCTACCTGAAGGAATGGCTGGAGGGACTAGAGGTCGCCCCCAGCGTTCCGGACGAGTACCGCTGGTCGTCGTCACGGCTACCGGCCGGATCCTGAAGCGACGAGACGTTTCAGAGGGAGGGACAGCAATGGGCCCGGGTTCCTGTAGTCCTGTAGTCATCGGATTGGTTTCCTTGCTGTTGTTGTCTGGGATGCGGGTGCAAGCGGCAGATCGCGGGGGCAGCGATGCTCCGCTTCCTCCGGGCGTCAAAGTGGTGTGGGAT
Source organism: uncultured candidatus Brocadiaceae bacterium (assembly GCA_964605915.1). Lineage (GTDB taxonomy): Bacteria > Planctomycetota > Brocadiia > SM23-32 > SM23-32 > DAOVRD01. Next base: position 4,855 of record CAZSET010000098.1, on the reverse strand, counting down.
CTGGCGAAGGCCCAACGCGAGGCCACGCCCACGCGGGAACGCGTCTGCATCAATGGCCTGTGGCGATGGCAGCCGGCCGAGAACGGATCCGATCGGGTCCCCGTCGACGGCTGGGGCTACTTCAAGGTGCCGGGGCCGTGGGCCGGTTCCCTCCAGGGCGGCGAGCAGACGCTCTATGCCCATCCCACGTGGGCCAATGAGGACCTGGGCCGGCTCACCTCGGCCTGGTACCAGCGGGAGATCGAGATACCGGCGCACTGGGCCGGGCGGCGGATAGCCCTTTCGGTCGAGCACTTGAACTCCTACGCCGTCGTCTACCTCGACGGCCGGAAGCTGGGCGAGCTCCACTTCCCCGGCAGCGAGTTGGACATCACGGCCGGCTGCAGCGAGGGCGCCACGCACGTGCTGTCGCTGCGCACCGTGGCGTTGCCCCTCGCCGCAGCGGTCTTGTCCTACAGCCAGACCAACGAAGCCCAGCTCGTCAGGGGACGCGTGCGGCGCCGCGGCCTCTGCGGCGACGTGTTCCTGGCGGGCGTCCCGGCCGAAGCGCGCATCGACGACGTTAAGATCGATCCTTCCGTGCGCAACTGGCAGATCACCTTCGACACGGCCCTTCAACTGGAGCCCGGCGCCCCGTGCTCGCTCCGGGCGCGCCTGCTCGACGGCGAACACGAGGTGAAGACGTGCACGAGCCGGTCCTTCACGGCTGCCGACCTGAAGGACGGCCGTTTCGCGTTCACCGCGCCCTGGAGGCCGGAGAAGCTCTGGGACCTGCACACGCCCGAGAACATGTACACGCTGGAGCTCGCGCTCTTGGACTCCGAGGGCAATCTGCTCGATGCGTTCCTGCCGGTGCGTTTTGGCTTCCGAGAGTTCTGGATCGAGGGGCGCGACTTCTATCTGAACGGGACGCGCGTCTTCTGCCCCATCGTGCCCTTTGAGAACGCCAACAAGGGGCTCTACGAGGCCACGTACGGGGCGGCACGGGAGACCTTCCTGGCCCTTCGGAAGATGGGTATCAACACCGTTTTCACGCACTACTACAATTGCCAGCCGGGCGCTCACTCGGCCCTTCCGGACATCCTCAGGGCGGCCGACGACGTGGGGATGCTCATCTCCCTATCCCAGCCGCATCCGGGCAATTACGAGTGGGACGCGCCGGACGCCGACGAAGCGAACGGCTATGCCCGTCATGCCGAGTTCTACGTGCGCGTGGCCCAGAACCATCCCTCCGTGGTCATGTATTCCATGAGCCACAACTCCACCAGTTACCACGAAGACATGAACCCCGAGCAGATCGGCATGGACGTTCTGCCGGAGCGGACTCCCTGGTCGCAGGGAAACATGGAGCGCGCCCTGCGCGGGTATGCCATCGTCAGGCGCCTCGACCCGTCCCGCGTCATCTACCACCATTCTTCCGGCAACCTCAGCGGCATCTACACGAGCAACTTCTACCTGAACTTCGTGCCCATCCAGGAGCGCTCCGACTACTTCGAGCACTGGTCGAAGGAAGGAGTCTTTCCCGCCGTGCTGGTCGAGTACGGCCCGCCGCTGCCGCCCACCTGGACGATGTACAGGGGATGGTATAGGGGCAAGAGGGCGTTCCTGCAGGCGAACATTCCGTGGGAGCTGTGCACGGCCGAATGGAGCTCGCAGTTCCTGGGCGACAGGGCATTTGATTTGACCGAAAAGGAAAAGGCCGACATGCGTTTCGAGACCGCCCAGTTCCGCGCGGGCAGGACGTGGCAGCGGTTCGAGTACCCCCATCGCTTCAACTCCAGGGAGTTCGACGTGCCCAACCGCGTCGATGTGCAGGCGATGTACATCAAGGACAACTGGCGGGCTTACCGTACGTGGGAGCTCTCCGGCCCCAGCGGCTGGTCCTACGATCGCTTCTTCGTCATCCCTCCCGGTTTCAGCGCCGAGGACAGCCGCCCCGAGGTGAACTGGGACGCGCTCCAGAGGCCCGGTTACAGCGTGGACTTCATCCGGGGCGAGCCCCGGATGTCCGACTGGGTGCCCAACAGCGCCGGTGATGCGTTCCTCCGCAACAACCAGCCTCTGCTCGCTTACATCGGCGGCAAGCCCGAGCACTTCACCAGCAAAGATCACAACTTCCACGCCGGGGACACCTTCGAGAAGCAGCTTATCATCATCAACAACACCCGCCGGACGGTCGAGTGTGACTGCTCATGGTCGCTCGACCTTTCGGAGCCGCAGGGCGGCAGGGAAGCGGTTGCTGTTGAGACGGGCGAAGTAGCGCGCATTCCGCTGCGTGTCCCGCTGCCCGCGGGCCTGCCAGCCGGACACTATTGCCTGACGATGACCATGAAGCCGGATTCAGGGCAGGTCCAGGAGGACCGCTTCCCGATCCACGTGCTGCCGCCTACGCCCGCTGTCGCGGCGGGGGCGAGGATCGCCCTGTTCGATCCCCAGGGCGAGACCGAGGAGTTGCTGGAACGTCTCGGCGTTCGGTGCACTTCCGTGGGCGCGGATGCGGACCTGGCGGGATTCGACGCCCTGATCGTCGGCAAGGGCGCGCTCACGCTGACCGGGCCGGCGCCGGACATCGGGTCCGTCCGTGACGGGCTGAAGGTTGTCGTCTTCGAGCAGACGTCCGACGTGTTGGAGAAGCGACTCGGGTTTCGCGTGCAGGAATACGGCCTCAGGCGCGTGTTCGCGCGCGTGCCGGACCATCCCCTGCTTGACGGGTTTGCGAACGAGCACCTGCGCGACTGGGCGGGAGAGGCGACGCTTGTGCCGCAGCGGCTGGAGTACGAGATGTGGCGGCAGCACGGGCCTTCCGTCATGCGCTCCGGCATCAAAGTCACCCGGCCCTGGCGCGCCGGCTGCTGGGGCAACGTGGCATCGGTGCTCATTGAGAAGCCGGCGCGGGGCGACTTCCTGCCCGTCGTTGACGGCGGGTTCAGCCTCCAGTACAGCCCGCTGATGGTCCATCGGCAGGGCAGGGGGATGGTGCTTCTCTGCCAGATGGACGTGACCGGCCGCTCGCAGACGGAGCCGGCTGCGGTGCGCCTCGCCGCCAACATCCTGAACTACGCCTCGGGCTACGTGCCTCCTCCCCAGCGCGCCGTCGTGTACGCGGGAGAGGCGGCCGGGCGGCAGCACCTGGAGGAGGCGGGGATGACCGTCGGCGTCTACGGGGGCGGCAGGCTGAGTTCCGAACAGGTGCTGGTCGTTGGGCCCGGCGGCGGACGGGAGATGGCTGCACGTGCGGATGCAATTGCAGAATGGCTGGCTACGGGAGGTCGCGCGGTCTGCCTCGCCCTGAGCGGGGCCGAAGCCGGCGCGTTCCTGCCGGGCTCCGTCCAGACGAAGAAGGGCGAGCACATCTGCACCGTCTTCGAACCGCCCGGCATGGACTCGCCCCTGGCCGGCGTCGGCGCTGCCGACGTCCACAACCGCGACCCTCGCGAGGTGGAGCTGGTTTCGGACGGCGCGGACGTGGTGGGCAACGGCGTGCTGGCCGTAGCCGAGGGCGGCAACGTGGCCTTCTGCCAGATGGCGCCCTGGCAATTCCCGTACGAGCAGTACTACAATCAGAAGCGGACGTTCCGGCGCGTCAGCTACCTGGTCGCGCGCGTGCTCTCGAACATGGGCGTTCCGAGCGAGACACCCCTGCTCGAGCGATTCGCGAGCCCTGTCGGAGCTGAGGAGCAACGCTTCCTGAACGGCTTCTACCTGGAGCAGCCCGTGGAATACGACGATCCCTACCGGTACTTCCGCTGGTAGCCGTGGCTGGTGATCGCCTTTTCCCTGGCCTGGCGGCCAAGGCTATGGATATGTCGCCCCTCACGGGGCTCTGAGGGCCACAGCCAGGCGCCCTTGCGCCCGCAGCAGGCAGATCGTCGTCGTGCTCGTTCTCGGCCTTCGCCACGACTGCCGCAGCGGCGAAGCGGCCCGAAGCCGCCGCACTCCATGGCTGCGGTGACCGCTTCCGCCTTACCAGCCGAAGGTGCGATACGGGTCATCGAACTCCTGGGGCGTGTCCAGGTAGAACCCCTCGAGCCAGCGGCCTTCGGTTTCGCTCGCGGTTACCGGGCTCGAGAAACGCTCCGCGAGCGGCGTCGAGCCGTCGCACCCCATGTTGCCTAGCACGCGCGTGACCAGGCAGCTCACGCGGCGGAACGTGCGTCTGGTGTTCATCTTGTCGGCGGAGTGGTCGAACTGCCAGGGGGCGAGCTGGCAGAAAACCACGTCGGGCTCCTCCGCAACGGCAAGCACTCCGTTGCCGATGATGGTGGCGCCGCCGGAGACGAGGTCCACCTCCCTTGGGTCCCGGTTGTGCACGTCTGCCGGCCCGACGCCGGCAAGGGGCGAGCCCATGCCGGGCGGCTCGAAGACGGTGCAGATGTACTCGGACTTCTTCGTCCGGATGGGGGACGGCAGGAAGCCGTTGGCCGCCTTTCCGTCCAGCCCTATCGCCAAGACATGCCCGCCCGCCTTGAGCCAACTGCGCACGGCATCGGCGCTGGCGACGACGTTTCCGCCGCCGGGCCCCACGACGAGCACGTCGGCGTCACCTAGGCGCCCGCCCTTGTAGGCGGTCACGTCGAATCCTGCCTGCTTCAGGTGCTCCAATCCGGCGTCCTCCCCGGAGTAGAGCACCTTGCGGCGCGGGGCGGGGGCATACGCGGCGACGTAGCTGATGACGTTAGCGGCCAGGCGGCGCGCGGCCGGGTCAGGCTCGGTCCGGCCGGTCACGTCCATCTGGCAGAACAGCACAAGGCCGTCGCCCTCGCGGTACTGCATGAGGGGGCTGTACTGGAGGCTGAACCCGCCGTCGATGATCGGCAGGAAGTCGCCCCGGGCCGGCTTCTCGATGAGCACGGAG
>CAZSET010000097.1:9160-14297 GCA_964605915.1 uncultured candidatus Brocadiaceae bacterium | reverse complement strand
CCATGCCTCCACACTAACGACCCGTTAACCCGGATTTCCATACACACTCTTAGAGAGGATCTCGCGCAGCTCGGCCACGTTGGACGTGGTGGCGTTGATGGGCTCGAAGTGCGCCTCCGTCTGGCGGGCGATAACGTAGGCGAGCGCCGTCTTGCCCGTGCCCGGCGGGCCGTAGAAGATGAGGGAGGCGAGCCGGTCGGCCACAATCATGCGCCAGAGAAGCTGCCCCTCGCCGACGAAGTGCTCCTGGCCGACGAATTCCTCCAGCGTGCGCGGCCGCATGCGGGTGGCCAGGGGCGCGTCCGCCGAGGGCTCCAGCTTCTGTCTGCTTTGCTCGTCGTCAAAGAGAGCCATCGACCCCTGCCTCGCGGCCCTGAGGGCGGATAGAAGGACGTACCCCTCATAAGGCTACAACGAAGGCATGGGAGCGTCAAACGGCAGAGAAGGAATGGGAAATGACAAATGACAAGTGACAAATGATGGGCGGCAACGGCCCTTCCCAGTCAAGAGACCAAGTGCGCGAAGCCAGGAACGAATAACAATTAGCGGTTAACGGATAACGTTCAACGGCAGTTGCCGTTGGTCAGTGGCCGTCCGCATAGGCGCCGAAGTCTGGCTGGCCTTTGCATCCCGGCGCTGCTGTGGTAAGATTCCCGGCCAGTTACTCATCAGCTCTGTTCGAGTACGACCGACCGCCGGCGGGCGGCGGGCAAAGGACGCAGCACGGAAGGGAGGCCCCCGAATGGCCGAAAGAGCCAGACAGACCGTGTTCCCCCGCAAGGGTGAAGTGGAGATTGAGGAGTTCGACGTGCCCGAGCTTCAGGACGAGCAGGTGTTGATCCAGACGTGCGCCACGCTGATCAGCACGGGCACGGAGCTGGCCTACATGCTGGGCATCACCAAGCAGATCGAGGCGGGCCAGCACAAGTACCCCATCAGGTCCGGCTATTCCGCGGCCGGAACCGTCCTGGCCACTGGCAAGGCCGTGACAGACCTGAAGGAGGGCGACCGCGTCTGCACGGCCGGGCGGCACGCGACGCTCCACATAGCCGCGCGGCGTGACACCGTGCGCATTCCGGATGGCATTTCGTTCGAGGAATCGACGTTCCACACGGTCGGTGCCACGGCCATGAACGGCGTGCGCATCAGCCGCGTCGTGCTCGGCGAGAGCGCCGTCGTCTTTGGGGCGGGCATCGTGGGCCTGCTGGCCCTTGAGATCCTGCGCGCAGCCGGCGCTCAGGAGCTCATCTGCGTCGACCTGAGCGACGAGCGCCTGAAGATGGCCGAAGAGCTCGGCGCCACGGCGATCGTCAACCCGGCGGAGACGGATCTGCTGGCGTTCGTCAAGGAAGTCACCGACGGGGAGCTGGCTGAGGTTGTCATCGATGCGACCGGTAACCCGAAGGTCATGGTGCCGGCGCTGGAGGTGGCCGCGACGCTCGGGCGCATCGTGGTGCTCGGGTCGCCGCGCGGCGACTCGCCGCCGCTGGACCTTTACTCGGACCTGCACTGCCGGGGCCTGCAAGTGCTGGGCGCCCACGCTGCCATGCACCCGCAGACCGCCAGCCCCCACAACAAGTGGACGCGCGTGCGCAATCGCCAGCTCTTCCTCGACCTGGTCAGCAAGGGCCAGATCCAGACGGCGCCGATGATCACCCACCGGTTCCCGTTCGACCAGGCGGTGGGGGCCTTCCACATGCTGGTGGAGGACCGCACGCAGGCCGTCGGCGTGATCCTGGAGTTCGACGGCGAGTAGGAGCAGGGGGAGGAGCACGGGTAGGGGCGCGGCGCGCCGCGCCCGCCGAGCGCGAGGACGACGAGAAGTACGAGTAGGAGCAAGAGCAGGAGCAAGAGTAGGAGTAGGAGCACGAGTAGGAGCAAGACGGGGAGCTCAGGGGCGGAAGGAGGGCTCCTTGAAGTCCGCCCCGGCGGCGACTCCGGCCGGCGTCACCAGGAAGGCGTGAAACCGGATCTCGGAGAGCGTCAGGTCGTAGCGCTGCAGCGCCTCGCCGTCGATAAGGGCGGCCAACTGGGCGGTCTCGTAGTTGTAACGCAGGCCGAGTTCGTGCCAGGCCGTGTCCTCGTCGCCGAATGCCTTCCGCACGGCCCCGCCGGCCGAGACCTGCCCCGACCTGCGGGCCACCAGGTAAGAGGCCCCGTCGAAGTAGAGCTCGAACGCGTTGCCTTCCGTGTCCCTCACCCCGATGCCGCACCGGACGTGCCCCGGTTGCGCCAGGACGCTCGGTGAGACCTTGAGCTGCGCCGCCGTGCTGAAACCCAGGGCGCGGACGGGCTGCGCGAACTCGCGCGTAAGGACGGTCTCGGCGCTCCCGCCGTCCGCTTTGAACTGCAGGGCATCGTCCGCCACGGTCTGGGTGCCGCCGGGATCGGTCCGCTCCTGCCAGAGGTCGCCGCCGAACCCGTCTCGCTCCAGGACCGGCGCGATGGCCTCTGCCTCCTGCGGCCTTTCCGTCATGCGCTCGCGCAGTTGCTCCATCGCCTCACGCGCCTGAGTTGCCACCTCCCCGTCCCCAGCCAGGGCGGCCGCCTCGTACTGCCCGATGGACAGCGCGTACTGATGCCGGTCCGCGTACGCCTGGGCCAGTTTCAGGTGGACCCGTGCCATCAGGGACGCGGGAGGCCGGTCGGGGATGGTGGCGCGATGGGCCTCGACGGCGTCGAGCAGCTCTCGGATGGAGTCGGGGTCCGGGGGCATTTGCAGGAGGTACCGGGTCCAGTTCTCGAGCAGGTCGCCGATCATGCGTCGGGCCGACTGGACCCGAGCCGGGTCGTCGGCGAACTCCTCCAGCAGCCCGGCGTGAACGGTCAGGGCTTCCCTGTGGCGGCGTTCGGTCACCAGCGTGTAGGACTTGCGGACTGCGGCGTCCCAGCGTTCGTCGAGCGACTCGGCCCGCTCGCGTTCGCGCAGCGCGTCCCGGAGCTGGCGGGTCCGCCCTGCGTCGGGCAGGAACTCCTCCATCCGCAGCAGGGCGATTCGGGCTTCGTGCCGGCGGTTCTGTTGCAGCATCCGCATGGCGGCGGCGTAGGCGTCCTCGGCGAGCGTGTCCTGCACGCGCCGCAGCGCCTCTCGCGTTCCATCCCGGAGCTCGGCGGGCGCGTCTTCGGCCTGGGCAGCGCGCAGGAGCCACAGGGCCTGCCAGTAGCGACCGGCGTCCATCGCCGCCGCGGCCTCTTGCAGGCGCTCCGCCGTTGGGGAAGTCTGCGCCTGGAGCGGGCCGGCCTGCGCCAGCGCCTCGGGAGCGGCGGGGGGCCAGAGCATCAGGAGCGCCAGCACTCCCGCAATGACGATGACGGCGCTGAGGCCCCACGAGAGGGGGGCAATGGAGCGGATGAAGCCGGGCTCCTGCGCGCGCCGCATTTCGCTGGCCGGCGGCTCGTAGAAGAGGGAGCCCGGGTTGGTGCGCTCCACGAGCGGGGCGCCGCTGACCAGGTGCTGCTGGGCGAGTTCCAGGTCGCGCAGCAGCGCGTCGGAGTCGTAGCGCTCCTCCCGGTCCTTGGCCAGCATCTTCTCGATCATGGTGTCCAGGAAGTCGGGCACGAACTCGGCGGCCTCGTGCGCCGGCACCTGGTGCTGCTCGACGTTCGCCGCCAGGTAGCCCTGGCTGGATTCCGCATGGAAGGGGGGGCTGCCGATGATCAGCTCGTAGGCCACCACGCCCAGGCTGAAGACGTCCGTCCGTCCGTCCACGGGCAGCATCCGGATCTGCTCGGGAGAGAGGTACTTGGGCGTGCCCGGGATGCGCGAGGGTACCTGCTCGCGCGCGATGTCGGTTTCGCTCACGTTCTTGGCGATGCCTAGGTCGGTCAGCTTGACGTGGATGGCGCCGTTGGCATCGCGGTCCAGCAGTATGTTTCCCGGCTTGATGTCTCGATGGACTACGCCCTGGTGGTGTATGGCCACCAGGGCGCTGGTGGTCTGGCGGAGGATGTGTATCTTGTCGACCAGCTCGAAGTCTTCCTCCCCACGCATGCAGCGCAGCAGGCTTTCTTCGACCAGCTCCATGGCGTAGTGGAAGCTGTCCCCCTCCTCGCCGGAGCCCAGGAACCTGACCACGTTGGGGTGCTGGACGCTTACCAGCATGCGGACCTCGCGGTCGCGCAGCTTGCGGGCCATCTCGGGTTCGCGCTCTTCCCCGGACTCGAATATCTTGACGGCGACGATGCTGCCGTCCCCACTGTCGCGGGCGCGATAAACGCTGCCTACGGCCCCCTTGCCCAGGTGTTCAAGCAGCGTGTACTTGGCGAACGGCGTGGGTTCCATGTCTGTCACAGCGGTCACTTGCCCCGGCGCTTCGGGCGTTTACGGCCTATCTTCAGGTACTGGGCGATGTTGGCCGACGGATCGACCTCGGGGACGATCCGGCCGTCCGCGCTGCTCATCAGCGACGTGAGGCCCGGTCCGTGCCCGGCCGTCTTGCAGCAACTGTGCACAACGATGCCGATGCTCATGGCGCCTCTCTTGTAGACGCGGCCGAACGTGTGGTCGGCGTCCTGGACGGCCACGATGTCGCCCAGTCGCAGCTTCGCCAGGCCGTGCTCCGCCACGACGTCCGGGTCGAAGAGCTGGATGTCATAGTCGCCGCTGAAGGTGTGGGCCCGGCCGAGCCCGCTTCCCATGACGGCGGCGGGGATGACGCACGTGACGCGCACCCGCAGGCGGTCGCCGTCCCGCACGGGCGTCATCTTCTTCAGCAGGGCCGGGTCCAGGTTCATGAGCGCGACGTGGGGCAGATCGATCAGCTTCAGACCAAGGCCGCGGGCGCGGACCTGTATCTTGTCGCCGATCACCAGCTTCTCGAGCACGGCGTCGGAGAAGTCGGCCAGGACGTGCTCGATGCCGCCGTGCTTGCCGGTGACGACGCCGGTCTCGCCCTTGGCGTCGCCGCTGACCACGTGGGCGATGTTGCCGACGCAGGCCAGCGTGTTGAGGGCGGTGTTCCGGTCGGTTTTCTCGTTCTTGACCGAGACGCCGGGCTCGACGTGATCGGCCTCCCATTCGACGGCGCTGTCGCCCACTTTGCAGTTGTAGGTGATGCCGCCGACGCCCGGCAGGATGGAGGCGGTGCCGTCGGGGCCGACGGTGTGCCAGGCCGCGTGCAGCGCCCCGGCCACCTCG
>CAZSET010000097.1:1723-9150 GCA_964605915.1 uncultured candidatus Brocadiaceae bacterium | reverse complement strand
ATATCTCGCCGAGGACCGATTCCTCCACCAGACGCTCTTCATTCGTGCGCAGACGTCGGGTCGATCGCTTTGCCACGAGTGCCATCTCCTTGCGTTCGGGTCAGCCGGCCATTGCGGCTTCCAGCTCCTCCACCTTCTGCCTGGCCTCCTGGACGAGTTCGGGCACGCCGATGCGGTCGGCAGCCTTGCGGTACAGGTCCAGCGCCGCCTGCCACTCGCCCTCTTCGACGCGCTCGCTCGCGCTCTCCTCCAGCGTCTTGAAGGCGGCGTGTGCGAGCCGGAGGGTGTACTGGCGGCGTTGTCGGATGAGCTCTCGTGCCGAGCCGGTCGGCTCGAGTCCATCGAGCCCCTGGTATTGGGCGAGCGCGGCGGCGTAGTCGCCGTCCGCCTCACGTGGGGCGGCCCTGGAGAGGCCCTCCTGAATCGCCAGCCAGAGGGTCTCGGCGTGCGCTTCGGCGGCCCGCTCGGCCGCTTTCGTGCCGGCAAAGTCGTTCCGCATCCGGGCCAGCAGGGCCATGGCACCGGGGCGGTTCCCGGCATCGAGGGCGGCCATCGCCTGTTCGTAAGCCGCCAGCGCCTTGTCTTCCCTGCCGGCCAGCGGCCCCGCCACACCGGGCGCGCCGCCGCTGGCGTAGGCCAGCGCTCCGGACACCAGGGCCGCCGTGGCGAAGGCCACGGCGCCGAGGAAGGCGAGGTTCATCTTCCAGGCCGTGCGCTTCCGCTCGCGATCCTGCCTGGCCTGCTGGTGTTCCAGGCGGCTGCGCAGGCGGATATCGTCGAACGTGCCGGTGCCTTCGCCCTTGACGATGAGCTGCTGGTCGAGCTCCGCTTCCTTTATGGCTATGAGGGCGCTGTCCTGCAGCGCGCTCTCCTCGACCAGGTCGAACCGGAAGACGGTGGCGCTGAGGCGGACCAGGTCGCCGCGCTTGAGGTCGGCTTTGTCAGCGATCCGCTGGCCGTTCAGCATTGTGCCCTTCTTGCTGTTGAGGTCGTTGACCTCCCAGTGGCCGTTGATGCAGGCCAGCTCGCAGTGGAAGCGGCTGACGGTGGGGCTGGTGACGCGGATCGTGTTGCGGGAGGAGCGGCCGATGGTCGTAACGCGGTTGTCCCGCAGCTTGTAGACGCAGCCCGGCTCGGGTCCCTGGATCATGATGAGGACGGGCTGTCCGGCGTCCATCGTATTCCCCGCAGATGACCGTACAGTTGGGCGAGCGCCGCGGCTGAGGCCCGCCCCAAGATAACAATCCCGAGCGCCGCATTGCAACCATGAATGACCCCGGATGGAGACACTGCCTCGGGCGTCATTCGTAAGGGTCCGCCTCCCGGAGGAACTCGACGAACCGCGCCAGGTCGGCGGGCAGGGGGGACCGGTGTTCCATCGGCTCGCCCGTGCCCGGATGGCGGTATCTGATGGACGCCGCGTGCAGGGGACAGCGAGCCAGCAGGACGGCCCGCGCGGCAGCGACGTCGCGCCCCAGGATGGCGTTGAGTTCCGCTCCCCGCAGCTCCTCCCGCCGCCCGTAAAGATGGTCGATGGCGAGGGGATGGCCGGTGGCGGCCAGATGCACCCGTACCTGGTGCTGCCTGCCTGTGAGGGGGCGGATCTCGAGCAGCGCGAAGTGGCCGAACCGCTCTCTGATTCTGACTACGCTGGAGGCCGACTTGCCCCCAGCGGGTGCTGCCTCCATCTTCAGCAAGCTGCCGGGCATCCGTCTGAGCGGTATGTCAAGCCGAAGCTCGGGCCTGGGAAGGACTCCTTCTATGATGCCGAGGTACTCTTTCTCCACCTGGTGACGCTCGAACTGCCTGCCCAGCGCCCGTCCCGCTCGGTCGGACTTGGCCACGAGCAGCACGCCGGACGTCTCGCGGTCGAGCCTGTGGACCAGGTGAGGACGCACGTACGGTCCGCCCTCCGGCGCCTCGCGGTTGAGCATCGCGAGCAGGGATTCGTAGAACTCGGCGCCTTCTCCCCTCCGCCCCGGCAGCACCGGATGGCCCGCCGGCTTGTCGACGCAGAGGTGCTCCTCGTCCTCGTGGAGGACGTTGATGGGGAGCGTCTGCTCCGGCAGGACCGGGAAGGATAGTTCGGGAGGGAGCGAAATAGTCTCGCCCGGCCGGAGCACCTGACTCGGCTCCGCAGCATTGCCATCGACGCGGATACGGCCGGAGGCCATCAGGCGCCGCAGCGCCGTCTTGGACGTGGTGACGAAGCGGACGCTCAGGAACCTGAGCAGCTCTTCCCCCGAGTCCTTCGGAGAGACCGTTAAGGTGGTCGCCCGTTCTCCGTCGTTTCGGTCTGTTCGCATAAGGCGCTATTGCAGAACCCGCTCCGTCGGCCCGAGGTCGAGCGAGAGCGCCGAGGGCAAGGAGACCGAAGCAGGCGATTCAAAAGCCAGAATCGCCGATGCAGGCCGACACAGCCCTTCGGTGCTCGCAGCCGGCCGAAGCCAGGATGGGGTTTTGCAGCAGCGCCTAAGCGGGTGACGCTGCTGCGCCAGCCCCCGGCCGCGGATGGCTCGCTACGTATAGGGTATCCCTTCGCCGGACAGACGCAGCGTGTAGAGGCGCCACTGGCCTTCCAACTTCATGAAGATGACGTGGATGCGAAGGACGTCCGGCTCGTTTATGCCTCCTTCGCGCCAGATATAGGGGACTTCATAGACAGCCATGACGCCGCCCGGCGGCACGTAGGCCCAGCCGTAGACCTCATCGGGCTCCGGCCAGTCGGGAAAGTGGAACTGCTTGGTCCTTTCCAGGTCGTCATACAGGTTGACCCACCCCCCGGACTTGCCGCTGAACAGGTTCCCCCACCAGGAGAGCCTTATGGGTCGATGGCGGCAGACGTTTCTGTCCGGCAGTTCGTAGAAGACGTCGGCCGTGCGTCCAAGCTTCATGTTCTCCAGGACGAAGGCCAGTTGCGGCATGATTTCGTCTTTGACGGCCGCCGGCAGGTCCAGCGCGTCCCCGGGTGCGGGGTCGGTGATCCGGAAGTCCCGGATCCGCCAACGGCCGTCGACCAGAACCAGTTCGAACTCATGCTCCAGGCGCTCGCCTCGTTGGTTGGACGCCGGCACCTCCACACGGAAGGCACCCCGTTGCAGCTTCTTGCGGCTCACGCCGGCCAGGGCAGCTTCCGAATCGAGCGTATAGCCTTCGTAGCGCTGGAGCCACACGACGTTCTCCGCGCGCTTTCTCAGTTCCCTGCTCCTGCCGCCGGACAGGGCCGGGGCGAGCAGCGGATCGACCAGCTCGGGAGTGTCGTGCCGCAGGGCAGCGGCAAAGGTGTCCAACACGTTGGCGGCCTGTTGCCTGAGGGCTCGGACCTCCGGCTCCTCCTCCGACGGAAGGCCCGCGCAACCCCCCGCAACGACGGCCAGACAGGCGAAAAGCAACAGTCCGTGGCTGGTTTTCACTGTCCGTTCCTTTCTGCGTCGGCAGGATTACTCGGACGAGCGCCGAGGCCTGATATGGTATCTGTCCGGCGGGGCTGATGCAATCGGAGAACGGCCCCTGCCGCAGGGGCGCCGGGCCGAATGAGAGGGCGCTTGCGGCCGCGCGGCGTGAGCGCCAGGCGGAACACGGTCGAGACTCCGCCCCAAACCTCGCGCCAGGATATCTTGGAGCGCCCCCGCTGGCGATCCACGAAGACGATGGGCACCTCCGCGATGACGAAGCCGCGCCCCGAGCAGTGCCACAGCATCTCCTCCTGGAAGGAGTAGCCCGTGGCCTCCATGTTCTCGAAGGCGAGCTGCTCCAGAACGTCGCGGCGGAAGCAGCGGAAGGCGCCGGTGCAATCGGCGGGCTCCAGCCCCAGCGTCAGGCGGGCGACAAGGTTGGAGAGGGAGCTGAGGAGAAGCCGGCGCATGGGCCAGCCCTTGTGGCCGCCGCCCCGGACGTAGCGCGAGCCGACGACGAGGTCCGCCCGCCGGCTCGCCTCCAGCATCGCCGGTATGCGGTCCGGCGGGTGCGAGAAATCCGCGTCCATCGTGATCGCGCGCTCGTAGTCGCCGGCCAGCGCCCACCGGAGGCCGGCGACGTGGGCCGTGCCGAGTCCGAGCTTGCCCTCGCGCGCCAGGAGGTGGACGCGCGGGTTGCGCGCGGCCAGCTCGCGGGCCGCCTCGCCCGTTCCGTCCGGCGAGTTGTCGTCCACGACGAGCACTTCGACGGCGGAGCCCTGCGCCAGGACGGCTTCGCAAAGGGGGAGAAGGTTCTCGCGCTCGTTGTAGGTGGGGATGATGACGAGCGTCCTGAACGTGTCCGCGGCCGGACGCTCGGGCGCGTGGTTCGTCATGGAGGACGGCCTTCTCTGCGGTCCCGTTGTTCTCGTCCTCGTCTTCGCCCAGCAAGGGAAGGCACAGCAGCGGCGGGTGCTGCCCGGCGGCCCGCCTAGAAAGCCAGGATCCTGCCGCTCAGGTCTCGCACGGTGACCTTGCCGTCGGAGACGTGCAGTTGCTTGTGGGCATAGGGCAGTTCTGCGGGGTAGTGGGTTATGGTCAGGACGGTGCGGTTCTTCATCAGCTCGGCCAGTCCATCGACGGTTCTTTCCCTGGCGACGGGATCGAGCGAGACGAGCGGCTCGTCCAGAATCAGGATCTTGGGGCTTTTCAGTATGGCGCGGGCGATCATGAGGCGCCGCTTCTCCCCCTGGGAGAGCTGGGTCCCGCCCTCGCCGATGATGCTCAAGTAGCCGTGGGGGAGCCGTTCGATGAACTCGTCGGCATAAGCCTTGCGGGCCACCTCGATGACGGCCTGGTCGCTGGCCTCGGGCGCGGCATAGCGGATGTTGGCCATGATCGTGTCGTTGAACAGGAAGCAGTCCTGGAAGACCAGTCCGATCTGGCGCCTGAGCGAGGTCAGCGTGAAGTCGCGCACGTCCTTGCCGTCGATCAGGATGGCGCCCTGCTGGGGGTCAAAGAAGCGTGGGATCAGGTTCGTGCAGGTGCTCTTGCCCGCACCGCTGGGGCCGGTGACCAGGACGTGTTCGCGCGGCTCGATGGTGAACGAGACGTTTTCCAGCACGTTGCCGTTGCCGTAGCCGAAGGTGACGTTGCGGAACTCTATGCGTCCGTGGGCGATCTCGTGGGGCAAGCCCTGCGGGCTTTCGCGCACGCTGGGCTCGATGTGCAGTATCTCGAAGACGCGTTCAACTGAGCTGCTGGTTCGGGCGAACTTGCCCGCCTGGCCCACCAGCTCCAGCAGGCGCGGGTAGAGCAGACCCACGTAGAGGAAGAAGGCGACGAAATCGCCGCTGCTCAGCGTGTCCTTCCTGACGACCAGGTAGCCGCCGACGCCGAACAGGATGATGATGCCGATGCCGACCAGGAGGTCGGCCGCGACCTTCTGCAGGACGTAGTAGCGGCTCTGCTTGATCTGGGCGCGCATGCCCCTGTGCATGGACCGCCGGATCTTTTCCTGCTCCAGAAGCTGCGTGGCGGACGCCTTGACGGTTGCTGCCCCGTCGAATTGCTCTATCAGGCTGCCGCCCAGGTCGGCGATCTGCTCCTTCGCCTCCCGGGCGTAAGTCGCTATCGGCTTCCTGAACAGGTAGTAGATCAGTACGTGGAAAGGCAGAACGGCCAGCGTCACCAGGGCCAGGAACCACTCCATGTAGAACATGATCCCGGCGGCGACGCCGAACATGAGCACGTTCAGCATGGCGTTGGCCAGCTCATCCTGGACGAACTGCTTGATGGCCTGCACGTCCTGCATGATGCGGGCAGATATCTTGCCCGGCTTGTTCTGCTGGTAGAAGTCCACCGACAGCGCGTGCAGGTGGCGGATGAGCCGCTGGCGCAGCTCGAACGCCGTCCTCTCCCCGATCACCATCACCCGCGTCTTGGCCAGGTAGAACAGCAGGTTCCGCATGCCGTACACGACGAAGACGACGATGAGTACGTACGGCAGGAGGCGGAGGCGCTCGGCCGGATCGGTTGAGGCCGCGCCCTCCTTAGGCTCGAAGACGTTGTCGATGACGAACCCGAGAACCTTGGGCATGGCCAGGTTGAAGACCGACAGGACCGCCAGGCACAGCAGCACCGCCAGCAGCTGCAGCTTGTACGGCTTGGTCAGCCCAAGCATCGCCTTGAGGGGATGGACAGCTTCGGTCTTCATGGTTCCTGCGGTTCATCCGGCCGGCCCCTGCCGATCAGCCGACCAACGGGCGCAAATGTAAGGTTGCTTCGGCGGCCCCCCTTTGGAGCGGCGGCGCGCGCCGTCCGCGGATCACGGTCGCGAGGTGGCTTTTGGGTAGCTGAAGGCGACCTTCCCTCTTTGGATGACTACGATTCCGTCGGCATAGTACCAGATCTCGGCGTCTTCGTCGTGCGGCCTTTCTTCGATCAGGGCCGGTTCTCCGAGCAGGTCCCGGGCCTCCGCCGCCGGGGTGCCGGCCTCCAGGCCGGCCAGGGCAGAATCGCGCACCGAGAACTCGTCCAGCTCATGAATGCTCGGCTCGGCGGCCGGGGCCGTCGTCTGCGTTGAACACCCCGAAAGCACTGCCGACAGCACGGCCAGCAGGGCGAGGCAACTGCCCCGCATCATTCCTCCTCCGCCGCCAGGGCTTGCTCGATGATCCGGTATCCCTGCTCCAGCTTGGCCTTCAAGGCGGGGTAGTAGTAGTCGCTCTTGAAGAAGCACTCGGCAACTTCGTGGTCGACCAGGAAGACCCTCTCGTTCTTCTGCACCTGGGGCATCACCATCTTGCGCCCCACGCGGAAGTTGCGCAGCACCAGCAGATCTTCGAAGTTGTTGACCTTGGCGATCTCGCGAAGGGCCACGGCTGCTTTGAGCCGCACCAGGTCCTTCTCGCTGTCCAGCACGAACGCGAACTCGTGATAGGTATAGTCATCGTGCAGCCGGTTGATCTCCAGCAGCACGTCCTCTACCTCGTCCCGGCCCTGGACCGTTCTGCGCTCCAGGTGCGCCAGCGGCGAACAGAGCACCTCCTTCATGCCGTCGCCCATGGGCAGATTGTAGCGGAACAGGAGCACTTCCTTCGGGTACGGTCGAGCGAAGTAGCCGGCAACGGTTCCGTCGGGACTGCTCTTCTCCAGCAACCTCTTCAGGAACGTGACGTCGAAGCCGGCGGGCTTCTCGGGGTCCGCCTCGAATACGATCATCCGCTCCGTCTCGAGTTGCTCGTGCAGCCCGAGCTTCTTCGCTACCTCGTAGATCATACGGATCACGACGGCGTCTTCGCCCGGTATGCTGCCCTGAGACATCTCCCGGAACGGGGAGCGTTCGCGGTATTCGGGATGCTTTGCCACGAAGCGCCGCACGCGGGCCATGGCATCGCGTATGGTCGGGTTCTCCTCCAGGAAGGCGAGATCAAAGATGTCCTCCGCTTTGAGCCGGTAAGCGTTGCGGAACAGGCGGTTGTCCAGGAAGTCGAACTGCTCGGAGTCCTTCGGCAGCACGCCCAGGTTGTC
>CAZSET010000097.1:0-1713 GCA_964605915.1 uncultured candidatus Brocadiaceae bacterium | reverse complement strand
CCGGCCGCTGCGTGCCGCCCGCCTCTATGACGCGGGGCGTCAGCACGATGATGACCTCTCGCTTCTCGCGGCGGTCGCTCTTGCTCTGGAAAAGGTTGCCCAGCAGCGGAATGCGCGAGAGGACGGGAATCCGGTCGACGGTCTCCACTTTCTCGTTGCGGATCAGGCCGCCGATGATGAAGGGCGTGTTGTCCTGGACCCGGGCGACGGTCTGCACGACCCGGCGCAAGATCCGCGGCGCGATCGTCCGTTCCTCTTGGCCTACTGACACGGTGATGTACTCCGGCGACTCGCTGACCTCAACCAGGACCTGCATCGCGATCGTCGAACCGTCATGGCTGACCCTGGGTTTGATGTTCATGATGATGCCGACCGTCATGAACTCAATGTTGAAGTTGGTCGTGCGCTCGGTGATGATGGTCCTGAAGACGGGCAGTTGCTCCGTCACCTGGATGTTGGCGTTCTGGTTGTTCAGGACCAGGACGGACGGGCTGGACAGCACCTCCGCCCCGCCCTCCTGGATGGCGGCGCGGATCGTGGCCTGCACGCGGTGTCTGAGGTCCTCGGGCGCGGGCAGGTCGGTCCGGTTGTGGAACAGGTACAGCGCCACCTGACTGTCGCCCGTGCGCCCGGCCTCGCGCGCGAACTCGGCCCATTGCAGCTCCCCGCCGTAGGCCGCGAACTCGACCCCCAGTTCCTTCAGGAGTTCCTCAGTCAGCTCGATGACCATGCCCTCGATCAGCACCATCCGCTCCGGGACGTCGATGGTGCCCTCCAGCAGGTCTCTCAGCCGCGCCACCTCCTCGCTCTGGCTCTCGTGGTAGAGGATTATGAGGCGGTGTTCCGGGGCGGAGAGGGTCTCTTCGACGAGCTTCGTCTCGGAGACCTTTCCGGGGTCGACGATGATGCTCTTCGGGCTGACGGAGGGCATGGCAAAGACGGCCGGCAACTCGGCCAGTTTCGCCTGCGCGCCGGGCGGCTTCGTGGCGTAGCCGAGCTGCCCAAGGATCTGGATGCAGCTCTGCGTGTCTATGCAGCTCAGTTGGTAAGTCTCATGGGAGAGCTGGCGAACGGGGACACTGGTCGGCGGTTGGGCCGGCTGTTCGGCGGGGGTCTCTTCCTGGGCTCCGGCCGCCGCGCCCCAGAGCATCAGGGCGCCGAGCAGCCAGATCGCTACGCTGGTTCGATGTGCCCTCATGTCACGCTGCGCCTCCTTGCATCGCGTGTTGCGTGGGCGCCCTCCGGAGCCCTTGCGACCGGCTGCCTGTCGATCAGGCGCGCCGTCGTGCGCCGGGCCCGGCGCAGATCACTTGAGGTTCTTCCTGGCAGCGACGATCTTGCTGATCAGCCCGTACTCAATGGCCTCCGGGGCGTCCATCCAGTAGTTGCGAGCCGTGTCTTCTGCGACCTTGTCGACGGGCTGGCCCGTTTCCTCGGCTATCAGCTCGTTTATGCGCTGCCGTATCTTCAGTATTTGCTTGGCCTCTATCTCGACGTCCGCGGTGGCGCCTCGCACACCCCCGGAGGGCTGGTGGATGAGGAACCGCGCGTTGGGCAGGCTCAGACGCGCCTTCTTCGGGGCGGCCAGCAGCACCACCACGGCTGCACTGGCGGTCAGGCCCGTGCAGATGCAGCGCACGGGGGCGGAGATGAAACGGGCCATGTCGTAGATGGCGAACCCCGCGTCCACACCGCCGCCCGGGGAGTTGATGT
>CAZSET010000096.1:0-14324 GCA_964605915.1 uncultured candidatus Brocadiaceae bacterium | reverse complement strand
TTGAGCCGCCTATGACCAGGCTCTCGCCGATGATGACGCCCAAGAAGAACTGCCGCCCGCCCCGTAGCGTCTGCCCGCCCCCGAACTTCAGGATCAGCGCCTTCGCCAGCCAGCCGAGGAAGAACGAAAACCACAGCACCCGCGTGCACCAGGACATGGCGATCGCAAACCCCAGCGCGTTGATGGGCCACCAGTAGAACGTGCCCCGCAGCACCATCAGCGCGCCCATGGCGGCCACGCCCGTGGCCAGCCCTCCCCATCTCGGCTGGGCTCCCTGCCACGGCTGCGAGATCATCATGTGCACGCTGTTGTACGTGTTGGTCATGTGGTAGACGTGGCTCGATCCGATCGGCACGTTCAGGGCGCCGCGGTCGTAGTAGACCCACCTCAGGCTTGAATAGGTTGCCGCCACCAGCGCAACGGCCAGCGTCACGAGCATGATGGGCAGGAAAAGGCGCCGCCGCCTCTCAAACACGCTCCAGATGCGCAGCGAGTTCATCGCGTGCGGCGCCAGGAGCTCACGCGAGTCGCTGGTCAATATCTGGCTCTGCAGCGTTGCCACCACGACCCCCGGCGCGGAGAAAATGCGCCCCCCCGTGATCCGGTGCAGAAACCAGGCCGGCCCCCAGGAATGCTGCGTGAAGAACAGGCCGCCCTGGCTCACCATCCGGGAGTGCACCAGCACTATGCTGAACGTCAGCCCGATGACGCCAATGGCCGCCAGCGCGCTCAGGCCGAAATACATGTTCCACCCAACCAGCCCGCCCACGCTCAGGAGCAATCCCCAGAAGGCCAGCGGGTAACCGATCGGCTCCGACGACCCGTCGGCACCGCCCCGCCTTCCTAACGCCGACTTGGCGACCGCCCACAGGTGCCGGCGCGCCATGTACAGCATGCCCGCCGTCAGAGTCAGGAAGGCGCCCGCCTGCTGCCACTGAAGAAACGGCCCCGAACGCCCGCCCTCCAGCGGCCGCCCGGTGGCATGGGCGATCATGATCTGGATGCACATGAAGACGTAGAAGCCCCAGATGCTCAGCGACACGTCGCCGGGCACCAGGAAGGCAAAACCGATCGCCAGGGGGTAGATCTTCCCGTCGCTGACGTTCACGTAGTTCAGCGACGTCTCGGAGAACACGGTCCAGAACGGCACGGCCACGCGCCAGCCTTCGTCGGCGCCCGAAAGAAGCGGCGCCAGGCGAATCAGCCCGAACACGATCGTCACCAGCATGCCGATAAGGAACGCCTTGCCTCTGGTCGAGGAGGACAAAAGGTGCCCTTTCTGGCTGCCCCCCGTGAAGTCAAGGGGCACTCTGGCCACCGGAAACATCAAGCGCTCCGACTCCACCCACTGCTTGCGCAGAATGCCGCAGAGGAAGAACGTCGCCAGGTAGAAAAGCCAGATGTAGATGCTCCACGTCACCAGCGTCCGCGTCCACTGGTTCCAGGGCACGCGCACCGGCTCGCCCCTGTCCGTGCCTTCGAAGAACCTCTTGGCGGCCGGGCTCTTCGCATCGTTGCTCAGAAGGATGCCGGGAGGGGCGTCCTTCAGCACGTCGTCCGCCCAGAACAAATCGGGCCGCTGCGACAGATACGGCGCGGCGGGCATTGAGGCGAGGAAGTTGCGCATCAGGCCGCTGGCCGGCACAGTCGACGCCACGATCATCATGCACCAGACCAGCATCAGCTCGGACTGCCTGAGCATCCAGGCGCGCCTGAGGAGCCTGAGGATCCC
This sequence comes from uncultured candidatus Brocadiaceae bacterium, assembly GCA_964605915.1. Classification (GTDB taxonomy): domain Bacteria; phylum Planctomycetota; class Brocadiia; order SM23-32; family SM23-32; genus DAOVRD01. The sequence continues at coordinate 12,592 of CAZSET010000096.1, read as the reverse complement.
GTTCACCCCCAGCGTGAGGATGAACAGGAAACAGAACACGCCCACGGGGAAGTGGTTGCCCGTCAGGAAGGTATTGCCCATCCTGTAGTCGTTGACCGGCACGAGCAGGCAGAAGCCGGCCACGCCCAGGACGCCGATGATGAAGGCCCGCCAGGTCAAACGTAGGCTCCGTGCAAGCACACCGAACCCGAGCACTATAGAGACGCAGTCCCCCGGCGTCAATCAAATGCGCCCGCAAGACGCCTCACCTGCTGTGAATGTGGCTGACGTCTGAACCGGCCGGGCCGCGCATCGGAGCCAGGGAGAATGGCATCACTGCGTGCAGGTGACATGCGAGGTGGCCGGCGCTTCCTCGGGTTGACGCACCAGAACCGGGCGCGTCCTGTGGGAGGAGCACGGATTATCGGCCTGGGCCCGGAACGAGGTCAAGGCGGCCATGCATGCGGGTAGTTGCGTTCTCAGGAACCGTGAAGGCTTTTCCGATGGGACTGGCGGGCCTCTTGTGGTCTTTACACGGCTGACGGTGGTGTCCGGCGCAGGTAGGATGCACGGCCGTCGGGTTCACGTTCTGGGAATGCCCTATGCCTTCTCTGGCCGACGGCTTAGACGGGCTGTGCTCCCTCCTGACGCTCCCGGTTCGCCATGCGTCGCGCGCCCGCGGGCTCGACCGCTTCCAGCGCCGGGGCAAACCAGGACGCCCACTTCGTCGTCCTGGAGTCCGACGCCGACGGGGTCGATCAAATCAGCGAGGTCCTGCAAGGCTACACAGGACTCAGCGCTGTCCACGTCGTGTCCCATGGTTCCACGGGCGGCCTGCGCCTGGGGAGCGCTCGGCTGGACGCGTCGGCGCTCGACGAGTACGCCGACCGTCTGGCGACCTGGGGGGACGCCCTTGTGGCCGATGGCGACCTGCTGCTCTACGGATGCAGAGCAGCCGAAGGGGAGGACGGCGCGGGATTCGTCGCCCGGCTGGCAGACCTGACCGGCGCCGACGTGGCCGCTTCCGACGATGCCACGGGCGGTGGGGAGCTGGGGGGCGATTGGTCGCTGGAACATTACACGGGGCCGATTGAAGCGCTCTCGCTCTCCGAACTGGCCGATCTCAGCGGCTATGGCGGACTTCTGGCCGACATCGAGGGCACTGACGGGGCCGACGTCCTGGTCAGCAACGCCGGCGAAGACGACACGCTCTCGGGCGGCCTCGGGGATGATACGTACCAGTTCCAGGACGGCTGGGGCCACGATACCGTCAAGGAGAACGAAGGCGAGGGGGACGATACGCTCGATTTCTCAGGCGTCACGGCAGACCTGACCTTCACGTCGGAGTCGGAAGGCGCTGTGTCCGTGACGGGCGGGACGAACGAGGTCGAGAACGCACGGCACGTCGAAAACCTCATCGGCGACACCGACGAGATCCACGCCGACACGGGCAGCTACTACGTGATCGACTCGACTAAGCTCGCGCAGATAACGGCCGAGCAGTCCGATACGTTCAGCGGCGTAGCCGCTTCAGTGGGTTAGGGGGAGCCGGGACGCAAGGACTGGTGGGCCCAGAGGGATTCGAACCCCCAGCCAGCAGATTATGAGGCCGTTGCGCCAGCGTCTTAGAAGGGCATATGTGGCATCCTCAGCGCCTTCCGTTTTCGCTGGCTGCTATCATTTCGCTGGTCTTGCCATCAAGCCTGCTATCAGGGACAAGGGACACGTCCAGCGACAGAGGCGGCTGCTCCATCCTGACTTGCTGCCCAAGTAGCTGAGAAGAGAGACGGGCGCCACTATGGTATGCGCCCATCTGGCCCCACAGGACGACGAGATCAACGTCCTGTGAGGTGCTGGCCCCGCCGGACCTGAACGTGGTCGGTCAGACCTTTGCCACCCACTTCAGCAGGAACGGTCTGGCGTTGCGCACTGCGCAGGCCGCTATCCAGCCTTCGTAGCCCGCCTGGCCGCGCGCGGGGGGGTAGCCCCCTCTTGCTTGGCCTGCCAGGAGCCTGGCCCCCCAACGGCCCTTCAGCACAAGGCTACACATCCCGCAAGCCCAGTGTGGCTTCGAGCCTGCGCCGCACCTCCCCGATTGTCTTTTCCAGGGAAGCGTACGTGACCCCGTGCTGCCTGCAGAGTCCAAAGAGGCGGCGTGCCAGGGGCCGCATGCGTTCGGCCAGACCGGGGTCAACGTCCTCAGCCCTTTCGGCATGCCAGACGGGCTCCAGAGCGGCCCGGACGGCGGCCATGGACGCCTTCTCAACACGCGTGCGCACCACGCCGCTCTTTGCGAGCGTCAGCGCCTCCGCGTAGGCGTCCAGTCCTGCACTGGCCACGCGCTCGTCAATTCCGTAGTCGGCCGCCCGGCCGAAGCAATTGCGGTGCAGACCCTTCGCTTCTGCATTGTCATGGACAAGCTCGATGAAGCGGCGAATGGGCGGTGCGGCCTCGGCGTAGTGGAGATCCAGGAACTCGTCGATCAGCTCCCGACCGCTGCGGGACGGGTCCCACAGCAGATTGGCGATGACATAGTTGCGCAGGTCACAGAGCTCTGCTCCACGCACGCTGCCCTCAGGGCTGGCGATGGCGCTTGCCTCCCACGGTGTCGACCGAGCCCATTGCTCGTTGCCAGCAACCTGAAGGAATACTCCCCGCACTTTGCTCTGCACGAAGTATCGCACGTTCGGCTCGATCACCCGCAGGTTTGGGCACGGCAGCAGGTAGTCGTTGAAGTTGGTGTCATAGTTCCAGACGCGCACGTCATCGCAGATCTGGCCCCACGCGGCCAGGTCCCGGCAGAACTCGACGTTGAGCGGGCACGCGGGGTCGTCGATGGGATGCATCATGCAGCACTCTATGCTGCACAACTGAACCTGCACGTTGGGGCGCGGGCGGGTCAGCTTCGGCGGCCTGCGCGTGCGCTGATAGGCCAGCGTGCCGACCTTCACATCCGGATGATGCTTCGCCACCTCGTCCGCCACGGCGTTCACAAATGTCAACACCGACCCCGCGGGGCCGCCCTCGCGCTCATCAATGGCCCGACAGGCGTCGCACTGGCAGTGCTTCACGTTGTCGTTCTGGCTGACCGATACGTTGCTCCGCGTGGGATTGGCCTCGATCTCCGCGAGCACCTTCTGCGTGACGATGCGCAACACGTCCGGGTTCGCGAGGCAAGGCTGGGTGGTGGCGAAGTCGTTACGGAAGGGGGCCAAGCGGCGACCAGAGTGCAGCGCGTAGTAGTCGGCGTGGTCGGTGCCGTAGACGCTTGAGGGCAGGTCGCGGTGGAACGTGTGGCTGATGAGGCCCATCGGCGTCCTGCCGCCCAGCCGCGGGTCGTCAGTAATGGTATTGATGCGGAGCCGCGCGGAAAAGTCGGGCGCAACGACGTTCTCGCCGAAGTAGGGCCAACGGAACGACAGCGGCGGCCTGTATGTGCGCTGAAGCGGCACGACAGTGCGCGGGCCAGCCAGCAGTAGCACGTGCGTATGGTCCGCCGTGAGGAACCGCACGCCCAGGTAGTCTTCCAGGAACGTGTAGACGCCATAAAGCGTCCCACGCGGCCGCCCACCGCAAATGGCGATGCGCCCCTTGTCGACCGAAATGAAGAGGTCCTCCGGGCCGAATGCGGCCGGGGCCCTACCGGCGGCCCCAGGCCCGATCAGCACGTGCCCCGCAGGGCCTTGGGCAGAGCCCGTCAAGGGCAGCCGGATGCCCGTCGCACGACTGAAGTGGTCGCGAAACTCCTCGCCGGCGTAGACTTCGCTGGGGCTGGCATCGCTCGCAACCACGATGTCCCACGCCTGCATGGCATACAGGTCAATGCCTTCGCATCCGTCGGCCAGGTTGGCGACGAGCACCACAGTCAGCAGAAGTCCGACCAACACGGCAGTCCACAGCATCACCCATCCTCCTGGACCACGCTCAAAAAGCGAGATGCCCTGCAGCCAGATTCCTTTCCCGCGCCATGCAGGCGTTGCCCTGATCGCCCGCAGGCCCTTCGACTCACTCGAAGACGCGCCCCCATAGCGGACCTGCTTCTCCTGGTAGCGTCGGTCGGAAACTGGCGTCCCGGGCAGCCACTGCCGGCGGACGGGATGTGGCGCCACTCCGTCCATCCGTCACGATCGACAGCCGAGCCGATCCCTCCTGCCTCGTCGGCCGCAATGTATCCCTCCGCCCGCCCTGCGTCAACTCGCCCGAGACTGTCAACAGGCCGTCGATGCCGAACTGGATCGAGCAGAAGCTGGCCTCGGGCCAGGAACTGGCCCGGCTGAGCGAGAAGCCCGTGCCCTTGCGGCTGCTGCATGACGAGCCGCTCTTCGCTGTCCCCCGCGACATGATGAAGACCTTCGACCGCGACCTTCAGGCGGCCAGCATACTGAAGAAGGGCGAGCGCGGGCGCACTGTGGACTTCCACGCGCTACGCCACACCTTCGGCACCCACTTCAGCAAGAACAGCGTAGCGCCGCGGACGGCCCAGGTGGGAGGCGGCTTTTTCTTGCGGAACTGCGCCTGCGTACCCACGTCAGACCGCATCGGGCTGTGGGCTTCCGCGTGCCTGTAGTCCTCCGCTCTGGCCTTCTTTCTCGCTCTCCTGGCCATCTCCCCTACCCCCACTGGCAGCATACCTGCCAGAATCCTATCGCCTTCGGGCAGCCCTTTCGAGCCGTAAGTGGGGCCTTTGCCTTGGCTTTGCTCGCTCTGTGCCAGGCACCATAGCTCTGCTGCTTGGCTCAGAAACGAGTTGACGGCCAACTGTGGTAAGCTTATCCTTATAGTGGCGCGTGCTGTTGTTTCACATCGGGGTCTCCGTACTCGTGCAGTTGGGGAAAGGAACCGCGCGATGGCAAGCTGCCCGATCTGCAGACGCGAGGCAGAGCGTACCGTGGACTCCGTCAGTCTCAGCATGGTGAGCTGTTCGGTGTGCGGCGATTTCCGCTGCACGGAGTCGGCGATGGCGGAACTGGAACGGCAGACAGACGATCCGGGCACGGCCCCTAAGGCAGCAGCCTTCATCAAGGAGCAGAACCTCCGAGGCATTGTGCCGACGTTCGATGAGCATCCTAGGGATTACCCCCGTACAGCCACTCTGGAAGAAGCAGTTGCAGCTTATCCGCATACGCTTACTGATAGAGTGTCGCGCACCATCTCGAACCTACGCGTCTTGCAGGGGGACTTCGACGGGATAGTGGAACTGCGGCACGGTCAAGCCCACGCGTACTGCTTCGCGAAGGACAGCGACGGCATGGCCCGCTTCATCCGAAGTCTGGAGGGTCGGGGGCTCGTCGAAGGCCAGGGAAGCACCCGAGGGGCGATGCGGATCTCCCTAACGATGGCTGGGTGGGATGCAGCCGAGAAGCACGCGGTCAGTCCCTCAGGGGAGCACCCGCACGCAGAGACGGGCGCGCCGGCCACCACTCCGCAATCTGATGCCTCAGGCTACGAGTACGACGTTGTCCTGTCCTTCGCGGGGGAACAGCGCGAATATGTGGAAGAAGTCGCCGAGATACTGCGACGGCAGGGCCTATAGGTGTTCTACGATGCGTTCGAGGACGTAAAGCTCTGGGGTAAGGACCTCGCCGAGCGTCTGCATGAGATCTACAGCAAAGAGGGGAAGTACTGCGTGGTGTTCGTGTCACGCCAGTATGCCGAGAAGGTCTGGCCGACAGCCGAACGTCGAGCTGCACTGGAGCGACAGGTAGCGCAGAAGGGAGAGTATATCCTACCGGCAAGGTTCGACAACACAGAGCTGCCAGGTCTCCCCTCCACTATTGCCTATATCGACCTGCGCCGTCTCTCGCCACGTGGCTTCGCGGACAAGGTAATGAGAAAAGTGAGCGGGCACGGGCTGCCTGCCAAGCTTGACGCGCGTGTGACGCTGAAGGAGCCATACGCGCCGCGTACACGAGGGCGGCAGGACCGGATCAGCATCCAGTTCGCGGTAGACGAGATCGCTCGCCAGGCTGGCCTGACACACTCCTTGAAGGACACTGGAGATAGGCTGGGCACGTTGGCGAGGAAGTACATAAGGCCGAACCTAGACGAGGTGACGGTGGGAGAAGCCCTTCGTCGCGTTCTTGAACCATATGGCGTCCGTTGGTCCATCAGCGGCGCGAAGCTCGAACTGAAGCTAGCCGCTGAGCACAAGTGGACCAGAATCGGCCGCTGGGAAGGCCAAGGGCCGAAGGCAACCGAGGCGTTCACCACGGAGCGGGGATGGCGCGTCCGGTGGGCCAAGAAGGCGGAACGTGGGTGGAACTTCAAGATCATGCTCTGCAGCCCAGCCCAGGAGGATCCCATAGAGACGCTTGTCGACGAGAACACTCGTGAAGCTTCTGGGGAAACGTACGTTCACAGGCCGGGCTCGTTCTACCTGAAGGTGCAGCCTCGGCGTCCTCAGGAACACTGGCAAGTCGTTGTGGAACAGCAGGCAGGCCCATGAGTATGCGCGGGCAGTAGGCCAGTGGGCTCTGGGTGATGCGGCCTGAACGATATCTGAGTTGACAGGCTGCCTCCCGGGGGCACAAGTTCTGAAGGACGCTCTCTTCGCTCTGTGCAGTCCCCGCTCCATGTGGCGCCGGCGATCGAGAATCTGCCAGAGGTGCCCCTGAGCAGACGCGCCAGGGCAGACGACCGGCGAGCGGTAAGATGGTTCTCGCTCTACTGACGGCCCCGCCGGCCCGTGTAGGCAGGCAGGATGCCCGTCGTCATGGCAACTGCCAGCACGGTCAGAGCCTTGCACGGATGCCCAGTCTCCCCAACCATCGATTGAGGCTCTCAACGGTCTTCCCATCCAGGATGACGCCCGTTCGCCTGAGTTTCTGTCGAGCAGCGTGGGACCTATCCCCGGGCATGGTCGTTGGCCGCTCGGGGTCCAGCAGCGGGTGTCCCTTCAGGTGATCGATCATGCGCTTCGTCCGGGCCTTGAATCGCCTCATCGGCATGAAATGCTCGACGTCAATGGCGAGCGCTACCTGGGAAGAGTTATCCCCGCCGGGCCCTATCTCGTCAGTGATGGCCCCTCCGCTGAGGACTCCGGTCAGGATCTCCACCAGCACGGCGATGCCGAAGCCCTTGTGGCCGCCGATCGGCAGCGGGACGCCGCCCTTGATTACTCGCTCGGGCCTGGTGGTGCGACGACCGTGCGCATCCATGCCCCACGTCGCGGGGATGGGCTGCCCGCTCTTCGCGTGCTCGGCCAGCTTGCCGTATGAGGCGTACGCGTTGCAGATGTCGAGGAGCAGGGGATGTCCTGCCCCGGTGTTGACGGCGAAGCCCCACGGGTTGTTCCCTATCGCTCGATCGCTGGATGCACCAGTTCCCATGCAGAGGCCTGTGTTGCTTGCGACAAGTCCGAGCATGCCATGCTCAGCCGCCAAGAGCGCATATGGCGCAGCCCCCACGAAGTGGTTGCTGTTCCTGATACACACCAGGCCCACGCCGTACTGGCGCGCTTTGTCGATGGCCTTCTCCATCATCCGGTACGCGGCGAGGGGTCCTGGTGCATTGTCGCCGTCCATGACGGCCATGGCGCCCTGGTCGACCTCGGTCGCCACGCATGGACTCGCGTTGAACACGCCGTCTTGTAGGCTCTGCAGCAGGTTGGGGAACCCCGTAACATCGTGATGGCCAACTCCTCGGAGGGTCATCACGGAGTAGACCCATGCCATGGCCTTCGCATCGGCAGGAGCCACGCCAAGGGCGCACAACGCTCTGACCATAAGGCGTTCCAATCGCTTCACGTCAATTCGCTTCTCGGTCACGGCCTTCTTCCTGTAGCCAGATGAAATGCACGGCGGATGGGAACCGCGCCGACCCCGAATCCGCCGTCGCTCGGACAACTGAATCCCTTGCCGACGATAGGCGCACACTACCAGTATCCTGCGGTCCAGTCTAGCTCCCTGCTGAGCAGGAGATCCATTCTGGACCCTCTAGTTGGCAGGGCTGGCGACAGACCGGCAGCTCTGAGTCGCCGCTGCCTGCCACGGCCTTGTTCGGCAGCTGTAACGGGTACCAAGAAGCGCTCCTTTGCGATGATCGTCGCGGTAACGGAAGGACGGGCTGTTGAGCGCGTGTTGTGTTCGGGGCCTTTGGAAGCTGGCTTTCCCTCGACCCACGGCCGCCCATGTGCCACCCCCCCGCGCGGGCCGGCACGGCACGAGCGCCTCGGCTCCGCACACCATAGCCGTATTGAGGGGCCCTCTGACCAGCAAGGCGCCTCTGAGTTTGCCGATCAGGTGCCTATCTCATTCGCTGGCCTTCCAGCAGGGGGCAGGGACAACTCCGGCAGCGCTTCCAGCGCGTCCGCCACGTCCAGCAGGCTGGGGTCCGTGTAGAAGTCCATGGTGAGGTCGAGGGGAGAGCGCCGCATGGCGCCCTGCGTCGTCCGCGGCGCTATGCCGTTCTTGCTCAGGTGGGTGCCGAAGGTGTGCCGGAGGGCGTGGAGGAATTCCACCACGTCGGCCAGCGGCGTCTCAATGACAGGCTGCCCCGGTCATCCAGATGCTCGTGGACCTTCCTGTCCGATTCGAGCGGCATAGGGCCGAACCTAGCCCGACCCTTGCCGCGCCGGCTGTGCCGCCGAGGACGGGGGCGCAGACAGGACCAGGGCAGCTCTCTGCAGAACGGTGTTGCGGCTGTGCACTGCAGTCCGTACAATAGTGCCGTCAGAAGGTCATCTTAGGCACGCGGCGGGGGCCGGAGCCCGGGCGAGCCCCACCGGCGCTGCAGTGCCCGCTTTCCTGGCAGAGGAGGGGGCAGCATGTTCCATCTCATGCTCCTCGCTGTGACGTCGAGCTTGCTCTTCATGCAGTCGGCCGCGGCGGAGGACGAGACGCTCTCGTGGCCACCGACGTTCGAGCACTCCAAGGTCGCCGTCACCCTCGGGGGATACCATTCCACCACGCGCGGCACGATCCGCCTGGTGTTCCCGCGGGACGGCGGGTGGCTGGTCTTCCGCGGCGATCCGAACACCTACCACTTTTCGGCAGACGGCGAGACGTGGACGGCCACTGAAGCGCCCCAGGCCAGCCGCAGCCACCTGATCGAGGGGGACACGATCCACACGTTCTACACCGTGCTTGTTGAGCCGGCGCCCGCGTGGGTCTTCGACAGCTTCGTCTGCCGGGGCACCATCTCGGGTCAGTCGATCCGATGGGATGCGCCGCACAGGCTGGACACGCGGCTCGGCTACTACCCCGACCTGAAGCGCGACTCCGAGGGCCACTTTACCATGACGGGCCGGGCCGTGATCCGCAACGAGGAAGGCGAGGTAGTGGGCACGGAGGTACTGTGGAAGCGCAGCCTGCGCCCGAACGACATCTCCGAATGGGGCCCCGACGTGCGCTGCATCCACCACACGGGCGCAGTGTTCACGCCCGGCGACGAGTCCTGGAAGGTGACCGGGAGCACCGTCCACGAGAATCTGGCCCTAGAAGACGGGAAGAGCTACGTCCTCAGCATGATGACCGTAGACGGCGTGGGCAAGCTCTACGGCAACCTGTTCGGTGGCCGGAGCTGGGGCGAGCAGGACGCCGAGCTGGCCGCAGGCATGTCGGCCTGGGCCGGCACCGATCGGCGGATGTGCGCTGCCTTCGACAAGGAGGCGAAGGTGATCCACCTGGCCTACGTCGACGCCGAGGGGGGCCTCTGGTATCGCAGTGCCGGGACGCCATACGGTGTGGACGACTGGTCGGCGCCTATGAGGCTCCAGCCGTTCAAGACGTTCACCACCGTGCTGAGCCTCGACACGTCGCACCAGCCCGCCCACGTGTACGTGCTGTTCGGCAAGACGCTCTTCGAGGACAAAGGGGACCTGCGGAACACCTACGGTGCTCTCTATCTTCAGCGCTTCGACGGCCGCTCGTGGACCGAACCTGTGCTCGTGAGCGAACCGGAGACGGAGGACAACTGGTATCCAAACATGAACGCCGACGTGCGGGACGGCATCGGCGTCCTCTACCTGAAGGGAACGGGCCCCAAGCCGCCCCTGGATATTATGTTCGCCTCGACGGGGGCGCCGTAGGGACGTATTGCCGCTGGTAAGGCATTGAGCGGCGGAGAGCCCGGAGGAGGCGTAACGATGCGAATCATCACGGCAGTCCTTGCCATGGTTCTGGTTCTGTCTGCGCCCCCGTCCTGGGCGGCACAGCCGGGGGCGGCAAGGGTCAGGCTAGGTTCGGGCTCCTCAGCAGACCGGCGTGTCCCATCCAAAGATGCGGACATCATGGACACTCATGTCGAGGCGAATACCGGCGGCACTGCCAGTCTCATTCTCTCGCACGTCGAGGCCAGGTATCACGCCATCCGTGCGACGCTCATCCAGTTCGACTTCGTGCCGATGCTCAAGTCACTCGGGGTCTCCTCAAGCCGCCAGATAACTGACGCGCGGCTCTGCCTCTACTACAGCAGCGACCATGCCGACGGCCAGGCCAGCGACTCCCGCTTCGAGGCGCGGCGGATCCTGATGGACTGGGTCGAGGGCACCACCTCTAAATGGCAGGACGTGGCCGACCATGGAACCGTGTGCGGCGCATGGACGAAGCATGGCGTCAAGAAATGGAATGCGCCTTGTGCCACCGCCAGGACCCGTGGCGTCGAAGGCCAGTCCAGGGAGGATTACGACGCCGCGAACGATACCGGCTTCTCGGTCGAGGGCACGGGCGGAGTCACCTTCGGCAGATACGGCGGGTTGGCCATCAGCGGCGCCGGCATGCTCGATGCGGTGCGGTTCTGGTTCGATAATCCCGACCTGAACTACGGATGGCGGATCGAGAACGTGGCAATCGGCCCGTGTCCGCACCTGGTGTCGCGCGAGGGACCGTTGGGCTACCGGCCTTACCTGGAGATCACCTACGACCTGGGCGGAGCACCACCGATGGACGATCAGGGCATGGGCGAACACGCCTCTGAAGTGAACGTCCGCGAGGTCGAGCCGTCAGTCGACCACTATCACTGCACGACCCGCCAGTTCCAGCACAAGACCTTCGTCCACGACGGCGTCTGGTTCGTCTTCTACAGCGACGGCAAGGACTTCGTGTATCAGACTTCCGAGGATGCCGGAAGAACCTGGCAGCGGGCCGACGAACCCGTGGCTACGGCGCCCAACGGCTCCACCAGCTTCGACCTGCTCAAGGCGGGCGAGACGGTCTACGTGAGCCATGCCCTCTATCCGTTGGGCCGCTACGACGTGAACGCGCCGTATGCCAAGGACCCCGCCAGGAGGGGTGAGTACACCCATGAGGGCAGGATCAAGAAGGGCCGGATCGAAGGCCGGACGATCCGCTGGCTGGAGGACGTCAACCCGGGCTTCACCCCCGACTATGGCAACCTCGTCGAGGACACGGCGGGGCACTTCTGGGTCTTCACGCGCGAGTCCCAACAGGGCGTGACCCACCGCACCGTCAGGGCGAATGACATCAGCGAGTGGACAGAGCAGACCGTGTGCATGGCCGTGCGGAGCAGGCATGCGCTCGACGCCGCGGCGCTTGACCAGGGGAAGCTCTACGCAGCTTCAGTGCTCACCGAACATGGCAAGCTTTACGGCAACCTGTACGATGGCCGCGCATGGGGGGCGGAAGCCGTCCTCATCTCGGACGACATGACGACTGTCGCCGGCGACGACAGGCGGCTGGCCCTCGAGTTCGACCCCACGCAGGCGAGGCTTCACCTCCTCTACGTGGACGGGGAGGGCGCCCTTCGCTACCGCCTCCTCGATTCGCCGTATCGCACCGAGGACTGGCAGCCCGGGCTTTCCGAACCCGGGCGAGAGCTCGCAGCGGGCGTGTTCACCTGCGCCCTCAGCGTGGACAGCTCGACGACACCCTATGGCCTGGTCATCACCTACGGCCTGGAGAGGCAGGTGGGCAGGGACGCGCGCGAACGCACCGGGGAGCTGTACGCGCGACGCTTCGACGGGGCGCAGTGGCGGGGCGAACCGGTTCTGGTGAGCCAGCCCGGCACGGTGCACAACTGGTATCCGAACGTCAATCAGGACGCGCGCGACGGGCTGTGCGTGATGTACTCCCGGTCCGTGGGCGAGGCGACCTCGGGCGGGGGGCTGGCCGTCATGGTCAGCGTCTGCCGGCTCGGCCGGGCTCCCGATCAGCGGCCTGCTGATTCCGCCGACTGATCTAGCCGGGACTGGACGAGGACGTGATGTCAGCCCTGGCTCTGGCAGGCGCGCATTGCGCGAGGAACCTGAAGGCCGAGGGCGGACGGGCCCGTACGCCCGGGCTTGCCCGCCGCGCTGTCTGGCGGGCGACGTCGCCCGATCACCCGCGCACGCTGGCTTGGCTCCGCGCGTGAGCGACCGCGACCGCACGGGCGCACGTGAAGCTGACAGGTAATCCCTCCCCGACACGGAGCGCAATCAGGAGCGCAGTTGGCGCCCACTTCTACCAGCCTTGCCTCCGACCCGTCTTCCGCTGCTCCTCGATGCTTGTGGTCTACCACCTCAGCCGCCCCATGTCCAGCGCCGCGAAAGGCCAGCCAGCCCCTGGAACCGTGCCAGCCTGTTCTTGCAGGACAGATCATGTCTTCGTGACGATGCACAGTTCAGAGGGGACAGTTGATGTGCTGTAACCACTTGGGCACAAACTGGTTACGAGAC